>DASWEU010000121.1:0-73586 GCA_036394595.1 Burkholderiales bacterium | reverse complement strand
AAGGAGATCGACGCCATGCATTCGAATCGCCTCCATCCACTGCTCGTCACCGCTGCCGTTGCGGTAATCCTCTTTTCGGCCGTCGGCGTGGCCGCCGTGACCGGCCTGCTGCCGCTTTCGAAAGGCTCGTCCGACGCCGTTGCACCCGCCAAAGATGCGATGACGCAGGCTGAACCAGCTGCCGTGCCCGCTGCGCCGGAACCCGTCGCCGAACCGAAGGCCGCCGCGCGACGCAAGCCGCAGAAGCTCGCGCAAGCGCCACAGCCTGTCGCGCCGCCGCCACCCGCACCGCAAGCACAGGTGCCGCAGCCCGGTACCACTGGCGTGGTCGAGTCGGTACGCGAAGTCGCCGTGCCCGGCGAAGCCAAGGGCGGCGGCGCCGTCACCGGCGGCATTCTGGGCGGCCTGCTCGGCAGCCAGTTCGGCAGCGGCGGCGGCCGCAAATTGCTGACGGTGCTCGGCGCCGCGGGCGGCGCGGTCGCCGGCCACAATATCGAGAAGGACGCGACCGCCACGAAGCGCTGGGAGATCAGCGTGCGCCTGGACGACGGCTCGACCAAGACCCTGTCGAGCGACGTGCAGCCGGTGTGGCACGCCGGCGACCGCGTGCGCTACCTCGACGGCCGGTTGCAGCCCGCCTAAAGCCGCAGTGCCGCGAGACCCAGCAGCACCACGCCGGTGGCGAGCAGCCGCCGGCGCGTCAATTTCTCCTTCAGGAACAGGGCGCCTATGAAGGCGGCGAAGACGACCGATGTCTCGCGCAGCACGGCCACCAGCGCGACCGGCGCGCGCGTCATCGCCCAGAGCGCGATGGCGTAGGCGCCGGTGGTGAGCACCGCGCCGATCAGCAGGCGCGGCCAGTTGCCTGCCAGGTAGCGCGGCACCGCCGCGCCGCGCCGCAGGCCGGCCCAGGCGTAGATGGCGAGCGCGTTGGCAACGAAGAACCACATGGTGTAGGCCACCGGGCTTTCGGAGGCACGCGCGCCCTTGGCATCGATCAGCGTATAGGCGGCGATCACCACGGCGTTGCCCAGGGCAAAGAGGGTGGCGCGCCGATCGGCCTTGCCGGCGGCGAAGGCGATGATGCCGGC
Organism: Burkholderiales bacterium; assembly: GCA_036394595.1. Lineage (GTDB taxonomy): Bacteria > Pseudomonadota > Gammaproteobacteria > Burkholderiales > SG8-39 > SCGC-AG-212-J23. Next base: position 72,495 of record DASWEU010000121.1, on the reverse strand, counting down.
GCATACCAGGGCAATGCCCGCCGTGGCGAACACGCCCAGCGCCTCGCCGAATACCGCCGCCCCGGCGAGCGCCACGATCACCGGGCCGCCGCCGCGCATGATGGGATAGGCGTAGGACAGGTCGCCCCAGCGGTAGGCGCCGGCGAGGAACACGAAGTACAGGATGTGCACCGCCGCCGAGGCGGCGAGCCAGGGCCAGGAGGCGCGCGCCGGAAACGGCAGCCAGACGGCCACCAGCAGGCCGACCAGTCCCGCGCCGACCGAGATCGCCACCGTGTCGAGCTGCTTGTCGGCCGCTCCCTTGAGGAGCGCGTTCCAGCCGGCGTGCAGCAGCGCCGCCCCGAGCACCGCCAGCGTGATGGGCAGCGTCAGTTCCATTTCCGGGCGAGTGTAGTGGAAATGCGACCTGACAAATGATTGCTCAAGCGGGCCAGAACTCACCGACAATACGCCCGCGATCATGGTGTCCGAGAACGAAACGCTGCGCTGGCCCACCAACCTCGACCGGGCCGGCATCGAGCAGCGCCTGGTCCAGGTCCGTACCTACGCCGAGTCCCACGGCATGGCGGAGCTGGCCGCCCGCTTCGCCTACCTCGACAACATGTCCTCCAAGCAGCTCGGCACCGCGGTGGTGGCCTCTCTCACTGCCCTTCAGGAACTGCCCGAGCATCGCGCCATCACCATGCAGCTGGAGATGGTCGCGATGAACCTGAAGAACCTCAAGTAAGTCTCTCGAAGATGGCGGCGATGCCCTGTCCGCCGCCGATGCACATGGTGACCAGCGCGTAGCGCTTCTGCGTGCGCTCGAGCTCGTAGAGCGCCTTGACCGTCAGGATGCAGCCGGTGGCGCCGATCGGGTGGCCGAGCGCTACCGCGCCGCCGTTGGGATTCACCTTCGCCGGATCGAGCCCGAGGTCCTTGGTCACCGCCATCGCCTGCACGGCGAAGGCCTCGTTCGACTCCACCACGTCCATGTCGGCGGGCTTGAGGCCGGATTTTTCGAACACGCGCTTCACCGCCGGGATCGGCCCCAGGCCCATCAGCTGCGGCTCGACGCCTGCGTGCGCGTAGGCGACAAGCCGCGCCATCGGCTTGAGTTTATTTTTCTCTGCAAAAGAAGAAGAAGTCAAAACAATCGCGGCGCCGGCGTCGTTGAGGCCCGAGGCGTTGCCGGCGGTCACGCTGCCGTCTTTCTTGAATACGGCCTTGAGCCTCGCCATGTCGGCCGCGCTGACATCCTTGCGTACATGCTCATCGGTCACGAATTGCTCGACGCCCTTGCGCGTCTTCAGCTCGATCGGAATGATTTGCTTTTCGAAGAATTTATTTTCAATCGCCTTGGCGGCCCGCCGATGTGATTCAACCGAAAAAGCATCCTGCTGCTCGCGCGTGAAGCCGTACTTGGCGGCGATGTTCTCGGCGGTCACGCCCATGTGGCCATTGCCAAAGGGGTCGTGCAGCGCACCAGTCATGGCATCGACCGCCGCGGCGTCGCCCATGCGCTGGCCCCAGCGGCCAGCAGGCAGGAAATAGGCGGCGCGGCTCATGCTCTCGGCACCGCCGGCCACCGCCACGTCGCAATCGCCGAGCATCAGGTGCTGGCTCGCCGAGACGATGGCCTGCAGCCCCGAGCCACACAGCCGGTTCACGGTCAGCGCCGGCGTGCCAACCGGGATGCCCGCGTCGACCGCAGCCACACGCGACAGGTACATGTCCCTCGCCTCGCCGTGGATCACGCTGCCCATGACGACGTGGCCGACCGTCGCCGGGTCGATTTTTGCCCGGGCGACGGCTTCCTTGATGGCGATGGCGCCGAGTTTCGTCGCCGGGAAATCCTTCAGGGCCATGCCGTAGTCGCCGATGGCGGTGCGGGCTCCGGAAACGACGACCACCTGGTTGCTCATTGCAGCCTCCCGTGCAAATCGTGCGCGCTGGCGCGCTGGATCAGGACCTCGGCAAACTCGCCCGGCTTGCCGCCCTTGAAGCTGACCACGCCATCGATCTCCGGCGCATCGGCAGTCGAGCGGCCGACGCCGGGCGCGTCGACAATCACCCGGATTGTCTTTCCGATTTTGCGCTGCAGGCGATTCGCGCTGATCTTTTCCTGCACTTTCATGAATTTCTCTTTTCTGACGGCCTTGACGTCATCCGGCACATGCCCGGGCAAGGCGTTCGCCGCCGCCCCGTCGACCGGCGAATACTCGAAGCAGCCAACGCGATCGAGCTGGGCTGCGTCGAGAAAATCCAGCATTTCCTGAAATTCTGCTTCGGATTCGCCGGGGAAGCCGACAATAAAGGTGCTGCGCACGGCGATCTCGGGGCAGATCTGTCTCCAGCTTTCCAGCCGTTGCAGGACTTTCTCGGCGCTCGCGGGCCGCTTCATCAGCTTCAGGATCCGCGGGCTCGCATGCTGGAACGGCACGTCGAGATAGGGAAGGATTTTTCCCTCGGCCATCAGGGGAATGACGTCATCGACGTGCGGATACGGGTAAACGTAATGCAGCCGGACCCAGACGCCGAGCCTGCCGAGCTCTTCGCACAGGTCTTGCATGCGGGTTTTCACGGGCCGACCTTTTGAAAAGCCGGTCCTGTATTTCACATCCACCCCGTAGGCGCTGGTGTCCTGCGAGATGACGAGCAGCTCCTTGACGCCCGCCTTCACCAGGTTCTCGGCTTCCTGCATCACTTCACCGATCGGCCGCGACACCAGGTCGCCGCGCATCGAGGGAATGATGCAAAACGTGCAGCGGTGGTTGCAGCCTTCCGATATTTTCAGATAGGCGTAATGCGGCGGGGTAAGCTTTACCCCGATCAAATCCGTATAGGGGTCATGCGGCTTGGGCAGGTGCGCGTGGACTGCGGTCATGACCGCCGGGGTGTCATGCGGGCCCGTGATCGCGAGGACCTTCGGATGTGCGTTCCTGATGACGTCCTGTTTGACACCGAGGCAACCCGTGACGATCACCTTGCCGTTCTCCGCCAGCGCCTCGCCGATGGCGTCGAGCGATTCCTGCACCGCGGCGTCGATGAAGCCGCAGGTGTTGACGATCACCAGGTCGGCGCCGGCGTGCGTCGGCGCCGCGGCATAACCCTCGGCGCGCAGTTGCGTGAGGATGCGCTCGCTGTCGACGAGCGCCTTGGGACAGCCCAGCGAAACGAAGCCGATCCTAGGGCTTGTCGGGGTCGTTCTTGTTCTGGCTGCCAGCGGGGAAACCGGGGAAGTTCATGCCGGTGAACATGGTGCGCGCCTGGTTCTGCACCTGGTCCTGGAACTGCGCCAGCATCTTCTGGCTCTGCTCCATGTAGGCCTTCATCATGCTCTGCATCGCCGGCCCCTGCAGGCTCATGAATTGCGTCCACATCTCCTGCGGCGCGCGCGAGTTGTCGCCGTAGACGCGGCTCGCCTGCTCCTGCAGCGCCTTCTGCATCTGCTGGAAGGCGTCGACGTTCTTCTCCAGGTAGGAGCCCATGAAGCCCTGCATGGCGCTGCCGTAGGAGCGGATCATCTGCGACAGCAGGTCGGAGGAAAACATCGGCACGCTGCCCGACTCCTCCTCGAGGATGATCTGCAGCAGGATCGCGCGCGTCAGGTCGTCGCCGCTCTTGGCGTCGACCACCTGGAACTCCTCCTGCTTCAGCACCATCTGCTTGACGTCGGCGAGCGTGATGTAGCTCGACGTCTTGGTGTCGTAGAGACGGCGGTTCGGGTACTTCTTGATCAGGCGCAGGGGGTTGTCCATCTTCGCTTCGGGGTTGGCAGCCATGCAGTTTACTCCTTAATACATGTGCTGGCCGCCGTTGATGGAGATGTTGGCTCCCGTCACGAAGGCCGCTTCATCCGAGCAGAGGTAAATGATCAATCCCGCCACCTCGTCGGGCTTGCCCAGGCGCCCGGTCGGGATCTGCGGCAGGATTTTGGAATCGAGAATTTCCTTCGGTATCGCGGTGACCATCTTGGTGCCGATGTAGCCCGGCGAGATGGTGTTGATGGTCACGCCCTTGCGCGCCACCTCCAGCGCCAGCGCCTTGGTGAAGCCGTGGATGCCGGCCTTGGCCGCCGAGTAATTGGTCTGGCCGAAGGCGCCCTTCTGGCCGTTGACCGAGGAGACGTTGATCACGCGCCCCCAGGCGCGCTCCACCATGCCGTCCATCACCTGCTTGGTCATGTTGAAGCAGGAATCGAGGTTGGTGCGCATCACCGCGTCCCAGTCACCCTTGGTCATCTTCTTGAACGTCATGTCGCGCGTGATGCCGGCGTTGTTCACCAGGATGTCGATCGGGCCGCAGTCGGCGTGGATCGCCGCGCACTGGCGCGCGCAGGCGTCGTAGTCGACGACGTCCACCGGATAGGCGGAGAACGAATAATTGCGCGCCTTCATCTCCTCCAGCCACGACTTGTACTTGGTGTTCGACGGCGAATAGGTCACCACCACGCGGTAGCCCGCGTCCGCCATCTTGGTGCTGATCGTCTCGCCCAGACCGCCCATGCCGCCGGTCACCACGGCGATTTTCTTGGTCGCCATTCGCCTCCTCCCGCCCTTTTTCCCTCGAAAGGGGAAAAAGTCTACATCATGTGCATGCCGCCGTTGACCGAGATGTTGGCGCCGGTGATGTAGCCCGCCTCCTCGGAGACGAGGAACGCCACTACCGCGGCGACTTCCTCCGGTTTCGCCAGCCGCCCCATCGGGATCGAGGCGATGATCTGGTCGCGCACTTCCTTGCGGATCGCCATCACCAGCTCGGTCTCGACATAGCCGGGCGACACCGTATTGACGGTGACGCCCTTCTTCACCACTTCCTGCGCCAGCGCCTTGGAAAATCCCGCCATGCCGGCCTTGGCGGCGGAATAGTTGGTCTGGCCGAACTGGCCCTTGATGGCATTCACCGAGGAGATGTTGACCACGCGGCCCCAGCCGCGCTCGCTCATGCCGTCGATGACCTGGCGCGTGACGTTGAACACGCTGTTCAGGTTGGTGTTGATCACCGCCATCCAGTCGTTTTCCGTCATGCGCTTGAACACGGCGTCGCGCGTGATGCCGGCGTTGTTGATCAGGATGTCGACCGGGCCGACCACCGAATGCACGTGGTAGAACATCTCGGCGCAGCTGTCGAACGCCGCGACGTCGCCCTCGGCGGCGTGCACGCGCAGCCCGTCGCGGCGCATCGCTTCCAGCCATGCGGCCTTTTTCTCGTAGCCGGGCAGGCAGCCCGCCACCACCGTGTGGCCCGCCGCGCCGAGGCGCCGGCAGATCGCCGTGCCGATGCCGCCCATGCCGCCGGAGACGAAAGCGATGCGCGTCGCCGCCTTCCGCTCCGTCGTCCCGGCGCTTTTCTGTTTTTCGATCACCGCGCTCATCGTTCCACCGCCAGCGCCACGCCCATGCCGCCGCCGATGCACAGCGACGCCAGGCCCTTCCTGGCGTCGCGCTTCTGCATTTCATGCAGCAGCGTGACCAGGATGCGGCAGCCCGAGGCGCCGATCGGATGGCCGAGCGCGATCGCGCCGCCGTTGACGTTGACCTTTTTCGTATCCCAGCCCATCTGGCGGTTCACCGCGATCGCCTGCGCGGCGAAGGCTTCGTTGATCTCCAGCAGGTCGAGGTCCTTAGGCTCCCAGCCGGCGCGGGCGAGGCAACGCTTGGAGGCCGGCACCGGCCCCATCCCCATGTACTTCGGATCGACCCCGGCGGAAGCGAAGGCCTTGATGCGCGCGATCGGCTTCAAACCCAACTCCTTGACCTTTTTTGTGGAGGCAAGAACAACGGCAGCGGCGCCGTCATTGATTCCCGACGCGTTGCCCGCCGTGACCGTGCCGTTCTTGTCGAAGGCGGGCTTGAGGCCCTGCATCGCCTCGAGCGTCGTGCCATGGCGCGGAAACTCGTCGTCGGCGAACATCACCGGTCCCTTGCGCGAGGCGATCTCGACGGTGACGATCTCGTCCTTGAAGCGGCCCGCCTTCTGCGCCGCTTCGGTCTTGTTCTGGCTCGCCACCGCGAACGCGTCCTGCTCGTCGCGTGTCACGGCGTATTCCTTGGCCACGTTTTCCGCCGTCACGCCCATGTGGTACTGGTTGTAGACGTCCCACAGGCCGTCGATGATCATGGTGTCGACCAGCTTGGCGTCGCCCATGCGAAAGCCGTCGCGCGAGCCCATCAGCGCGTGCGGCGAGAGGCTCATCGATTCCTGCCCGCCGGCCACCACGATATCGGCGTCGCCGTGGGCGATCGATTGCGCGCCAAGCATCGCCGCCTTGAGGCCGGAGCCGCACACCTTGTTGATGGTCATGGCCGGGATCATGTCGGGCAATCCCGCCTTGATCGCCGCCTGGCGCGCCGGGTTCTGCCCGCTGCCCGCGGCCAGCACCTGGCCGAAGATCACTTCCGAGACCTGCTCGGGGGCGACGCCGGCCCGCTCGAGTACCCTGCGGATCACCAGCGCGCCGAGCTCCTGGGCGGGCGTCTTCGCGAGCGTGCCGCCGAACTTGCCGATCGGGGTGCGCACCGCTCCGACGATGAAAATATCTTCCATGACTTTCTCCTAGTGGATTCGTTCTTTGACGTAGCGGCCGGGCGCCGCTTCGATGGCTGCGTACCGGCGATTGCCAGGCGTTGAAGGCGCGTCGCGCTCTGCGCCAGCGTGCTGCGCGAGCCAGTCGGCCCACACCGGCCACCAGCTGCCGCGGTGTTCAGTCGCTTTTTCAAGCCAATCATCCCCTGAGGAAAAAGAGTCCTGATTGACCCAGAAACTGCGCTTATTCTTGGAAGCAGGATTCACCACGCCGGCAATGTGCCCGCTCGCGCCGAGCACGAAGGTCTTGCTGCGCGAGCCGACCAGGCCCAGTGTCCGGTAGGCCGAGCGCCAGGGCACGATGTGGTCCTCGCGCGTGGCAAGCACGAACACCGGCGCCTCGATGCTGCCGAGGTCGACCGGCGCGCCGCAGTTCACCAGCGCGCCGGGCTCGCGCAGCCGGTTTTCGAGATAGGTGTGGCGCAGGTAGTAGCAGTACATCGGTCCCGGCAGGTTGGTGCTGTCCGCATTCCAGTAGAGGATGTCGAAGGCGCCGGGCGCCTCGCCGAGCAGGTAGTTGTTGACCACGTAGGGCCAGATCAGGTCGTTGGCGCGCAGGCTGGAAAAGACGAAGGCGAGGTCGGAGCCGGGAAAGATGCCGGCGCGGCCGATGGCGGCCTCGCGCGCGGCGACCGAGGCCTCGTCGACGAACAAGCCGATGGCGCCGGTGTCGGAGAAGTCGAGCATGGTCGCGAGGAATGTCGCGCTGGAGACAAAAGAATGATTGCGGTGTGAAAGTACCGCCAGCGCCGCGCCGAGCAGCGTGCCGCCGACGCAGAAGCCGAGGGCGTTTACGCGGTCGGCACCGGTAATCTCCCGCGAAATTTCCAATGCTTTGAGGACCCCCTCTTCGAGGTAATCGTCCCAGCCGAGATGGCCCTGCTCCGCGCCGACATTGCGCCAGGAGACCATGAACACGGTGTGCCCGCGCTCGACCGCATAGCGCGCGAAGGAATTCTCCGGCTGCAGGTCGAGGACGTAGAACTTGTTAATGCAAGGCGGCACGATCACCAGCGGCCGCGACGCGACGCGCGGCGTCGAGGGCCGGTACTGGATCAACTGGATCAGATCGTTCTCGTACACGACCTCGCCCGGCGTGACGCCGAGATTGCGGCCGAGCTCGAAAGCCGATTCGTCCGATTGGCTGAGGCGGCCTTTCTGCGCGTCGCCGAGCAGGTTGGCGAGGCCGCGCGTCAGGCTTTCGCCCTGCGTCTCGAGCGCCTGGCGCAACGCCGCCGGGTTGGTGGCGGCGAAATTCGCCGGCGACATGGCGTCGATCCACTGGCGCGCCGCGAAGCGCGCGCGCTCCTTCTCCGCCGGCGCGAGCTCGGCGCTCTCCAGCAGCGCCTCGACGTGGCGCGAGGCGAGCAGGTAGGACTGCCGCAGGTAGTCGAAGTAGGGGTTGTCGCTCCATTCGCGCGAGGAAAAGCGCCGGTCCGCGACCGCGGGCTCGACCACGGAAGTCTTGTCTCCGGCGAGCATCGCCGCCCAGAGCCTCGCTTGCGTTTCGGCGTAGGCCGCGTGCAACTCGGCGTAGCGCTGCGAGGTGCGCTGCAGGTCTGGTGCGGCCGCCATCAGGCGCATCCATCCCTGGGTGACGTCGTTACCAGCCCGGGTGATTGCGGCCAGCAGTTGCTCGGGGGTGTTTTGTTGCATCGCGCGCGATTTTGCGCCGCACAACACACGCCGTCAATTGCGTATTAACGTATTGGTTCTACAGGAATTTTATCTAGTGCCGGAGCAGCGTCCCGGTCATCCAGATCGTCCCGATGCCGAGTGCGATCAGGAGCGCCTGGAAGCCCGTGTCGCGCAGCTCCGGCCGGCGGTGCAGGCCCGGGATCAGGTCGGCCACCGCGATGTAGATCATGCTCGCCGCGACCACGCCGAGCAGCGTCTGCTCCCAGCGCGCCACGGCCTGCAGCGCGAAGTAGCCGAGCAGGCCGCCGACCAGCGTCGCCATCGACGAGAGCAGGTTCAACGCCAGCGCCCGGCCGCGCGAGTAGCCCGAGTGCAGCAGGATGAGGAAGTCGCCCACCTCCTGCGGGATCTCGTGCGCAATGATGGCGACGGCGGCAATTACGCCGAGCTCGACGCTCTGCAGGAACGCGGCCGCGATCAGCAGCCCGTCGACGAAGTTGTGCACCGTGTCGCCCACCACGATCAGCAAGCCGCTGCGGCCGTGGTCGTGCGGCTGAGCGTGCTGGTCGTGCACCTCGCAATTCTCCGTATGGCAGTGGCGCCACAGCAGCAGCTTTTCCAGCACGAAGAAACCGAAGATGCCCGCCAGGATGGCCGAGGCAGCCTCGCGCGGGTCGCCCTTCTCGAACGCGTGGGGGATGATCTCGAGGAACGCGGCGCCGAGCAGCGCGCCGATGGCGTAGGACACCAGCATCGGCAACCAGGACGCGCGCAGGTAAAGCGAGAACGCGGCGAGCATCACGGAAAGCGCGCCGCCGGCAAAGCTCGCGGCGAGGATCCAGCCGAGGGTCGCGGTCATGGGGGTGGGGATTCTACGTGAGCCAGATGGCCGCGGCCATGCGCCGCGCGTCGCGGTCGCGCCGGAAAGAAAAGAAGCGCTCCTGGTCGGTATAGGTGCAGAAGGAGCCGCCAAACAGGTTCCGCATCCCCGCCGCCAGCAAGCGCTGGCGCGCCACCGCGTAGAGATCGAGGTTCCAGTGCCCGGCGCGCGTGACGGCAAAGGCGTACTCGTGCCCCGCGTAGGCCGCCCGCACGTCCTCGCCCACCTCATATACCCGCGGCCCGATCGCCGGCCCGAGCCAGGCCATCAGATGCTGCGGCGAGACGCGCATCGCCTTGATCGTGTTCTCGAGCACGCCAGCGGCAAGCCCGCGCCACCCGGCATGGGCGATGCCGACCACCGAACCGTCGTCGTCCGCAAACAGCACCGGCATGCAGTCGGCGATCTTCACCGCGCACACGACGCCATGGACGCGAGTGAAGGATGCATCTGCTTTTTCATGGGGAGACGCTTTTTCTGCTTGCAGCACCCGGTTGCCATGAACCTGGATCATCCAGACCGGCTCCAAAGGCAATCGCGCCCGAAGTGCGGTGCCGCCCCTGTCGCCCTCGGCACGCGTGGTGACGAGCGCGCGCACGCCCGGCGGGGCCGGCCAGTCAGGCTCGATCATCGTGGCGCAGCTGGCCGACCAGCTTCTTCATGTCGCGCGGCAGGGCCGATTTCCAGGTCAACACCTGATTGGTCGTCGGGTGAACCAAAGACAATTCCGCGGCGTGCAACGCCTGGCGCGGGAACGACAGGCCGTGGCGCGTGCCGCGGCGGTACACGGTGTCACCGACCAGCGGGTGGCGGATATGCTGGAAGTGCACCCGGATCTGGTGCGTGCGCCCGGTCTCAAGGCGGCATTCCACCAGCGCCGCATACCCGTAGCGCTCGAGCACGCGGTAGTTGGTCCGCGCCTGCTTGCCGCGATGCGAGACCGCCATGCGCACGCGCGAGCGCGTGTCGCGGCCCACCGGCGCGTCGATGACGCCGCTCGCCGGCGGGTCGCCCTGCACCACCGCGAGGTAGATGCGGCGCACGCTGCGCTCCTCCAGCTGGCGCACCAGGCTCAGCTGGGCCTCGACCGTCTTCGCTACCACCAGCAAGCCACTGGTGTCCTTGTCGAGGCGATGCACGATGCCGGCGCGCGGCACGCCAGCGAGCGCCGGCGAGTGCGCCAGCAGCGCGTTGAGGAGCGTGCGGTCGGGCACGCCGGCGCCGGGATGCACCACCAAGCCGGCCGGCTTGTCGATGACGATCAGCGCCGCGTCCTCGAATACCACCTTGAGCGGCATGCGCTGCGCCTGCGGCACGTCGCGCGGCGGCGGCGGCGGCTGCAGCGTGATCCGCTCCCCGCCGGTGACCGGCTTGCGCGAATGACCCTGCGCGCCATCGACGCGGATGTGGCCGGACACGAGCCAGGCTTGCAGCAAGGTGCGCGAGTACTGCGGGAAAAGCCGCGCCAACGCCTGGTCGAGGCGCCGCCCGCCCATCGCCGCCGGCACCATGGCCTCCATCGGCGCACCGAAGCCCGCGTCCCAGTCGGCGTTATAATTTTTGCGAACCATGCGCCCAAGTCTACTTGCTGCCGCCGCTTGCATCGTCGTCGCCGTTTTCGCGTCGGCGCTGGGAGGCTGCGCCTCGATCAAGGCCGACGACGAGACCATCGGCTGGTCGGCGCAGAAGCTCTACGGCGAGGCGAAGGACGCGATCAGCAACAAGGACTACCAGAAGGCCGTCAAGTTCCTCGAGAAGCTCGAGGCGCGCTATCCCTACGGGCGCTACGCGCAGCAGGCGCAGCTGGAAATCGCTTTCGCCAACTGGAAGGACGGCGAGCGCGCCTCCGCCATCGCCGCCGCCGACCGCTTCATCAAGCTCTATCCCAACCACCCCAACGTCGACTACGCCTGGTATCTCAAGGGGCTGATCAACTTCCACAACAACCAGGAAGCGCTGATGTCCTGGTTCACCACGCCGGACATGTCCGACCGCGACCCGAAGGGCACGCGCGAGGCCTTCGCCGCCCTCAAGGAGCTGATCACGCGCTTCCCGCAATCGAAGTATGCCGAGGACGCGACGGCGCGCATGCGCTACCTGGTGAACGCGCTGGCGGGCTACGAAGTGCATGTCGCGCGCTACTACATGAAGCGTGGCGCCTACGTCGCCGCGGCGAACCGCGCGCAGTTCGCGATCCAGAGCTACCCGCAGGCGCCGGCGATCGAGGAGGCCGTGCTGATCCTGGCGAAGGCCTACGACGCGCTTGAGATGCCCGAGCTGCGCGACGGCGCCGACCGGGTGATGCGGACCAATTTCCCGGACAGCAAGTACCTCCAGGACGGCAAGGTCAGGGGCGCGCCCTGGTGGCGGATCTGGGATCCGGACTGGTAAAGAACGCCTGGACGTCCGCCAGCTCGCGCGTGCGGGTCATCGGCGGCAGGCTGGCGATGATGCGCCGGCCGTAGGGCCGCGACAGCAGGCGCGGATCGCACAGCATCAGCACGCCGCGGTCGGTTTCGTCGCGGATCAGCCGGCCCGCGCCCTGCTTGAGCTGCAGCACTGCCTGCGGCAGCTGCAGCTCGGTGAACGGATTGCCGCCGCCGGCGCGCAGCGCCTCGATGCGCGCGGCGAGCACCGGGTCGTCGGGCGGCGCGAAAGGCAGCTTGTCGATCACCACGAGGGAGAGCGCCTCGCCGCGCACATCCACCCCTTCCCAGAATGACGCCGCCCCGAGCAGCACGGCGTTGCCGAGGCTGCGAAAGCGCGACAGCAGCTCGCTGCGCGAGCCGGTGCCCTGCACCAGCAGCGGAAAGGCGATGCGCTCGCGCAGCAGCTCGTGCGCGCGGCGCAGCGCGCGCAGCGTGGTGAAGAGCAGGAAGGCGCGCCCGCCGCTCGCTTCGATCGCCGGCAGCGCGCTCTCGATCACCGCTTCGGTGAACGCGGGGTCGTTCGGATCGGGCGGCAGGCCGCGCGGCAGGTAAAGCAACGCCTGGCGCGCGAAGTCGAACGGGCTCGCCCAGCGGCGCGTCTCGGCCTGCGGCAGGCCGAGCTCGCGGGTGAAGTGCGCGAAGTCCTCGCCTACGGCCAGCGTCGCCGAAGTGAAGATCCAGGCGCGCGGATGGTCCTCCATCTGGCGCTGGAACAGCTCCGCCGGCGAGAGCGGCGTCACATGCAGCTGCACCGCGTGGCCGAACACCTCGACCCAGCGAACCTCCTTGATCGCGTCCGTTTCCCCCAGTAGCGATAGCAGCGCAGCTGCCTCGCGCGCACGGCGCGCGCAGGAGGCGAGGCCCTCGCCTCGCTCGGCCTGCTCTTGCAGCGGCTGTTCCAGCGCGCGCAGGGCTTGCAGCAGGCTCTGCAAGGCATCGTTGAATTTGGGCAGGGCCACGGCCTGGGACCAGGCCATGCGCGCCGGGGCGTCGCCGAAAGCAAGGCGCAGGTCGCGCGCCGCCTTCTCGGCGGCGCCGGCCAGCGCGTCGAGCTCGGGCGAGGCGCCGCCGGCCGCGCGCAGCTCGAGGCGCGCATCGCGCGCGAGCTCGATCAGCTGGCTCGACGACAGGGTCTGGCCGAAGAACAGGCGCGCCGTGTCGGGCAGCTGGTGCGCCTCGTCGAAGATCAGCGTATTGCAGGCCGGCAGCAATTCGGCCACGCCTTCGTCGCGCAGCACGACGTCGGCGAAGAACAGGTGGTGATTGATCACCACCACGTCGGCGGCGAGCGCGTTGCGCCGCGCCCGCATCACGAAGCAGTCGCTGTAGTCGGGGCAGCCCTGGCCGAGGCAGTTGTCGCGCGTCGAGGTGGCGTGCACCCAGACCGCGGCGTCTTCGGGCACGTCGGCAAGATCGGCGCGGTCGCCGCTGGTGGTGCGCGCGGCAAAGCGCTCGATGCGCGCAAGCTGGCCGGCCTCGGCGCGCGAGGCGAGGCGCGCCTCGCCGGTGGCCTGCTTCAGGCGATAGAGGCAGACGTAGTTCGAGCGACCCTTGAGCAGCGCGAGGCTCGCGCCCGAACCGAGGGCGCCGCGCACCGCCGGCAGGTCGCGGTCGAACAGCTGGTCCTGCAGCGTTTTTGTGCCCGTCGATACGATGACCTTGCCGCCGGCGTCGAGAGCCGGGACGAGATAGGCGAAGGTCTTGCCGGTGCCGGTGCCGGCCTCCGCGACCAGCACGCCGTTCTTCTCGATGGCGGCGCCGATCGCCTGCGCCATCTCGAGCTGCTGGGCGCGCCGCGTGAATCCGCGGACGGCAGCCGCCAGCGGCCCGTCCACGGCGAAAAAACGCTCCAGCCGCTTCAGCGCCCCAGCTCCTCGACCTTGAGCCAGATGCGCCGGGAGCCGGAAGCAGCGGAGCGATCCGAGGAGAGGATGCCCCGCTCGTCGCGCGTCGCGTTGGCGGCGGCGCCGCCCAGCTCGAGCCATTCGCCGAGGCGTCCGCTGACGCTGGTGAAGAGGCGCTGGAATTGGTCGCCGCGCTCCTGCTGCTGCGCGATATCGACGGTGACCGTGTCGCCCGACACTCGCGGCGTCACCTCGAAGCCGCTGGCGCGCTCCCGCAGCGGGTCCGAGCGCCCGGTGGCGATGAAGCCACGCCCGCCCTCCAGCAGCATCAGGCGCTGGTCGACGCGTTCCTCGGCACGGCGGCTCCCCTCCGCCGCGCGAATCTCGACGTTGGAGCCGCGGTTTGTGACCGTGCCGCTCGCGCCGATCTCGCGCCGCGATGCGTCGAGCGCGTCATCGAAGCGCACCAGGATCTGCAGCCGCCGCGCCGGGCGGTCGATGGTCTCGAGCACGCGCTTCAACTCGGCGACATTCGCCGGGCTGGCGCGCACGAAAAGCTGGTTGGCGCTCGAGCTCAGCGTGCCGCCGGGCTCGAGCAACGGCCGCAGCACGGGCAGCACATGCTCGGCGGTGGCATGGCGCAACGGGATGATCTCGAGGGCGTACTGCGCGAGCGCGGCCAGCGTCCAGAAGGCGAAAACAAGAAAGACGAAAAAGCGCACCGGCGAATACTAACCCCCATCGCCTAGTCCTCCAGGCCGTAGACCGCGCGCACATCCAGGCTGAATTCCCGGCCGCGCAGCATCTCGGGCACCGGCACCGCGCGCGCCGCCTGCCGGAACATCTCCAGCGCCTGCTGGTCGAGCACGGCGTGCCCCGAGCCGCGCCGCAGGCCGACTTGCGCCGCGCCGCCAGCATCGACCGCCACGCCGACCACGACATCGCCGGTCCAGTTGTTCTCGCGCGCTGCCTCGGGGTAACGCTTGAAGCGGCCGGCCGCGCCGAGCAGTTGCACGCGGTAATGGTTGATCGTCGTCGGATCTGCCGGCGCGATCGCCACCGCAGCTGCCGGGGATGACTCCAGTACCGGTGCTGGAGTCGCAACCGGCAGGGATTTTGTTTCGACAGCTTTTTCAACTGCGTCCGAGGGTTTCGCCTTCGGCGAGCGTTTTGCCACCACATTTGCCGCAGCAGGCGTTTCCTGCGGCGCTGCCACCGGCGCGAGCTCGACGAGATGCGCGGCGATCGGCTCGGGCGCAACGATTTCCCGATTGGAGAAGTCCTTGGTAAGCGAAAAGCCGAACAAGGCTGCCGCGTGCAGCGCGAGCGAGGCGAGGAGCGCCCGCTCTAGGCCGGTTGCAGCGCCCGCCATACTTTCTCCGGGGTCAGCGGCATCTCGAGGTGCGCGATGCCGAAGCCGCGCAAGGCGTCGAGCACGGCGTGCACCACCGCCGGCACCGAGCCGATGGTGCCGAGCTCGCCGCAGCCCTTCACCCCGAGCAGGTTGGTGGTGCAGGGAATGCTCTCGTCGAATTCGGCGCGCACCGGCGGCAGCTGGTCGGCGCGCGGCGCGCAGTAGTCCATCAGCGAGCCGGTGACGAGTTGCCCGCTCTCCGGGTCGTAAACCACCTGCTCCCACAGCGCCTGACCGGCACCCTGCGCCACGCCGCCGTGGATCTGGCCCTCGACGATGGCGCGGTTGATGATGCGGCCGATGTCGTCGCAGCTCGACACGGCGACGAGCTCCACGGCTCCGGTTTCCGCATCGACCTCCACTTCGCATACCTGCGCGCCATTCGGCCACGAGGGCGTGGACGGGGTTTGCGTGTCCGATACCCGGATCACGCGCCCGGGCTGGCGCGCCGCCAGCTCGCCCAAGCCGATCGAGCGGTCGGTGCCGGCAATGCGGAAGCGGCCGTCGCGGTATTCGATGTCCGGCGTCGCGGCTTCGAGCGCTTCTGCCGCGAGTTCCTTGCTTTTCAAAATAAATTTGTGCGATGAAGAAACAACAGCCGAGCCGCCGACAAACGCCGAGCGCGAGCCTACGCTGCCCACGCCGTTCGCCAGATCGGTATCGCCTTGCACGATCTTGATCTTTTCGACATCGACACCTAAGACTTCTTTTATTAACTGCGTATACGTTGTTTCCAGTCCCTGGCCCATGGCCTGCGTGCCGGAAAACACCGTCACCTGGCCGTCGGCGTCCACCTGGATGTCCACCGTCTCGGTGGGCAGCGCGCCGGTCCACTCGAGGTAAACGGACAAGCCGCGGCCACGCAGCTTTCCTTTGAGTTTCGAGCTCTCTTTTCTTTTTTCGAAATCCTTCCAGTTCGCCTGCTCGAGCACGTTGTCCATCATGCGAGCGAAATTGCCGCTGTCGTAGGTCTCGCCGACGTGGGTGCGGTAGGGCAGGTCCCCCGGCGCGAGCAGGTTCCTCCGCCGCAGCTCGACCGGGTCCATGTCCAGCTCGCGCGCCGCCGTCTCGATCAGGCGCTCCATCAGGTAGTTGCCCTCGGGGCGGCCGGCGCCGCGATAGGCGCCGGTGGCCATGGTGTTGGTCAGCACCGCCTTGCAGCGGTAGTCCACCACCGGCACGCGATAGACCGAGGTGACGACCTTGGCCACCATGGCGAGCGGGATCATGGCGGAGGAGCCCACCGGTACCGCGCCGATATTGGCCAGCATCTCCATGCGCAGCGCCAGGATGCGGCCCTCGCCGTCGAGGGCGAGGGAGCCCCTGTAGTGCTGGTCGCGCCCCATGTGGGCGGCGAGGAATTCCTCGCTACGGTCGGCGCGCCATTTCACCGGCCGGCCGAGCTTGCGCGCCGCGTGGCAGACCAGCGCGTCCTCGGGCGGCAGCCCGGTCTTCATGCCGAAGCCGCCGCCGATGTCGCCGTTGACCACGCGGTAATCCAGCGGCTTGCCGCCGAGCACGGCAGCGAGCAGCTCGCGCGCCGCGGTCGGCGTCTGGTTCTGCGTGTAGAGCGAGAGGCGCCCGTTCTCCGGCACGCCGATGGCGCAGCGCGGCTCGAGCGCCATGGCGTTGAGACGCTGGTTGTCGAACTCGACGGAAACGACGTACTTTGCATTCCTGAATGCTTCGTCGGTTTTCGCCGCGTCGCCGTAAGCCGTCTCGGCCGCCACATTCCCCGGCGCCTGCGGCCAGAGCTGCGGCGCTCCCGCCTCCATGGCCTGTCGCGGCCCGACCACGCAGGGAAGATCTTCATATTCAATGGCAACCATTTCTGCGGCGTCCTGCGCCAATATTCTCGTCTCGGCAACAACCACCACGACCGGCTGGCCGACGTAGAACACCTTCTCCTCGGCGAGCGGCGTACGCGGCGGCGCGGCCATCGGCGAGCCGTCGGCACGCTTGAAGAGCGGCGGATACGGAATGTGCTTCACCCCGCCGGCGCGCAGGTCGGCCATGGTCCAGGCCGCGATTACGCCTGGAGAGGTTCTTACCGAAGATAAATCAACGGCCTTGATCTTCGCGTGCGCATGAGGTGACCTGACCAGCACCATCCACGCCTGCCCCGGAAACTCCCGGTCGTCGCTATACCGACCCTTGCCGACCAGCAGGCGGTCGTCCTCGAGGCGCTTCTGGGTGCGCGAAGCGCCGAAATGCGCGGCAGACGGATCGAATTGGACCTGCGGGGCGGGCGCATTCATCGCGGGGAAGCGCAATGTTATCAATTCAGGACAAACGGCAAACTCGGGTGCCTAATAACGATGGAGAATTGCTTAGACGCAGAGGAGGATACCCATGCCCAGCCGCGACGAATATGTCAAACAATGGAAGTCGCAACTAGACCAGTGGAATACCCAGATGACGGCGTGGGAGTCGGCCGCCCGTCAGGCCTCGACCAGCGCCAGGAGCGAGCTCGAAAAGCAGATGGGCATCATGCGCAGCCGCCTCGACGACGTGGTGTTCCGCATGGAACTGGTGAAAGGCGCCTCGACCGACGCCTGGCAGGAGATCGCGAACGCCGCGGACGAGGCGCGTAAGACCATGCACGACGCGGTCGAGAAAGCCCGTACGCGCTTCAAGGACCTCTAGTCCCCGGCGCCCCGCGCGAGCATGGCTGTCATCTGGTCGAAAGGAACCGGCCGGCTGAACAGGTAGCCCTGCATCTCGTCGCAGCGTAGCAAGCGCAGCATCCTCGCTTGCTCTTCCGTTTCCACGCCTTCTGCGACCACCTTGAGCCTGAGGGAGTGCGCCAGGGAAATCATCGTCCGTACCAGGGTCATGGTATCCGCGTCGTCCAGCATGGAGATGATGAACGATCGGTCGATCTTGAGGGTCTCCACCGGCAGCCTGGCGAGGTAGCCGAGCGATGAATAGCCCGTGCCGAAGTCGTCGATCGCGATCCTCACGCCCAGCCCGCGCACCGCGTTGAGCTTGTCGATGTTGGCCTGGACATCCTGCATCAGCAGGCTTTCCGTGATCTCGAGATCGATCCCGGTCGGCGCGACGCCGTCGATGATGGCCTGCTCCACCACCGGTACGAAGTCGCGCTGCCGCAGCTGGATCTGCGACACATTCACGGCTACCCGGGGCGCCTTCAGCTTTTGCTCCACCCAGGCGCGATGATCGATCGCCGCGCGCGTCAGCGCCCACGAGCCGACCGGCAGAATCAGCCCGGTCTCCTCGAGCAGGGGAATGAAGCGCCCCGGGGGCACCAGGCCGAGCTCGGGGCTTTGCCAGCGGATCAGCGCCTCGACGCCGACGATGCCGCGATGGTCCAGATCCACCTTGGGCTGGTAGTGCAGAACGAACTCGTTCTTCTCGATCGCCTGGCGCAGCTTGTTTTCCAGCGCGAGCTTCTCCGCGACGCGCTCGGTCATTTCCCGCGCGTAGAACAGATAGCGCTCCCCGATTGCCTTGGCCTTCTTGAGAGCCGCCTCGGCGTTACGCAGCAGGGTGTCGACGTCCGCGCCGTCATTGGGAAACAGCGCGATGCCGATTCGGGCTGCAGTCCGCAACTCCATGCCGGTGACGGTAAAAGGGGAGCCGAACATCTCGGCCAATCGCTTCTCGGTGTGCCGGGCGAGCCCCTCTTCGGTCGTCACTTCGGGCACCACGATCGAGAAGTGATCTGCGCCGATGCGCGCGAACCAACTGGTGGCATGCGCGCCTTGCTTCATGCGGCTCGCAACCTGCCCCAACAGCGCATCCCCAGCCGGGCGGCCAAGGGTGTCGTTGATGGTTTTGAAGCGCTCGATGTCCAGAATCTGCAGCGCGACCTTCTCGTTTTCCCGCGCCGCGTCTTCCAGCTGAAGCTTGAGCCGTTCGTGGAACTGCGAGCGATTGGGAAGCCCCGTGAGGGGGTCGTAGTAGGAGAGGTAGTCGAGCCTTTCCGCTTTTTCGATGTGATCGAGCGCGAACGAGACGTCGCCCGCGAGGTCGGTGAGCAGACGCATTTCCTGATCGTCGAAAAACTCCACATCCGCGGCGTACAAGGCGAGCGCCCCGACGGCCTCGTCGTTGACCATCAGGGGAAAGACAGCGAGAGAATTGATGCCGCGCTCGTCCAATTCCTTGCGCATCAGTCTCTGTGGATCGCTTTTTACGTTATTCGAGACCACGGCGATCTTGGAACGAATCGCGCGCCCCGCGAGACCGTGTCCACCCGGCGTATTCTCGAGCACGGCCATGGGAGCGGCATCAAAAAAGCCCCGCACGTCTCCAGCCCAGGCCACCGGCTTCACCAGGGAGCCCTCTTGATCGACGATGCCGATCCAGGCCATGACAAAGCGCCCCGCCTCGACCGCGATGCGGCAGGATTCCTGAAATAGCTCCTGCCTGTCGCTAATGCGAACGATCGCCGCATTGATGCCGCTCAGGACCGCGTGCACGCGATTCAGCCGCCTGACCTGCTCGTCCACCCGCTTGCGCTCGGTGATGTTGCGGCCAATCGTGACGATCAGCGCTCCCTCCCCGGTGTGCAACGCCCGGCTATGAATCTCGGCCCACCCCTTGGTGCCATCGCTTTGGACAAAGGGGCTCTCGTGAATCACGCCCCGCACGCCGGCGGCGATCACCTCGTCATACCCGCGGCTGAGCAGCTCGCGACCGATGGGGAGGACGTCCTGCGGGCCCATCTGCAGCAGCCGGTCGCGGCTGTAGCCGAGCCGCTGGCAGGCCGTATCGTTGAGGTAGACGAAGCGCATGGCCGCAGGATCGGTCAGGTACATCGAGTCGGGCGAGACGTCCATTGCCATGCGGAATCGCTGCAGTTCGTGCTCCGCACGCTTGCGCTCGGTAATGTCGGTAATGACGGCCACGCTTTCGACCAGCCGCCCCTGTTCATCGAAGCGCGGGCTTGGCGCGATGATGGTGTCGATCTTTCCCCCGTCCTTGCGTAGCCACGCAATCTCAAACCGCTGCCGTTCGCCCTTCAGCCTTCCCGTCATCTGCTGCCGCAGTATTTTCCGGTTTTGCTCGTCGAATAGTGAAGCCGCCGGCTTGCCGAGCAGTTCATGGGATTCGTAGCCGAGCATTTCGCAGGCCCGCCTGTTCATGAACGTGATCGTCCCGTTCTCGTCTTGAACGCCGAGCCCTTCGTTCATGGTGTCCACCAGCGTGCGGTACTTCACCTCGCTTTCCCGCAATGCCTGCTCCGCGTCACGCTTGGCCGCCTGCTCGCGCGCCTGCAGCAGCGCGCGCTCGACCGCAGAGGGCAGGCGAATCAGATTCGTCTTCAGGACATAGTCGGTCGCGCCGTCCTTGAGCGCGCGAATTGCGTGGTCTTCGCCGAGCGTTCCCGAAACGAAGATGAAGGGGATATACGGCGCCACCTCGCGAGCGATCGCCAGCGCAGTGAGGCCGTCGAAATTCGGCATGGAAAAGTCCGACAGGATGATGTGCGGCCGGAACGCGGCGAGTTCGCGGATCAGGTCTTCCCTGCAATCGACGACACGATGCTCGATCGCCAATCCGGCGCGCGAGAGTTCCCGCACTTCCAGCTCTACGTCGACGAGCTTGTCTTCGACAAACAGGATCCGAATGCGGTCTGGCTGGACCACGATCGGAGCGTCAGGGAGAATTGAATGAAAGCATTCAACTTGAACTCTAGTCGTGAAGCCCTGCGGATGCGGTCGCCTACAGCCGACAAATCGTGTCAGAGTTTTCCTGACACCGCCTGCGCCGTTGCTATTCGATCGGATTGTCACCCTTCCGGAGCCGGCGTCTTGGGCACATAATCTTCGCGGCTAGACAGCTCGCCAGCGACAAGGACTATGTCGGCTCTTGATACTTTCCGGTGGCACAACCCGCCCGTGCTGGTGAACTATGGGGTGGCTGCTCTGTCGGTGACTTTCGCGCTATTCATCGCGCGGTGGCTGCAAATCCAGTTCGGTTATGAGCCTTTAGTCCCGTTTCTGTTCGCCATTGCGTTCGGCGCCTGGTTTGGAGGAGTCAGGCCGGGCCTGTTTGCCGTCGCGCTCTCCATTCTGGCTTTTCAATACTACGTCATCAGTCCCGTTGATCTGTCATCTGCGGAAAAGGAGATGCAGCTGCCGCGCCTGCTTTTTGCGGCGCTGACGGGCGTCTTGGTCCTGTGGTTGAGCACGGCGCAAAGAAAGGCAATGGAGGCGCTGCGGGAGAGCGAGCAGCGCTACCTTTCGCTGTTCGAAAACATGGCGGAAGGTGTCGCATACCTTCGGATGCTGTTCGAGGACGGTCAGCCGCGCGACGCCCTCTATCTTGAAGTGAATCCGGCGTGGCACAAGTTGACCGGCTTGACGAATGTCGTCGGGCGGAAAGCGTCCGAACTCACGCCAGACGCTCGCAAGTTCGACGCGGATTTTATCGAGCGATCCGGCAGGGTGGCCATCACCGGCCAGCCGGAGCGATTTGAAATCTACTCCGCAGCCCTGAAGAAGTGGCTTTCCGTCTCGGCGTATTGTCCGGGGAAGGAACACATCATCGTGGTGCTCGACGATATTTCCGAGCGCAAGCGCGCAGAACACCACCTTCGGCTTGTAATTGACACGATTCCCACGATGGCCTGGAGCCTCCTGCCCGACGGCACCGTTGATTTCGTCAATCAGCGCTGGATGGAGTACACGGGACTCTCCTTGACGGAAGCTCTTGCAAACGCAAACCGCGTCGTTCATCCCGAAGATCTCGCGGAGATCCTGGAGAAGTGGCGGGTCGATATGGCTGCCGGGAGACCTTGTGAGTATGAGATGCGCTTGCGCCGCGCCGACGGGGAATATCGCTGGTTCCTGGTCCGCACCGTGCCGCTGAGCGATGAGCGGGGAAAAGTCGTCAAGTGGTACGGAACCAGCACCGACATCGAGGACCGGAAGCGCGCCGGGGACGCGTTGCGCGATTCCGGCGTGCAGCTCCAGGCGCTGTCGCGGCGGCTGGTCGAGCTGCAGGAGTCCGAGCGCAAGGACCTCGCGCGCGAGCTGCATGACCGCGTCGGCCAGAACCTGACCGCCCTGAAAATCAATCTCGACATCCTGCAGCCCGTGCTCGCCTCGCAGGAAAACGAAGAGATCGTCGCAAGGGTCGCCGATTCGGCGGCGCTGCTCGAGTCGACGATGGATACGATCGAGAACGTCATGTCCGAACTGCGGCCGCCAATGCTCGACCACCACGGACTCGCGTCGGCCCTGCACTGGCACGCGAGAAATTTCTCCAAGCGCACCGGCATCGCGGTCGCGGTGCGCGGTAGCGACCCGGCCGTGCGGCCGGCTCCCCAGGTCGAAATCGCGCTCTTCCGCATTGCGCAGGAGGCGCTCAATAACGTCGCAAAACACGCCGGCGCGCGGCGCGTCGACATTGCGCTCGATCAGGCGAACGGCGAATGCGTGATGTCCGTGGAAGACGACGGCATCGGCTTCAGCACCACGGACGGCGCGGACAAGCAGCAGCCGGGTCTTGGCATGGTGACGATGAGGGAACGGTCGCAGGCGGTCGGCGGACGCTTCGAGGTTCGGGCGCTGCCCGAGCGCGGGACGCAGCTCATCGTGCGGGTTCCGTACTGACATGGCGATCCGGGTTCTCATCGCCGACGATCACGCCGTCGTGGCCGAAGGGCTGCGCAAATTGGTGGAGGCGCAGGCCGATATGCAGGTCGTTGCCCTGGTCGGGGATGGTCGCGAAGCCGTGCGCCGCGCCATTGAGGACGGTCCGGACGTGGTCCTCATGGACATCGCCATGCCGACGCTGAACGGCAGCGAGGCGACGCGGATCATCCGGCAGCGCTGCCCCCGCACCCGCGTCATAGTGCTCTCGGCGTACTCGGACCCGATTCATGTGTACCGCGCGCTGCAGGCGGGGGCCGCAGGCTATGTCGCCAAGAGATCCGTCGCCAAGGAAGTGGTCGACGCGATCAGGAAGGCGCACGAAGGCAAGCTCTATCTCAGCGGGCACCTGACCGAAGGCGTACTCGACCACGTGGTCCACAAAGATGCCTCGGACGACCCGCTCCTGCGCCTCAGCTCACGCGAGCGACAGGTCCTGCAGATGCTCGCCGAGGGGCACTCGGTCGCCGATATTTCCAAGGCGCTTTCGCTGTCACCGAAGACCGTGGAAACCTACCGCGCCCGCATGATGCAGAAACTCGGCATTGGCGACCTGGCGAGCCTCGTCAGGTTCGCGATCCAGCAGGGCGTGACACCGCTGGAATAGTGGCGGAGAGAGAGGGATTCGAACCCCCGGTACCCAATGGGTACAACAGATTTCGAGTCTGCCGCATTAGACCGCTCTGCCATCTCTCCGCGGCAGGGAAATTCTATCAGGGGCGGCTGAGCTTCTCGACGCCGCCCATGTAGGAATGCAGCGCCGCGGGAACGTTCACCGAACCGTCGGCGTTCTGGAAATTCTCGAGGATCGCGACCAGCGTGCGGCCGACGGCGAGCGCCGAGCCGTTCAGCGTGTGCACCGGCTCGGCCTTGCCCTTGTCGTTGCGAAAGCGCGCCTGCATGCGGCGCGCCTGGAAGGCTTCGAAATTGGAGCAGGATGAAATCTCGCGATAGGCGTTCTGGCCGGGGAGCCAGACCTCCAGGTCGTAGGTCTTGGCCGCGGAAAATCCGGTGTCGCCCGTGCAGAGCGTGACCACCCGATAAGGAAGCTCCAGCCGCTTCAGGATCGCTTCGGCGTGCCGGGTCAGTTCTTCGTGCCCCTCGTAGGACTTCGCCGGATGGACGACCTGCACCAGCTCCACCTTGTCGAACTGGTGATTGCGGATCATGCCGCGGGTGTCCTTGCCGGCGGCCCCCGCCTCGGAGCGGAAGCACGGCGAGTGGCAGACGTATTTCAGCGGCAGTTTCTCGAGCGGGACGATCTCGTCGCGCACGAAATTGGTCACCGGGTACTCGGCCGTCGGGATCAGGTACAGGTCCCGCCCCTCGATCTTGAACAGATCGCCCTTGAATTTCGACAGGCTGGAGACGCCGTCCGCGCAGGCGCCGCTCACCAGGTACGGAACATAGACCTCGGTGTAGCCATGTTCCTGCGTGTGCACATCGAGCATGAATTGCGTCAGAGCCCGGTGCAGGCGCGCGATCCCGCCCTTCATCACCGCGAACCGTGCGCCCGCGATCTTCGCCGCGGTATCGAAATCGATGCCCTGCAATCCCGCGCCGAGATCGACGTGGTCCTTGCTCGCAAAGCCGAATCTGGGCGGCGTGCCCCAGCGGCGCTGCTCGGCGTTCTGGTCCGAGGAATCGCCGACTGGAACGCTTTCGTGCGGGATATTGGGAATCAGCGAAACAAATTCGCGCTGCTGCGCCTGAATTTCTTCATTCTCAACTTCCAATTTCTTCAGCTTGTCGCCGAACTCGGCGACTTCGGCCATGATCTTGTCGACGAGTTTCTGGTCTTTTTTTGCTTTCGCATTCCCGATCTGCTTGGACAGCGAATTGCGCTGGGATTGGTAGCCTTCCGTGGCCGTCTGAATTGATTTCCTTTTCTCTTCCAATTTCCGGAAAGCCGTAGCGTCGAGCTCGTAGCCGCGCGTTTTCAGGCGGCGCGCGACGGCATCGGCGTCCGTTCGGAGGAGGTGAATGTCGATCATTTCCGGCTTCGCAGTTCTTTCAGCTTCGCCCTGATCCGTTCCTCGAGGCCGCGCTCGGTCGGCTGGTACCACTCGACCGCGGGCATGCCCTCGGGGAAATAGGTCTCGCCCGCGGCGAAGGCGTCGGGCTCGTCGTGCGCGTAGCGGTAGCCCTTGCCGTAGCCCAGGTCCTTCATCAGCCGCGTCGGCGCGTTGCGCAGGTGCATCGGCACCGGCCGCGTGCCGTCGCGCGAGACGAATTCGCGCGCCGCATTATAGGCGGCGTAGACGGCGTTCGATTTCGCCGCCACCGCCATGTACAGCACCGCCTCGGCGAGGGCGAGTTCGCCTTCGGGGCTGCCGAGGCGCTCGTAGGTGGCGCAGGCGTTGAGCGCCACTTCCAGCGCGCGCGGATCGGCCAGGCCGATGTCCTCGACCGCCATGCGCACCACGCGCCGGCCGACGTACAGCGGGTCGGCGCCGCCGTCGAGCATGCGCACCATCCAGTAGAGCGCCGCGTCGGGATCCGAGCCGCGCACCGACTTGTGCAGCGCCGAGATCTGGTCGTAGAACTGCTCGCCGCCCTTGTCGAAGCGGCGCAGGTTCTGCGCCAGCGTGCGCTCGACCAGATCGCCGTCGATGCTCTTCGCGCCGCTGTTGACCAGGATCTCCACGGCGTTGAGCAGGCGGCGCGCGTCGCCGTCAGCGAAACCGATCAGGCGGCTGGCGGCCTTGTCGTCAACCTGAATTCCGGTTTTCTTCAACAGGAATTCAAGATCCTTCTCTTTCAAAGGTTCCAGAACGTAAACCGTGGCCCTGGAGAGCAACGCGCTGTTGACCTCGAAGGAAGGATTTTCCGTGGTGGCGCCGACGAAGGTGACCAGGCCCTTCTCGACAAAGGGCAGGAAGGCATCCTGCTGCGCCTTGTTGAAGCGGTGCACTTCGTCGACGAACAGGATCGTCGGCCGCCCGGAGCGTGCCAGCTCGGCCTCCGCCGCCAGCACCGCGTCGCGGATGTCCTTGACGCCGGAGAACACCGCCGACAGCGCGATGAATTCCGCATCGAAGGTCCTGGCCATCAGCCGCGCGATGGTGGTCTTGCCCGAGCCCGGCGGGCCCCACAGGATCATCGAATGCGGCTTGCCCGACTCGAAAGCGAGGCGCAGCGACCGTCCGGCGCCGAGCAGATGCTCCTGGCCTACGACCTCGTCGATCGACCGCGGGCGGAGCGCTTCCGCGAGTGGTTTTTCTGGTTCTCGTTTGAATAAATCATTCACTACTTGTCGCCCAGGACGTCGGCGCCTTTCGGCGGATCGAAGCGGAACTCGGCGGCATCCACCTTGGGATTGCGCACCAGGTTCGTGAAGCGCATGCGCGTCACCTGGCCGAAGTGATCGGTGAGCTCCATCGCCGCCAGGCCGTCGGCGCTGAAGCCCATGCGCACCTTGGCGAATCCCGCCTCGGCCTCGCGCGGCTTCGCGTCCATCCACTCGAGCCCGTCCTTCTTGCCGGCATCGGATAGCTCGAACGATGCCTCGATGCCGGTGCCGCCGGCGAGCAGCGCCGCCGGCGTCGCGCCGAGCGCGCGCGCCACCTTGCGCACCGTCACCTGGTTCAACTGCCGGTCGTAGATCCAGACGCGCTGGCCGTCGCCGACGATCACCTGGTCGGCGGGCTTGTCGTAGATCCAGCGGAAACGTCCCGGGCGCTGGAACACAAAGCTGCCCTTGGTGTCCTGCACCAGACGGCCGTCGCGGTCGTAGACCTTCTGCTCGAAGCCGGCGCGCGCCGATTGCGTGCCGTTGAGAAAAGCCTGGTAATGCTCCAGGCTCGATGCCAGGGAATTTCCGGAAAAAAACATCATTGTGAAAAACAAGAACCGCATCTACTCCGCCTTGGCGGGAACCAGGACTTCGCGGTTGCCGTTGGACTGCATGGCGGAGACCATGCCGGCGCGCTCCATGTCCTCGATCAGGCGCGCGGCGCGGTTGTAGCCGATGCGCAGGTGGCGCTGCACCAGGGAAATCGACGGCCGCCGCGTGCGCAGCACGATCTCGACCGCCTGGTCGTAGAGCGGATCCTTCTCGCCGGCCGGCATGCCGTCCTCGCCGCCGGGCGCATCCTCGGGGGTGGCGGGCTGCAGCACGTCCTCCAGGTACTCGGGCTTGGCGAGCGTCTTCAGGTGCTCGACCACCTTGTGCACCTCGTGGTCGGCGACGAAGGCGCCGTGCACCCGCATCGGCAGGCCGGTGCCGGGCGGCAGGTAGAGCATGTCGCCCGCGCCGAGCAGCGTCTCCGCGCCCGACTGGTCGAGGATGGTGCGTGAATCGACCTTGGAGGAGACCTGGAAGGCGATGCGCGAGGGGATGTTGGCCTTGATCAGGCCGGTAATGACGTCGACCGACGGGCGCTGGGTGGCGAGGATCAGGTGGATGCCGGCGGCGCGCGCCTTGCCGGCGAGGCGCGTGATCAGCTCCTCGACCCGCTTGCCGACCACCAGCATCAGGTCGGCCAGCTCGTCGATGATCACTACCACGTGCGGCAGCGACTTGACCGGCTGCGGGTCGCCCGAATCGATGGTGAAGGGATCTTCCAGCTTGCTGCCATGCTTCTCGGCCTCGGCGATCTTGTGGTTGAACCCCGACAGGTTGCGCACGCCGAGCCAGTTCATCAGCTTGTAGCGCCGGTCCATCTCGCCCACGCACCAGGTGAGCGCATTGACCGCCTGCTTCATGTCCACCACTACCGGCGCGAGCAGGTGCGGGATGTCCTTGTAGACCGAGAGCTCGAGCATTTTCGGATCGATCATGATCAGGCGGATATGCCGCGGCTCGGACTTGTAGAGCAGCGACAGGATCATGGCGTTCAACGCCACCGACTTGCCCGAGCCGGTGGTGCCGGCCACCAGCAGGTGCGGCATTTTCTGCAGATCCGCGACCACCGCGTTGCCGCCGATGTCCTTGCCAAGCGCAATGGCGAGCGGCGAATGCAGCGCATGGTAGGCCTCGGAGCCGAGGATCTCCGTCAGGCGCACGATCTGCCGGTGCGGGTTCGGGATCTCGAGGCCCATGCAGGACTTGCCGGGGATGGTTTCCACCACGCGGATCGAGACCACCGACAGTGCGCGCGCCAGGTCCTTTACCAGGTTGACGATCTGGCTGCCCTTGACGCCGACCGCCGGCTCGATCTCGTAGCGCGTGATCACCGGCCCGGGATAGGCCGCCAGCACCTTGACGGCGACGCCGAAGTCCGAGAGCTTCTTCTCGATCAGCCGCGAGGTGAATTCGAGCGTCTCGGGGGTCACCAGCTCGCCGTCGGCCTTGGCCTCGTCGAGCAGCTTGAGCGGCGGCAGCGGCGTGTCGGGCAGCTCGTCGAACAGCGGCGCCTGTTTCTCCTTCTGCACGCGCGCGGATTTCTTGATCTCCACCACCTGCGGCTCGATGCGCAGCGGCGGGTGCTCTTCCTCGCGTTTTTTCTCCGTCTCGACCACGAAATCGCGCTCTTCGCGCGCCACTTCGCCGATCTTGCGGTCGCGCCGGCGCTCCCACGCGCCGCGCCCGAGCGCGTACGCCGATTCGAGCAGGAAGCCGGTGAATTCCGAAATGCGCAGCCACGAGATGCCGGTGAACAGGCTGAAGCCGACGGCGACCAGCGTCAGCAGCGCAAGCGTGGCGCCGGTGAAGCCGACCGCGCCCGACAGGCGGCCACCGAGCGCGTTGCCAAGCATGCCGCCAGGCGCGAGCGGCAGCTCGGCCGGCAGGCTGTGCAGGCGCAGGAACTCGAGCGACGCGCTGGCAATGAGCAGCAGCGCGAACCCGCCCAGGGCAAGGCCCAGCGGGCGCACCCCGATCAGCGAGCTGCCGTCCAGGCGCCGGTAACCCCAGACCACGATGTAGGCGCATAGCGCCACCCACCAGTAAGCCGACAGGCCGAAGAGGTACAGCAGCAGGTCCGAGATCCAGGCGCCGACGGCGCCGCCGGCGTTGCGCGTCGCCTCGCCGGTGGCGCTATGCGACCAGCCGGGGTCGCCGCGGTGAAACGTCGCGAAGATGAGAAGCAGGTAGAGCGCCAGCCCGACCAGCAGGAGCCACTTGGCTTCGCGCACCAGGCCCGCGAGCTTCGCGGGAAGGGGTGCCGTATTTTTTTCTGCTGCGCCCATCTCGGGAATGGGCCGGATTCTACCCCTGCCGCCTCAGTCCGGCAGCAGGATGGTGTCGCGCAGCACGATGGCCGAGCCGCGCATCTCGATAAAGCCGCCGGTCTGCAGGTCCTTCATCACCCGGCTCACCATCTCACGCGAGGCGCCGATCATCTTGGCGATGTCCTGCTTCGGCAGGCGCTTGGTGACGATCTTCTCGCCGTTGACCGTCTCGGCCATGTCGAGCAGCAGGCGCGCCACGCGACCGTAGACATCGAGCAGCGCCAGGCTGCCGATCTTGCGGTCGGCTTCGCGCAAGCGCCGCACCAGGTTGCGCATAACCTCCTGCGCCATCTCGAAATTTTCCGCCAGGCACTTCTTGAAGTCGCGCTTGGCGAGCGACAGCAGCTCGCAAGCCTCGATGGACACCACGCTCGCCGAGCGCGGCTCGTCGTCGATCAGGCCCATCTCGCCGAAGAACTCGCCGGGTCCGATGATGCTGAGGATCACTTCCTTGCCGTCAGCGTCGCCCATCATCACCTTGAGGCGGCCGGAAAGGACGATATAGAGCGAATCGGTGGCATCGCCCGCGCCCATGACGACTGTCGAGCGCGGCGTGCTGCGACGGGTCACCGCCATCGCCAGCAGGCGCAGTTGCTCGTCGGGAAATGACGCAAACAACGGCACCGCTTTCAGCACCGCGGTAGAGACCGTAGCCACCATGGGGAAATGGTAGCAGAAGTGCCCCGCTATAATGCGCGGCTGGTTTCGCATTGTGATCGCAAGAAATTCCCGATGCCCACGCGCCACGTCCGCCTTCTCATCCTCGGTTCCGGCCCGGCCGGCTACAGCGCCGCGGTCTACGCTGCGCGCGCCAATCTGCGGCCGGTGCTGGTCGCCGGTCTCGCGCAGGGCGGCCAGCTGATGACCACTACCGACGTCGACAACTGGCCGGCCGATGCCGACGGCGTGCAGGGGCCCGACCTGATGCAGCGCTTCCAGAGGCATGCCGAGCGCTTCGAGACCGAGGTGCTGAGCGACCACATCCACACCGCGCGCCTGGCGCAGAAGCCGTTGGTGCTCGAGGGCGACGCCGCCACCTATACCTGCGACGCACTGATCATCGCCACCGGCGCCTCGGCGCGCTATCTCGGCCTGCCCTCGGAGCAGAAGCTGATGGGCAAGGGCGTTTCGGCCTGCGCCACCTGCGACGGCTTCTTCTACAAGGGGCAGGACGTGGTGGTGGTCGGCGGCGGCAACACCGCGGTGGAAGAGGCGCTGTTCCTCGCCAACCTCTGCCGCAAGGTCACGTTGATCCATCGCCGCGAAAAATTCCGCGCCGAGAAGATCATGCAGGACAAGCTGATGAAGCGCGTGGCGGAAGGCAAGATCGCACTGGAGCTCGATGCCGTGGTTGACGAGGTGTTGGGAGACGCGACCGGCGTGACGGGGGTGAGAGTTTTGCAGTTGAAGAAAAATCTCAAAAAAGAGATTGCCGTGAAAGGCTTCTTCGTCGCCATCGGCCACACACCCAACACCGGCCTGTTTGCCGGCCAGCTGGCGATGGAGAACGGCTACCTCGTGACGCGCGGCGGGCGCGAGGGCCAATCCACCGCCACCAGCGTGCCCGGCGTATTCGCGGCAGGCGATGTACAGGATCACGTCTACCGGCAGGCGGTCACCAGCGCCGGCAGCGGCTGCATGGCGGCGCTCGACGCGGAGAAATTCCTCGATGGGCTCGCCGCCTGAAGACCGCGACGCGTTTCGCCGCGCCCTCGCGGGCGTAAAGCCGCTCTCGAGGAAAAAAAAGGTCGAGCTGCGCCCGCCCGCCCCGGCGCCCTATCCGCGCCAGACCCGGCTGGACGAAAAGGCCGTGCTCGCAGAGTCGCTCGGCCCGATAGCGCCGGACGATGCGATCGACTCCGGAAATGAACTGGCATTTCTGAGAAATGGTTACCCCAAAGACGTTCTGCGCAAGCTGCGCCGCGGCCACTGGGTGATCGAGGACGAGCTCGACCTGCACGGCCTGAATCGCCATGACGCTTTGGCTTTCACCGAAGACTTCTTGGGAAACGCCATAAAGCGGGGGCTGCGTTGCCTGCGCATCGTCCACGGCAAGGGGCATGGTTCGCCCAACCGTGAACCGGTATTGAAGGCTTTACTGCGACGTTGGCTGCCACAGCGCGCGGAGATCGTCGCCTTTGCCCAGGCTCCTAATGCCCAAGGCGGCGGCGGCGCGCTGCTGGTGCTGCTGAAGCGCTAGACGGCGGCTTCGTTCTGCTCGCCGGTGCGGATGCGCACCACGTGCTCGACGGTGGTGACGAAGATCTTGCCGTCGCCGATCTTGCCGGTGCGCGCCGACTTGACGATGGCGTCGATGGCGCCTTCGACCTGGTTATCGGGCACCACCACCTCGATCTTCACCTTGGGCAGGAAGTCGACCACGTACTCGGCGCCGCGGTAGAGCTCGGTGTGGCCCTTCTGGCGGCCGAAGCCCTTGACCTCGGTGACGGTAAGGCCGGTGACACCGACTTCCGACAGCGCCTCGCGCACCTCGTCCAGCTTGAACGGCTTCACGATGGCTTCGATCTTCTTCATCCGGGCTTCCTCCCACGGTGGTGTGGTCATTGTATCTTAGGCCCCTTGGAAAGCGTACGGGTCGTCGATTCCCTCGCCGGCGTGGATCCGCAGGAGTGGAACGCGCTCGCGGGAGAACAGCCCTGCGTGCGCCACGAGTTCCTGTCCGCGCTGATTGAGACCGGCTGCGCCGCGGCGCGCAGCGGCTGGCTGCCGCAGATTCTGCTGCTGCGCCGCGCCGGCGCGCTCGCCGGCGCAATGCCGCTGTTCGTCAAGTCCCACTCCTACGGCGAATACGTATTCGACTGGGCCTGGGCGGACGCGTACCAGCGCCACGGCCTCGAGTACTACCCCAAGCTCCTGGCGGCGATTCCGTTCACGCCGGTGAGCGGCCGGCGCCTGCTGGCGCCGCGCGATGAAGATCGCCAGGCGCTGGCGGCCGCGGCCCTCGACCTGTCGAAGGAGTTTTCATCACTGCATGTTCTATTTTCCAGTAAGGAGGAAGCCGAGCTGTTGGCCGGGCACGGCATGATGCTCAGGCGCACGGTGCAGTTCCACTGGAAGAACGAAGGCTACGCCGACTTCGACGCCTTCCTCGCGCGCATGACCCACGCCAGGCGCAAGAACATCCGGCAGGAGCGGCGCCGCGTGCGCGAGGCCGGCGTCAGCTTTCGCTGGCTCGAAGGCGAGGCAATCGAGCGCCGGCACTGGGAGTTTTTCGACCGCTGCTACCGCGGCACCTACGCCGCGCACCACTCGAGCCCCTATCTGAGCCTCGAGTTCTTCCTGCGCCTGGGCGCGACGCTGCCGGGCAATGTCGTCCTGGTGCTGGCCGAGAAGCAGGGCGGGCCGATTGCCAGCGCGCTGTTCCTGCGCGACGCCGCCTCGCTCTACGGCCGCTACTGGGGCGCCATCGGCCATCTGCCGCTGCTGCATTTCGAGTGCTGCTACTACCAGGCGATCGACTACGCCATCGCGCGCGGCCTGCAGGCCTTCGAAGGCGGCGCGCAGGGCGAGCACAAGATCTTCCGCGGCCTGCTGCCGGTCGAGGCGCACTCGGCGCACTGGCTGGCGGATGCGCGCTTTGCGCGTGCGGTGGAGAGTTTTCTCGAGCGCGAGGGCGCGGGCGTGGCGCGCTACGTCGACGAGCTGTGCGAACATTCCCCGTTCAAGGACCAAGGAGGCTGAATGCGGCTCAAGGGCAAGGTGGCGATCGTGACGGGCGGCGGCTCGGGCTTCGGCGCAGGCATTGCGCGGCGCTTCGCGCAGGAGGGCGCGCAGGTCGTCGTCAACGACCTCAATCCTTCGGGAGAAAAAATTGCAAAAGAAATCGGCGGGCGTTTCGTGCGGGGCGACGTCACGCAGGGCGCCGACTGGGCGCGCCTGGTGCGCGAGGCAGGACCGCAGCTCGACGTCGTCGTCAACAACGCCGGCTGGACCCACCGCAACAAGCCTTACCTCGAGGTCACCGAAGCGGAGTTCGACAAGGTCTATGCCGTCAACGTGAAGAGCATCTACCTCTCGGCGATGCACGCCGTGCCGGTATTCCGCAAGCGCGGCGGCGGCTGCTTCGTCAACATCGCCTCCACCGCGGGCGTGCGCCCGCGGCCCGGGCTCACGGTCTACAACAGCACCAAGGGCGCCGTGATCAACATGTCGAAGTCGATGGCTGCGGAATTCGGCCCCGACAAGATCCGCGTCAACTGCGTCAACCCGGTGTTCAGCCCTGACACCGCGCTATCGGCCGAGTTCGCTGGCGGCGCGGTGACCGAGGAAGCCAAGCAGAAATTCCTGGCGACGATTCCCCTGGGACGCTTCTCGACGCCGCTCGATATCGCCAACGCCTGCCTTTATCTCGCTTCCGACGAGGCGTCGATGGTGAGCGGCGTGTGTATCGAGGTGGACGGCGCGCGCTGCGTGTAACGGACTAAGCGCGCTTCAATCCGCCGAGCAGGGCTGCGACCTGGGGTTGCTTGCGCTTGGACTGCGGGGAGGCTTCGGGCTTCTGTGCCGGGGCCGGAGGGGCGCCACCGGGTTCGTAGGGCTTGGAGAAGATCGGGTCTGACGCAGCTCTCTGCATTCGTTCCTGCTGTTGCTGCGGCTGCCTCGGCGTTCGTTCCGGTTGCGGCTGCGCCGGCATTCGCTCCTGCCGCGGCGATGCTCGGTGCTCCCGCTGTCGCTCCTGCGAGCGCTCCCGCTCCGGCCCACGCTCGCGGCGCCCGGACTGCGGCTGCCCCCGCCCGCTCATCATGCCGGCGACGCTGGTGCCGCCGGGCTGGAAGCCGGGCACCAGCGCGCGCTCGATTTTCTTCTTGATCAGGCGCTCGATCGCCGCCATCGCCTCCGTGTCCTCGGGCGAAACCAGCGAGATCGCCTCGCCCGTCAGCCCGGCGCGGCCGGTGCGGCCGATGCGGTGCACGTAGTCCTCGGGGGAGTGCGGCACATCGAAGTTGATCACCTGCGGCAGGCCCTCGATGTCGAGGCCGCGCGAGGCAACGTCGGTCGCCACCAGCACGGCGATCTTGCCGGCCTTGAAGTCGTCGAGCGCCGCCTCGCGCTCGGCCTGGGTCTTGTCGCCGTGGATGGCGTTGCACTGGATGTGGTCCTTGCGCAGCTGGTGCGCGAGGCGGTTGGCGCCGATGCGCGTGCCGGTGAACACCAGCACCTGCTTCAGGCCGCGGGTCTGGATCAGGTAGGACAGCAGCTCGCGCTTCTTCTCGCGCGCCACCGGATGCACCACGTGCGTCACCAGGTCGGCGGCCGCATTGCGCGCGGCAATCTGGATCTCCGCCGGGTTGGTGAGCAGCGACTTGGCGAGATTGCGGATCTCATCGGGGAAGGTGGCGGAAAACAGCAGGTTCTGCCGCTGCTTCGGCAGCAGCGCGATGATGCGCTTGATGTCGGGCAGGAAGCCCATGTCGAGCATGCGGTCGGCCTCGTCCAGCACCAGCACCGAGACCTGATTGAACATCACCGTCTTGTTCTGCACGTGGTCGAGCAGCCGCCCCGGCGTGGCCACCAGGATTTCGACGCCCTTGCGCAGCTCGGCGATCTGGGCGTTCATGTCGACGCCGCCATAGACCACGGTGCTGCGCAACGGCAGATGCTTGGCGTAGCCCTTGAAGCTCTCGGCGACCTGCACCGCGAGCTCGCGCGTCGGCGTGAGGATCAGCGCGCGCACCGGATGGCGCGCGGGCGAGGCCGAGGCGCTGGCCGCGGGCGCGAGGCGCTGCAGGATCGGCAGCGCGAATGCCGCGGTTTTCCCGGTGCCGGTTTGCGCGCCGGCCATGAGGTCACGCCCGGCGAGTACGACCGGAATGGCCTGCTCCTGGACGGGAGTCGGCTTGTCGTATCCGAGATCGGAAACCGCCGCGATCAGCGGCGGGATCAGGCCTAGTTGTTCAAAAGCTGAAGGGATAATGTTGAATTATAAGTCAATTCAGCGTGCGTGCCGCGCGCTCATTGCTTTCTTGCGGCTCGGTGCCGGGCAGCTTGAGCTCCATATCCCAGTCGCTCGACTTCACCGCCGCCTGCAGCAGGCGGCACACCGAGTGCAGCAGCACGGAATCGAACGACAGGGTCACGCCCTGACCCTCGGATGGATGCAGTGCCACGATCGGCTGGCCGTTGCGGTCGTGGCCGGTCTGGATGCGCGCCAGCAGCAGCGGCGAGTCGCCCAGCGGACGCGCGCTCTCGCCCGCGTCGTAGGGCTTGGAGAAGTCCGCCTTCGACACCGCCGTCTCGTGCTCGAGGCCGAGCAGCGCCTTGCGCGCCTCGGGATTGGCCTGGCTGCGGATGCGCGGACTCGCTTCCTCGGCGAGCTTCACCAGCAGCGGCCACAGCAGCTTGACGAAACGCCGCGTCAGGGCGAGGCGCAACTCCATCGCCTCGCTGGTCGCCACCAGCATCACCAGCCGGTCCTGCTCGGCGTCGTACTCGACCTTCAGCTGGTGCAGGCGCATGAACCAATACTATATGCGCAGGCGCCGCAGCAGCGCGGTGGTCGAGCGCTCGTGCTCGAAGGGAATCGAAACCACGCGCCCGCCGCGTGCCAGCACGCCGGCCGCGCCGGCGATGCGTTCCACCGGCCAGTCGCCGCCCTTGGCGAGCACCTCCGGGCGGCAGGCGGCGATCAGCGCCTCGGGCGTGTCCTCGTCGAACCAGGTGACCGCGCTCACCGACTCGAGCGCCGCCACCACCGCCAGACGGTCGGCGAGCGCGTTGACCGGGCGTGCGCCCTCCTTGCCCAGGCGGCGCGTGGAAGCGTCGGTATTGAGCGCAACCAGCAGCGCCGCGCCCAGTGCGCGCGCCCGCGCGAGATAGGTCACATGTCCGCGGTGCAGGAGGTCGAACACGCCGTTGGTGAATACCAGCGGCCGCGCGCTGCGCCCTAGCCAGGTCGCGAGCGCGGCCGGATCCTGGATCTTGGACTCGTAGTCCGGCGGCGCGGACTTCACCGCCTAGGTGGCCGGTGGTTTCTGCGGGGCAACCTGCATCTTTGCCGGGGCGGGACAGACCTCGTCACCCGACTTGCAGTACTCGAAAATCTTCACCACCTTGCGCACGCCGGCCACGGTGCGCGCCAGCTCCACTGCGTCGTTCGCCTCCTGCTCGGTGACGATGCCGAGCAGGTAGACGACGCCGTTCTCGGTGACCACCTTGACGTGCACCGCGCTGAACTTGCCGGCGTCGATGAAGCTCGCCTTGACCTTCGAGGTGAGATAGGAATCGTTGGTGCGCGCGCCGAGCGAGGAGATGCCGGCGATCTCCAGCTCGTTCGACACGCCGCGCACCCCGGGCACGGCGCGCGCGATCTTCTCGATGTCCTCCTTGGTCTTGGCATCCGGCACCTCGCCGGTCAGCAGCAGGTTGTGGTTGTAGGAGGTGCTGTTGACGTGCACCTGGTCGGAATAGCGCTCGCCGATGCGATTGCCGGCGCGCAGCTCGATGCCTTCGTCGTCGATCTGCACGCCGGTGCGGCGGCGGTCCTCGATGGTGGTGGCGGCCATCCCTCCGGCTGCGCCGATCAGCACCGGCACGCAGCCGGCAAGCAATGCGGCGGCGGCCAGCAGCGAGGACAGCAGAAGAAACGCGATTTTCATGGTTTGGCTCCGAACAGCTGGAAATCGATCGCATCGCACAGGCAATGCAGGACCAGGAGATGGACCTCCTGCACCCGCGCGGTGCTCTGGTGCGGCACGCTGATGAGAATGTCGTCGGCGCGCAGCAGCGGCGCGATGCGCCCGCCGCCGCCGCCGGTCAGAGCCACCACGCGCATGCCGAGCTCGTGCGCCGCACCGACCGCCTCGATCACGTTGGCCGAGTTGCCGCTGGTGGAGATGGCGAGCAGCACATCGCCGCCCCGCCCGAGCGCGCGCAGCTGCTTGGAAAACACCTGCGTGAAGTCGAAGTCGTTGGCGATCGAGGTGAGCGTCGAGCTGTCGGTGGTGAGCGCTAGGGCGGCAAGCGGCGGGCGCTCGACCTCGAAGCGGTTGACCAGCTCGGCGGCAAAGTGCTGCGCGTCGGCCGCCGAGCCGCCGTTGCCGCAGGCGAGCACCTTGGCGCCGCCGCGCAGCGCGTCGGCCAGAAGCAGCCCCGCGCGCGCCACCGGCTCGGCCAGAACCTTCGCCGCGGTGAGCTTGAGCTGGGCGCTTTCGGCGAAATGCGTCGCGACGCGGCCCAACAGCAAGGAATCGGCCTTTCCCATGCGGGCCGATTCTACAGGCTACTCGCTAAAGGCGTTGCGGATCCAGCGCACGGATGCGGGAATTCCCTCGATGAGCAATACGTCAAAGCGGCAATCGGCCTCTGGCCGGCGGGCCAGGTAGAGGCGCGCGGCGGCTAGCAGCCGCGAGCGCTTGGCGGCGGTGATGCTTTCGGCGGCGCCGCCGAATCCGCCGCTCGCGCGCATGCGCACTTCGGCGAACACCAGCGTGCCGCCCTCCTCGGCGATCAGGTCGATCTCGCCGAGCCGGCAGCGCCAGTTGCGCTCGATGACGCGCAGGCCCGCGGCCGCAAACAGCTTGGCGCACAGGTCTTCGGCTATCGCGCCGGACGGGTTCATGGCAGGCTTAACGCTCCCGGACCGGATTGAGTTGACCAGCCATGAGCAGCGGCACGCTATACGTCGTCGCAACCCCCATCGGCAATCTCGACGACGCCAGCCCGCGCTCGCTCGAGGTGCTGCGCGGCGCGGCGCTGGTCGCCTGCGAGGACACGCGCACCAGCCAGGCTTTGTTCGCGCGCTTTGGCATCGCCGCGAAGGCGGTCGCCCTGCACGAGCACAACGAGCGCCAGGCGGCGGCCGGGCTGCTCGAGGTGCTGCGCGAGGGCGGCGACGTCGCCCTGATCAGCGACGCCGGCACGCCGGCGCTTTCCGATCCCGGCGCCCACCTGGTTGCCGAGGCGCACAAGTCCGGCATCCGCGTGAGCCCGGTGCCCGGGCCGAGCGCCGCCGTCGCGGCCTATTCCGCCTCCGGCTTTGCCGAGAGCCGTTTCCTGTTCGCCGGTTTCCTGCCCGCCGCCGGCGCCGCGCGGCGCAAGGCGATCGCTGCGCTCCACCTCGCCTATCCGGTGGTGATCTATGAAGCGCCGCATCGCATCGCGGCGACGCTGGCCGACCTCGCCACCGCCTTCGGCCCGGCGCGCGAGCTGGCGATCGCGCGCGAGCTGACCAAGAAATTCGAGGAAGTGGCGCGCCTGACGCTCGGCACCGCCCCGGCCTGGCTCGCCGGGCGGCCGCATCGCGGCCAGGGCGAGTTTGTCCTCGTGCTCGCCGCCGGCGCGCCGGCGGGCGCCGACCTGGCGCTGGCCGAGCGGGCGCTGGAAGTGCTGCTGGAGGCGCTGCCGCCGAGCGCGGCGGCCAGGGCGGCGGCGCGCATCACCGGCGCACCGAGGGCCGCGCTCTATCGCAAGGCGCTGGAGAGCCGCAAGCCGCCCCGCCGAGCCAAGTAGAATCCCGACGCGATGGACCGGCTGACCCTGAAGCGCCCGGACGACGCGCACCTGCACCTGCGCGACGGCGCGGCCATGCAGGCGGTGCTCGCCGACAGCGCGCGGCGCTTCGCCCGCGCCATCATCATGCCCAACCTGCAGCCGCCGGTACGCACCACCTACCAGGCGCTCGACTACCGCGAACGCATCCTCGGCGCGCTGCCCGACGATGCGCAGTTCGATCCGCTGATGACGCTGTTTCTCACCGACGACACGCCGCCCGAGGAGATCGCGCGCGCCAAGCTGTCGGGACGGGTGGCCGGCGTCAAGCTTTATCCGGCGGGCGCAACCACGCATTCCGACGCCGGCGTCACGCGCCTGTCGCGCTGCTTCCACACGCTGGAGAAGATGGAGGAGCTCGGCCTGCCGCTGCTGGTGCACGGCGAATCGACCGAACCGCATATCGATGTGTTCGACCGCGAGCCGGCATTCATCGAGGAAGTCCTCGGCCCGACGCTCGAGCGCTTCACCGGCCTGAAGGTGGTGCTGGAGCACATCACCACGCGCGAGGCGGTGCAGTACGTCGAGGTCACCGGGGCGAACGTCGCCGCCACCATCACCGCGCACCACCTGCTGATGAACCGCAATGCGCTGTTCATGGGCGGCATCCGCCCGCACCACTATTGCCTGCCGGTGCTCAAGCGCGAGGAGCATCGCGAGGCGCTGGTGCAGGCCGCCACCTCCGGCAATCCCAAGTTCTTCCTCGGCACCGACAGCGCGCCGCATGCCCGCTCGGCCAAGGAGGCCGCCTGCGGCTGCGCCGGCATCTACACTGCGCACGCCGCGCTCGAGCTCTACGCGGTAGCCTTCGAGGAGGCCGGCGCACTCGACAAGCTCGAGGCCTTCGCCAGCGAGTTCGCCGCTTCGTTCTACGGCCTGCCGCCCAATGAAGGAACGGTGACACTGGTGCGGGAAGAGTGGAAAGTGCCCGATCGGCTGGCCTTCGGCGGCGGCGAGCTCGTGCCGCTGCGGGCTGGCGAATCCATTCCCTGGAAGCTGCTCTAACCCACCTTGTCTTCGATGCCGTCCGGCCCTGGCTTGCGGTCGGGCGCACGCTCGAGGGACTGAATGCCGCCGCCGAGCAGCGGGGCCTGAAAACCGAAAGCGGCCGCCTCCTGCGCTTTGTCCCGCCGGCGAGCGTCGACCGGTACTACGAGGTGAGCGTCTACGAGACCGGCTGCGTAGCGACGCGCGTCGACAGCCTGCACGACTGGTTCAACGCCCTCGCCTGGCTCGCGTTCCCGCGCACCAAGGCGCGCATCAACGCCATGCACGCGGCCGAAATCCCGCGAGAGCGGGAAAAAAGCGGCGGCCGGCGCGGGCGGCTGCGCGACCTGCTGACGATCCTTGACGAAGGCGGCGCGCTGGTCGCCTGCGACGATGCGGAGCTGGTCGCGCTGCTGCGCGGCTTGCGCTGGAGCGAGCTGTTCTGGGAGCGCCGCGCGCGGGTGCTGCAGTCGATGCGGTTCCTGGTGTTCGGTCATGCCGTGCTCGAGCAGGCACTCGAGCCGCGACCCGGCATCACCTGCAAGGTGCTGTTCGTCAATCCGGGCCTCGACCCCGACGCGCAGGCTGCCGCCTGGCTGCAAGCGCTGCCCCTGGGCGCCTCCCCCCGCGAGCTCGCACCGCTGCCCGTCTTCGGCTACCCCGGCTGGCTGCCCGGAAGCGCGCAGGCGGAGTTCTATGACGATACCCGGGTGTTCAGGGGGCCCGCGGGCGTAAAATGACGCTGGGAGTCGGCCAGGCAGCCGCTGCGGCGCAAGCCGCAGAGGAAAGTCCGGGCTCCGCAGAGCGGGATGCAGGGTAACTCCCTGGCACGGCGACGTGACGAAGAGGGCCACAGAGACGAGTCCTCGGCCTCAAAACCGAGGGGTGAAACGCGGCAACCTCCATCCGGAGCAACACCAAATAGGCAAGCAAGGCGCGGCAACGCGCTGACGGGCCGGCTCGGCCAAGCTTGCGGGTAGGTGGCTTGAGCCCGGGGGTAACCCCGGGCCTAGAGGAATGGCTGCCGGCTCCGTCGGGACCTCCCGGCGGGGGCCACAGAACCCGGCTTAACGGCCGTCTCCCGCTGTTTTATTCCCGTGCGCCTATTCCTTGCGTCCGGACCGCCCTAGCGGAATAATCGGCCGCTCAGGGGGAAAGGGCGGACGGCTAGAGGGGCCGGCCGCAGCGCGATGCAAAACCGTCTTAACCAGAACGACGTCACCAACCGGATCAACGTCGAGGACTCGACGCAGGTGCGCGACGCCGTGCTCGCCATCTACGCCGCGCGCTATCCGAGCGCGAACTTCGCGCCGCTGGCGCAGGCCTTCGGCGACCTGCAGGCGCTGTTCAGCGGCCGCATGCCCGGCTACCTCCCCTGCGACACGCTGTACCACGACATCCGCCATACGCTGGACATGACGTTGGCGATGGCGCGGCTGGTCGACGGCCACGACCGCGCCTGCGCCAGCACCGACCGCCTCGGCCCGCGGCGCGCTGCGCTGGGGGTGCTGGTGGCGCTGTTCCACGATTCGGGCTACCTGAAGCGCGTCTCGGAAGCGAACGTCGAGAACGGCGCCATCTTCACCAAGGTCCACGTCAGCCGCAGCGCCGACTTCCTCGCGACTTACCTGCCGAAAATCGGCTTTGGCGCCGAGGCGCCGGTCGCCTCCCAGTTGGTGCACTACACCGGCTACGAGATGGAGATCGAAAACATCCCGGTCGCGGACCTGCGCGACCGCCTGGTCGGCTGCATGGTGGGTACCGCCGACCTGATCGGCCAGATGTCCGACCGCATGTATCTGGAAAAGGTGCGGCAGTTCCTCTACCAGGAGTTCGTCTGGGGCAAGATCGCGCGCGAGCAGCTGCCCGATGGCAAGGAGATCGTGCGCTACGTGTCGGCCGACGACCTGATCATCAAGACGCCGGGTTTCTACGAGTACGTCGCGCGCACGCGCATCGACAAGAAGCTCGACGGCGCGGACCGCTACGCCGAGTCGCATTTCGGCGGCCCGAATCTTTACCAGTCGGCCATCGACTGCAACATGGATTTCCTGCGCGAAACCATCGAGACGGCCGACTTCAACCGTCTGCGGCGCGCCTGCTATTCGTTGTCCGCCAGCCCCGCCCGCGCGGCGTAGTGTGGCGTATGTCACGTTTCAAATGAAAATCGGGTCGGCAGCGGGGCATCCGCCCTTGTTGCGCGGAAGCGACCGTGGCAAAACCTTCTCATGATGTCCTTGGGGAGGACTCCTAGGCAGGACGTGGCGCCGGCGCTGTTCCGCCTGCTCGCCGACAGCGCCGTGTCGCGCGCCGCCCTGGGCGCCTGCGGTTTCCCGGTGGCGCTGGTCGACGCCCGGGACAAGGGCCGGTCGTTCAGCTACGTCAATCCGGCCTTCGAAAGGTTCTTCGGCTATCGCACCGACGAGGTGGTCGGCAAGCCGGCGATCACGCTGCTTTTCCCGCAGGACCAGAATGCCGCGCAGATGTTCGCCGAGGCCCCGGCGCGCGTCGAGATGAGCGCGCGGCGCAAGGACGCGTCGGCAGCCAAGGTCGAGCTGACCATCGGCATGGTGCACGACGCCGAAGGCGCGCTGTCGCACTGGGTCCTTGCCTTTGCCGACCGCAGCGAAATCGAGCGCCTGCGCGAGGAACTGCGGGTGCTGCGTTCGCTCGCCTCGGTTCCCTAGGCGACGAGCTTCCCCGCTAGGAGGAAAGGCGTTGCGTTAGCCAGCGCGCCGTTCTCAGCAGCCGCGCATCGAAGCCGCGCCGGCCGACGAGCTGCACGCCGAGCGGCAGTCCGTTCTCCCCTTTCATCAGCGGCAGCGAGATCGCCGGCATTCCCAATAGCGTCCAGGGCGTGCAGAACACGGGGTCGCCCGTGGCGCCGAGCCCCTTGGGCGCGGTGCCCAGCGCCGCCGGCGTGAGGATGGCGTCGTAGCGTTCCATGAACATTTCGTCGAGGCTGTCGACGACAGCCGGCACCGCGCGCAACGCGCGCTGGTAGTCGACGGCGCGAACTTCGCGGCCACGCTCGATCTGCGCGCGCAACTGCGGGCTGAGCCGGTCGCGTCCAGTCTGCCATTCGCGCTCGAAGTTGGCCGCCATCTCGGCTTCCAGGATGATCTTGTGGCAGTCCCAAACCGTGGTCGCCGAGGGCACCAGCTCGACCTCCTCCAGCCGCTCGCCGAGCGCCTCGGCCAGTTCGGCGAAGGCTTCCTTGGCGTCCGCGTCAACGCGCGCCCAGTGCGGTGTCTTGACGAAGGCGAGCATCGGCTCGATCGGCGGCTCCTCGGCCAGTGTCTGGAGAAACGGCACGCGTGCACGCGGCCGCGTGTCGGGATCGCCTTCGTGGTAGCCCGCGACCGTTTCAGCTAGCAGCGCGATGTCTTCCAGCGTGCGTGCGAACAGCCCGACGTGGTCGAGCGTGCGCGAGAGCAGCAGGATGCCGGTGCGCGGCACCAGCCCGTGCGTCGGCTTGAACGCGTACACGCCGCAGAACGCGCCCGGCCGGATGGTCGAGCCGGCGGTCTGGCTGCCGAGCGCAAGCGGCACCATGCCCGCCGCCACCGCGGCGGCCGAGCCGCTCGACGAGCCGCCCGGCGTGTGCTCGGGGTTGTGCGGATTGCGCGTCTTGCCGGGGGAGAAATAGGCGCACTCGGTGGTGACCGTCTTCCCGAGCATGACCGCACCGGCGGCGCGCAGGCTGCGCACTACTGCCGCGTCGTCGCGCGGCGCGCGGCCCTGGTGCAGGGCGCAGCCGTTCTCGGTCGGCATGTCCGCGGTGTCGATGATGTCCTTCAGGCCGACCGGAACGCCGTGCAGGGGGCCGATCGCCTCGCCGGAGCGCTTTCTATCGTCCGCGGCGCGCGCCTGCTCGAGCGCGTGCTCCTCGTCGAGAAATGTCCAGGCCTGCACTTTCGGCTCGAGCGCGCGGATGCGCTCGAGGCAACTCTGGACCAGCTCTGTGGAAGTCAGAACGCCATCGCGGATCCGCTGCGCCGCCCCGCCGGCGGACAGCAGCGACGGCTCCTCACCGGGCATACAGCATCTGGGGCAGCCACAGCCCGATCTGCGGGAAGATGTAGAGCAGCGCCAGCGCGACCAGCTGGATCCCCATGAACGGCATCATCCCGGCGAAGATCTGATTCAGCGTCACGTGCGGTGGCGACACGCCCTTCAGATAGAACGCCGCCATCGCGACCGGCGGCGAGAGGAACGCGGTCTGCAGGTTGAGCGCCACCAGCAGCCCGAAGAACAGCGGATCGATGTTGAAGTGCGGCAGCAGCGGCAGGAAGATCGGCATGAAGATGATGATGATCTCGGTCCACTCGAGCGGCCAGCCGAGGATGAAGATGATGAACTGCGCCAGGATCATGAACTGCACCGGCGTCATGTCGAGCGACAGCACCCATTTCTCGATCAGCTCCTGGCCGCCGAGGAGGGCAAACGCCGCCGAGAAGATGCCGGAGCCGACGAACAGCCAGCACACCATGGCGCTCGTTTTGGCCGTGAGGAACGATGATTCCTTGAGGATGGTGCCGAGGTCCCTGACCGTGCCCCAGATCACCGTTGCCTGGTTGCTGCCCGGCGCGCTCGGGGCGCGCAGGCGAGCGGTGTAGCGGTAGGCCGCGGCAAGCAGGAAACCGCCAAATCCGCCCACCGCCGCCGCTTCGCTCGGCGTCGCAAGACCGAACACGATCGACCCCAGCACCATGAGAATCAGGATGGCCAGCGGGAAGAACGAGGTGAGCAGCATCTTATAAATCTCGAGCCGCTCCCAGGTCCAAAGCCAGTAGATGAGGGCGATCAGAAGAACGCCGACGGCCAGCGTGATCCAGAACCAGAGCGGCGCGGGCAGGCGCGCTTCGGCGGGCGCGGCCGCCTTGACGGACACTTTGGCCTGCGCGCCTGGCTGCGGGGTTTCCGGCTTGGCCGTTTCCTTCTTTGCCTCTTCCGCGGGCGGCTCTTCCGCGCCGATCAGGCCGCTCGACTGCTCCGCCTCGCTGGCGTCGGCCGCGATCGCGCCGCCCGCCTCGATCAGGCCCGCGGTATCGGTCTTCACTTCCGGCGCGGTCGCAACCTGAAAGGTGACGCCGAGCAAGAAAAGGATGAAAAGCGCCGGCGACAGCGTGACGACCAGTTGGCCGAGCACCGTACGCTTCTCCACCCCCACGGCAGCGGCGCGCCCGCTAAAAGCGCGCGAAAGACCCGCCAACGCGTTGCCGCTGTACTGCCGCAGCGATTGCGCGAAACCCGGCAGCGCCACGCGCCGCTCGCTCGCCTGCAAAGGCGGCATCAGCTCGGGCCGCCATTTCGCCAGCACGATGACGTAGCCGATGTA
Organism: Burkholderiales bacterium; assembly: GCA_036394595.1. GTDB lineage: Bacteria > Pseudomonadota > Gammaproteobacteria > Burkholderiales > SG8-39 > SCGC-AG-212-J23. The sequence continues at coordinate 28,089 of DASWEU010000121.1, read as the reverse complement.
AAGCCCGGCGAGCATGAAACCGGGCAGGAACGCGCCGGCATAGAGCTGCACCACCGACACGCCCGCGACGGCACCGTAGACGATCAGCAACACCGAAGGCGGAATCAGAATTCCAAGGCACCCGCCCGCGGTGATCGCACCCGCGGAAACCTTGACGTTATAGCCCGCCTTGAGCATGGCCGGGAAGGCGAGCAGGCCCATCAGCGTCACGACCGCGCCGACGATGCCGGTTGCCGTGGCGAAAATCGCGCAGGTGACGATGGTGGCGACCGCAAGCGCCCCCGGCACCCGCGCCAGGGCGAGGTGCAGGCTCTTGAACAGCTTGTCGATCAGCTGTGCGCGCTCGACCAAGTAGCCCATGAACAGGAACAGCGGGATGGCGATCAGCACGTCGTTCGACATTACCCCGTAGGTACGCTGCACGAAAAGATCCAGCACCTGCCGGTTGGCGAGCGCGGGGTTCACGCTGCGGTAGGCGAGCCAAGCGAAAAATACGCCCATGCCCATGAGGGTGAAGGCGGTGGGGAAGCCCATCATGATTCCCACCACGATCAGGGACAGCATCATCAGGCCGAGGTGGCCGTTGGTGAGATGGCCCCAGGGCATCAGCAGCAGCGTCGGCAGCACAATGAGGGCGATCAGCGAGAAGCCGAACCACAGTTCCTTGCGCAATTTCATTTGCGTTCCTGCTTCACGACGTACTGGTCGAGCTTCTCGATGTCCTCGTCCTTCACGTGCAGCTCTTCCTTCAGCTTGTCGACGTCGACTTCCACCACGTCTTCCTCGCGCGACGGCCAGGCGCCCTGCTTGAGGCAGATGACGCAGCGGATGATCTCGACGATGCCCTGCACCAGCACGAAAGCGCCGGCGAGCGGAATCACCGTCTTGAAGGGATAGACCGGCGGGCCCTCCGAAGTGATGTTCGAATGCTCGTTGATCGACCAGGACTCCGCGGCGTAGGTGTAGCCGGCCCACACCAGCGCGATGACACCGGGGATGAAGAACACGATGTAGAGCGTGAGGTCGACCGCGGCCTGCGCCCGCGGCGAGAAGAAGCCGTAGATCACGTCGCCGCGCACGTGCCCGTTCTTGGCCAGCGTGTAGGCACCCGCCATCATGAACAGCGTGCCGTAAAACATGATCATCACGTCGAACGCCCACGCGCGCGGATTGTCGAGCGCGTAGCGCGAGAACACTTCCCAGGACACGTGCAGCGTGAGCGCAATGATGAAGAACGAAAACGCCTGGCCCACCCAGGTGCTGATGCGGTCGACAAACAGCAGGAGTTTTTGCATCGGGATGAAATTGTACCGGCTAAAAAAAACACCATCCGGTGTCGCCGGATGGTGTTGCGTCAGTCAGGCTTGCGTCAGGCTTTCTTGGCCGCGGGTTTCTTGCCGAAGTAGTGGTTGTAGGCCATGCGGCGGTTGACGTTGGTATCGAGATCCCAGCGCACCGCGCGCTCGGCGAACACCCGCTGCGACTTCTCGATCTCGACCCACATCGCGTTGTCGGCGCGCTTTTTCGCCGCCGCATCGTAGGTCTCGAGCTGTTTCGCCAGAATCGTGTCCGGCGTCTTGTAGAAGCGCACCTTGTCCTTGGTCTGCAGCTCGATGTAGTCCTTCGAGTAGCGGTCCACGGCCTTCCACGACATGTCCTGCGACGCGGCTTCCACCGCGTTATCGATGATCGCCCTCATCTTGGCCGGCAGCGAGTCGTACTTGGTCTTGTTGAACATGATCTCGAACTGCTCGGCATTCTGGTGGTAGCTCTGCAGCATGCACACCTTGGAGACGTCGGGGAAGCCGAGCAGCCGGTCGGAGGTCGCGTTATTGAACTCGGCCGCATCCAGCAAGCCGCGGTCCATCGCCGGCACGATCTCGCCGCCCGGCAGCGCGTTCACTGCGGCGCCCATGCCGGTGAACACGTCGATCGATACCCCGACGGTGCGGTATTTCATGCCCTTGAAGTCGTCCACCTTCGTGATCGGCTTCTTGAACCAGCCGAGCGGCTGGGTCGGCATCGGGCCGTACGGAAACGAGACCACGTTGGCGCCGATCGACGCATAGAGCTTGTTGAGCAGTTCCTTGCCGCCGCCGTACTTGTGCCAGGACAGCAGCATGTTCGCGTCCATGCCGAACGCGGGACCCGAGCCCCAGAGCGCGAGCGCGTTCTGCTTGCCATAGTGGTAGACGAGCACGCCGTGGCCGCCGTCGAGCGTGCCCTTGGTCACCGCATCGAGCAGGCCGAAAGCGGGCACCACGGCGCCGGCCGGCAGCACCTCGATGCGCAGGTCGCCGCCGGTCATGTCGTTCACTTTCTTGGCGAAGTCGTTGGCGTATTCGTGGAAAATATCCTTCGCCGGCCAGGTGCTCTGCCAGCGCATGCTGATCGGGCCCTGGGCCTTGACGATCGCGGGAAACGCGAGGGTCGCGGCACCGGTCGCAGCGGCGGCGCCGGTCAGGAATTTACGGCGCGATGCCGTGGACTTGTCGTTCTGAATGCTCATCTTGTGCCTCCTCCTAGGAAGTTTGTGCTGGCCAGGGGTGTGGGCCCCGGGCGAAATAGCCCGACGATTCTAACCCCCGCTTCGCGCCCGCCGCAAGGCGGCTTCACGATGCGGGACGGGAATAAACCGTGGTCCGCGGCTGTCCTGCCCGGCAAATCGCCGCGCCACCCCAGCCTATAATCGCCGGAGGGGAAAATCGTGGATCCATCCGCGTCGATCGAGCTGGCCAAGCACGTTTTGCTGTCGTGCGGCATCGTGCTCGGCGCCGGCATCCTCTCGGCATTCCTCGCGCAGAAGCTGAACATCCCCGACGTCGCGGTGTTTCTCGTCGTCGGCATCCTGCTGGGTCCCGAGGCGCTCCGGCTCATCGACATCCGGGCCGATTCCGCGCTCAACCAGATCATCCTGATCTTCGGCTCCTGCTACATCCTGTTCGACGGCGGCGCCTCCCTTCGCTTCAAGGTGCTCAAGGAGGTCTGGATCACGATCACCGTGCTGGCGACTTTGGGCGTCCTGATCACGGCAGTCATCACGGCGGCAGCCGCCTATTGGATCCTGCAGGTGCCATGGGTCGTTGCCTGCTTGCTGGGCGCAGCCATTGCCTCGACTGATCCGGCGACGCTGGTGCCGATCTTCCGCCAGATCCGGATCAAGGACCGCGTCGCCCAGACCGTGATGAGCGAATCGGCGTTCAACGACGCCACCGGCGCCATCGCCACTTTCGCGGTGCTGGCCATCGCTACCGGCGCCGGCGAATTCTCGGCGGGCCGGGCGCTGCTCGATCTCGTGCTGCAGGCGGGCGTCGGCATCCTCGCCGGTGCGCTGCTCGGCTACCTGGCGGCGCTGCTGATCGCGCACGAGAAGTACAACTTCCTTTCGGAATACGCGCCGGTGGTGACGATCATGGCCGTGATCGGCGCCTACCTGGGCGCCGACAACCTGCAGGCGAGCGGATTCATGGCGGTATTCGTGTTCGGCATGGTGCTGGGCAACAAGGACAGCTTCGGCTTTCGACACGCGCAGGGCGAGGCGGCGAAGCTCGACGATTACGTCGCTACTACCGCGTTCCTGATGCGCATGTTCATCTTCATCCTGCTGGGCGCGCAGGTCGACTTCAGCCTGATGAACCGTTATCTGGCCGGCGGTATCGCGGTGATCGTCATCTTCATGCTGGTCGCGCGGCCGGTCACGGTGTTCGCCTGCGCCTGGCCCGATCGCCGCGCGAAGTGGAGCCTGCGCGAAATGCTCTTCATGTGCTGGACGCGCGAGACCGGCGTGATCCCGGCCGCGCTGGCCGGGCTGCTGGTCGGCATGCAGGCGCCCGGTGCGCAGCTGATCGCGTCGATCACCTTCGTTGCCATCCTGATGACCATCCTGATTCAGGCCACCACCACCAAATGGCTGGCGCGCCGCCTCGGGCTGCTGGTCAGAGAATAGGTCGGCTACATTTCAGACAGCGGCACGTGGCGTGCCGCCTCGATGTCCTTGGTCTGCATGACCGCAACCAGCTTTGCCAGCTCGCGATGCATGACCGACAGGCGCGCCGGCGGCAGGTCGGAAAGCGCCTGCTGCAGCACGCCGATGCGCGGCTGCGGCGCGCGGCGCAGCACCTTGAGCCCCTGCAGCGTGACGTACAGCGCCACGGTGCGCTGGTCGCGTCCGGCGCGGCGGCGCCTCACCAATCCGAGGCCCACCAGGCGGCGCAGCAGGTTGCTGGCGGTGGACTGGTGGATGGCGAGACCGCGCGCCAACTCGCCGACCTTGAGGCCGGGCTTGCCGGCCACCTCTGACAGCGCCCAGAGCTGCGCGCCGCTGATGCCGGCACGGCGCTCGACGCTCTGGTAGTGGCGCCGGATCGACTTGAAAACGATGCGGAATTGCTCGAGGACCTCGAGCATGGGGGGCTTTTTCATGCGCTGCGCAAAAAGTCGACGCGGTGACAGATATGTTTGCCCAAATATAGATCGCGCGCTAGTATCCCCCTGCCCCGTAGTCCCAGATCAACGAGGAGGAAACAATGAAAATCCATCCGGCACTGACCTGCGTTACGGCACTCGCCGTCGCGGCGTTGCTCGCTTCCTGCGGCACCACCAAGCCCGCCGCCACCGCGCCCGACCAGCCTGCGGCGCAAGCCGCCCCGCAAGCGGTACAGCCGGCCCAACCGACCGCGGTGGCGCCGACCGGCGCCAAGATGCACCCGCTCGACGATCCGAACAGCGCGCTGTCCAAGCGCAGCGTGTTTTACGAATTCGACAAGTCCGACATTACGCCGCAATACCGCTCACTGGTCGAGGCACACGCACGCTATCTGCGTGACAACCCGAACGCGCGCGTCACCGTCGAGGGCAATTGCGACGAGCGCGGCAGCCGCGAATACAACGTGGCGCTCGGCCAGCGGCGCTCCGAGGGCGTGAAGAAGGCCATGCAGCTGCTCGGCGCCCGCGACCAGCAGATCGAGGCGGTGAGCTTCGGCGAAGAGAAGCCCAAGGCCGCCGGCCACGACGAAGCGGCGTGGTCGCAGAACCGCCGCAGCGACATCACCTACACGCGCCGACCCTAGCGTTCAGGCGCGGCCGGCCCAGCGCTCGCTCGCCGCGCGCACCACGTCGGCGAGCGCGCCGCCCTTGGCGTGGTGCGCGCGCAGCCAGTCGGACTCCGACTCGCCACGACGCACGCCGCCGGCAAGGTCCGCCACCGCCTCGGCGCATTCCAGCCGGCGCGCGTGCGGCATCACCGTGGCGACGCTATCGAGGATATCCTCGCCGATTTTTTTCCGGCGCCGCTGCCAGGGGTCGACCATCTCGCCGCGGCAGCCGTAGCGGCAGGCTTCGAAGCGGTTGAAGCTGTTCACCCGGTAGACCTCGGGCGAGGGCTGCTGCGGCCGCTCGGCGAGGTAATAGCCGGCCAGCGCCTGCGCGTAGGCAGCAAGCAACGCGGCGCGGCCGGCACTGAGCGGCGTGTCGAACACGCGGATCTCGACGGTGCCGTACTCGGGCTTGGGCCGGATGTCCCAGTAGAAATCCTTCATGCTCTGCACCACGCCGTAGTCGCGCATGGTGCCGAAATATTCGAGAAACGCGCTCCAGTCGGGCACGAACGGCATGTGGCCAGCGAGCGGGAAAGCGCTCACCGCAGTCAGGCGCGAAGACTGGAATGAGGTGTCCTCGCCCTGGTAGTAGGGCGAGGCCGCCGATAGCGCGATGAAGTGCGGCACGTGGCGGGTCAGCATGTGCACCAGGTAGACGGCGGCGTCGCCGTCCGGGCAGCCGACGTGCACGTGCTCGCCGAACACGGTGAACTGCTTGGCGAGGTAGCCGTAGCGCTCGAGCACGGCGGCGAAGCGCTCGTTGCGGAATATGCGCCGGTCGGTCCAGTCGTGGAACGGGTGCGAGCCGCCGCCCGAGACCAGCAGGTTGAGCACTCCGGCCTCGGTCACCACCGCCTCGGCCAGCGTCTCGAGCTCGGCACGCAGGCTGGCGTAGCGCTGGTGCACCCCGCTGTTGAGCTCGATCATGCTCTGCGTGATCTCGGGCTTCACGGCGCCCGGCAGCTTGCGCTTTTCCAGGCGCGCCAGCAGGTCGCCTGCCTCGTGCGCCAGGTCGTGGTCGTGCTTGCGCACCAGCTGCAACTCGAGCTCGACGCCCAGGCTCGCGCCCGCCGATGGCTTGAAGTCGAGCTCGCTCATCTGGTTTTCTCCGCGCCCGCTTCGCCGGCAAGTCGCAGCGCCGCCTGCGTGGCGAGCGGTCCGATCAGCTCGAGGATCGCGGCAGCGGACATCACCACGGTCGCAAGCTCCATGCCGAAGGACGGAAACAGCACCGCGGTGTCCCACACCATGATGACGGCGAGTCCCGACATCGGCAGCAGCGAAAGCGACAGCAGGCCGCCGCCGCCCGGGCGCAGGCCGGAGAGGCGCCCCAACACGAGGATCGCCGCCGCCTTGCCGAGAAAGCGCAGCACGATGAACGCCACTGCCGCCAGCGCCGCGGGCCCGATCAGGCCGAAGTCCAGGCTCGCACCGGTAATCACGAACAGCACCACGAACAGCAGCTGGCCGGCATAGCCGAACTGCAGCGGCACCAGCACGTGGTCGCGGTCGAGGTTGCGCGCCAGCATGCCGAGCGTCAGCAGCGCCACCACCACCGTCACCTCGGCCGCGCGCGCGAGGCCCACCACCAGCACGATGGTCGCCACCAGCAGCACGAATTGCCGGTCCTCGCGCTTGCCGACCCAGCGCGCGAGGGCCAGCATCGTCCGGCTGGCGAGGTAGCCGAGCAGCGCGGCGCCGAACAGCAGGTAGGCCGGATGCAGAATCGCGGTGCGCCAGTCGGCGCGGTACTCCAGGTGCAGCAGCGGCAGCAGCAGCATCAACGCGACGAAGGCGGCGGCGCAATTCACCGCGGTGAACAGCAGCATGCGCTCGGTGATCTGGCCCGAGGCGCGCAGCTCGTGCGCCACCAGGATGACGACGGCCGGCGAGGTCGCGGTCCCCACCGCGGCGGCGCAGCCGGCCAGCAGCGGCGAGAAACCGAACCACAGCAGGCCGGCGTAGATGGCGAAGAAGGCGCCCAGGCTCTCGCCGAGCGCGGCAACGAACAGCCAGCGGTTGCGCGCGAACCATTCGGCATCCAGGCGCGCGCCGAGTTCGAACATCACCAGGCCGAGCGCCAGGTCGACGATCACGCGCGTTTCGTCGAGCAGCGGTGCGCGCACCAGGCCGAACCCCTCGGGGCCGAAGGCGATGCCGCTCAGGACGTAACCGGTGATGCGCGGCAGCGAGAGCCAGCGGTTGGCCACCTCGCCGCCCACCAGGCCGGCGATCAGCAGCGCGCCGAAGGCGACCAGCTCGCCCAGATCCGGCGGCCAAAGTGGCAGGAACCACAACAGGTCCTGCATGGCGATCTCCCCGGGGGGGCCGGCCGAGCACGACTTTTGATTCTTGGGGCCGGCGGTCCCCTGTTGGACCGCGCGTGAGCGCGGCGGTTCCGTTGCGTTATGCGTCAGAGCTTGAGCGCGGCCAGCACCTCGTCGAGCATTTTTTTCGCGTCGCCGAACAGCATGCGATTGTTGTCCTTGTAGAAGAGCGGATTATCGACGCCGGCGTAGCCCGAGGCCATGCTGCGCTTCATCACGATCGAGGTTTTCGCCTTCCACACCTCGAGCACCGGCATGCCGGCGATCGGGCTCGCCGGATCCTCCTGCGCGGCCGGGTTCACGATGTCGTTGGCGCCGATCACCATCGCCACGTCGGTGTCGGGAAAATCGGCGTTGATTTCGTCCATCTCCATCACGATGTCGTAGGGCACCCTGGCTTCCGCGAGCAGCACGTTCATGTGCCCCGGCATGCGCCCGGCCACCGGATGGATGCCGAAGCGCACGTTGACGCCCCTCTCCCGCAGCAGGCGGGTGATCTCGTACACCGCGTGCTGCGCCTGCGCCACCGCCATGCCGTAGCCCGGAACGATGATCACGTTTTTCGCCTCGCGCAGCAGGCCTGCGGTGTCCGGCGCGTTGATCGACACTACCTCGCCCGCGGGCTGGCCGCCCGCACCCGGCGCGCCCGCCGCCGGCGCGGCGCTGCCGGCGGTGCCGAAGCCGCCCGCGATCACGCTGACAAAATTCCGGTTCATGGCGCGGCACATGATGTAGGAGAGAATCGCGCCGGAGGAACCCACCAGCGCGCCGGTGACGATCAGCAGGTCGTTCGACAGCATGAAGCCGGTCGCCGCCGCCGCCCAGCCCGAGTAGCTGTTCAGCATCGATACCACCACGGGCATGTCGGCGCCGCCGATCGCCATCACCATGTGGATGCCGAACAGCAGCGCGATCGCCGTCATGATCGGGAGCGGCTGCAGGCCAGCGTCGATCGCGTGCGTCTGGATGAACCAGCCGCCGCACCAGATCACGCCCAGCAACCCGAGGAGGTTGATCCAGTGACGCGCCGGCAGCAGCATCGGCTTGCCGCTGATCCTGGCCGACAATTTGCCGAAAGCGGTGAGCGAACCCGAGAACGTCACCGCGCCGATCAGGACGCCAATGTAGATCTCGAGCTCGTGGATGGTCTTCTCGGCGCCCTGGAAGCCGGCGCTTGCGGCCGGATCGATGTAGTTGGCGTAACCCACCAGCACGGCGGCGAGGCCGACCAGGCTGTGCATCAGCGCCACCAGTTCGGGCATCTGCGTCATCTTCACAAAGCGCGCGGCGTAGACGCCGATCGCCGCGCCGACCGCCATGGCGCCGATGATCCAGGGATAGCCCGCCTTGGTGACCTGCGGCCCCAGCACCGTGGCCAGCACCGCGATCGTCATGCCGATCATGCCGTAGAGATTGCCGCGGCGGGAACTCTCCGGACTGGACAACCCCCCCAGGCTGAGGATGAAGAGAATCGCCGCGCCGAGGTACGAGGCGGTGAGCAGGGTTGCCGACATTATTTGCGGAACATCTGCAGCATGCGCTGCGTGACCGCGAAGCCGCCGAACATGTTGATCGCCACCAGCGCGATGCTGACCACGGCGAGGCCGATGATCCACATCGTCGGTCTTTCCAGAGAATTATTTATTGGAGGAGCCACTTGGACCAGCGCGCCGATGGCGATGATGCTGCTGATGGCGTTGGTGACGCTCATCAGCGGCGTGTGCAGCGCTGGCGTCACGTTCCAGATCACCATGTAGCCGACGAAGCAGGCGAGCACGAACACGGTGAAATGGCCGAGGAACGCGGCCGGCGCATTAGCGCCGATGAACCAGAACAGGATGGCCGCGGCAAGAAAGACCATTGCAGTAGTCCGTGCCGATGCCGGTCCGCTCGTCTCCCCGTGTTTTGGAGGTGGTGGTTTTGACGCCACAAGTTTCGGCGGCGCGGCCGAAAGCTTTGGCGGTGGCGGCGGCCAGGTGATGGCGCCGTCCTTGATCACGGTGGTGCCGCGGATCACTTCGTCGTCCATGTTGACGTTGAACCGGCCGTCCTTGCTCTTACACAGCTCCTCGGCGAGGCGCAGCAGGTTCGTCGCGTAGAGCGTGCTCGACTGCCGGGCGAGGCGGCTCGGCAGGTCGGTGTAGCCGATGAGGGTCACGCCATGGCGCACCACGACCTGGCCGGGCGAAGTCAGCTCGCAGTTGCCGCCCTGCTCCGCGGCAAGATCGACGATCACGCTGCCGGGCTTCATCGAGCGCACCATCTCGGCGCTGATCAGCCGCGGCGCGGGCTTGCCCGGGATCAGGGCGGTGGTGATGATCACGTCGACATCCTTTGCCTGCTTGGCGAAGACCGCGGCTTGCGCCTTCTGGAAGCCATCGCTCATCACCTTGGCGTAGCCGCCGGTGCCGCTGCCCTCCTCGACGTAGTCGACGCCGACGTACTCGCCGCCGAGCGACTTGATCTGGTCGGCCACCTCGGGCCGCGTGTCATTGGCGCGCACGATGGCGCCGAGGCCGGCGGCGGCGCCGATCGCCGCGAGGCCCGCCACGCCCGCTCCGATGATGAACACCTTGGCCGGCGGCACTTTGCCCGCGGCGGTGATCTGGCCGGTGAAGAAGCGGCCGAAATGGTGCGCTGCTTCGATCACCGCGCGATAGCCGGCGATATTGGCCATCGACGAGAGCGCGTCGAGCTTCTGCGCGCGCGAGATGCGCGGCACGCTGTCCATGGCGAGTACCGTGGCTTTGCGCGCCGCGAGGCTTTGCATCAACTCCGGGTTCTGCGCCGGCCAGAGGAAGCTGACCAGTACCTGGCCTTCGCGCATGTGCGCCACTTCGGCTGGGCTCGGCGCACGCACCTTGAAAATGATGTCGGCGGTTCCCCAGACACCAGGGGAGACTTCTGCGCCGGCTGCACGGTAAACCTCGTCGGAAAAGTTGGCCGCGTCGCCCGCGCCAGGTTCGACCACCACCCGGAAGCCCAGCTTGACGAGCTTTTCCACCACCTCGGGAACCGTGGCGACGCGCTTCTCGCCCGCGGCGGTCTCGCGCGGCACGCCGATAATCTGAGACATGGAGCTCCTGCTTGGGAAGGTGTGCCGATTTTAGCCGAACGATCTAGGCGGCTCGACTCTCCGGGTAGGCCCCGCCGTCGAGAAACTGCAGGCGGGCGAGGCTGGCGTACAGCCCGCCCTGCCGCATGAGCTCCACGTGCGTGCCCTGCGCGACGATGGCGCCGCGCTCCATCACCACGATGCGCTCGGCGTGGCGCACGGTGGCGAGGCGGTGCGCGATGGCGAGCGTGGTGCGTCCCTGTTCCAGCGCCTCGAGCGCCTGCTGCACGGCGAGCTCGCTCGCCGCGTCGAGCGAGCTGGTCGCCTCGTCGAGCAGTAGGATCGGCCGGTCGGCGAGCAGCGCCCGCGCAATCGACAGGCGCTGGCGCTGCCCGCCCGACAGCGTCACGCCGCGCTCGCCGAGCGGCGTGTCGACACCGTGCGGCAGGCGTTCAATGAATTCCAGCGCGTGGGCGCGCTCGCAGGCGGCGAGCGCCTCCTCGCGGCTCGCCGTCGGCCGGCCGTAGCGCACGTTGTCGAGCACGCTGGCGGCAAAGATCACCGGGTCCTGCGGCACCACGGCGACCAGGCGCCGCGCCGCCTGCGGGTCGAGGTCGCGCACGTCCACGCTGTCGATGCGGATGCGCCCCTGCTGCGGGTCGTAGAAGCGCAGCAGCAACGCGAACAGCGTCGACTTGCCGGCGCCGGAAGGCCCCACCAGCGCCAGGCGCTCGCCCGGCGCCACCCGCAGGCTGAAACTCTCGAGCGCGGGCGTGCCCGGCCGGCTGGGGTAGGCGAAGCCGACGCGTTCGAATTCCACCGTCGGCGCAGGCGTGCGCGGCGCGAGTGCCGGAACCACCGGCGCGACGATCGCCGGCCGAGTTTCGAGGAGCTCCATCAGGCGCTCGGTTGCGCCCGCAGCGCGCTGCAATTCGCCCCAGATCTCGGACACGGTGCCGGCACCGGTCGCGACGACCGAGGCATAGAAGACGAACGCCGAGAGCTCGCCCGCGGTCATCCGGCCGGCGAGCACGTCATGGCCGCCGACCCAGAGGATTACCCCGACCGCGCTGAAGGCGATCAGCATCACCGACGAGATCAGCCAGGCCTTCTGCCGCACGCGCTCGACGCCGACGCGGTAGGCGGACTCGGCGTGCTGCGCGAACGCCGCGCGGTCCGCCGCCTCGTGCGCGTAGGCCTGCACCGTGCGGATTTCATGCACCGCCTCGTCGACGTAGGCCGAGACATCGGCCACCCGGTCCTGGCTGTCGCGCGACAGCCGCCGCACGCGCGCGCCGAGCAGCAGGATCGGCACCAGCGTCGCCGGCACGCCGAGCAGGATGAACAGCGCCAGCTTCCAGCTGGTGACGAACAGCATCACCGCCGCGCCGGCCATCATCAGGAGGTTGCGCACGAACATCGACAGGCCGAAGCCGATCACCGCCTGCAGCTGCGCGCTGTCGTTGGTCAGGCGCGAGATCACGCCGCCGGTGCGCTCGGCCTCGAAGAACGACGCATCGAGGCCGAGGATGTGGTCGAACACCGCGCGGCGCAGATCCGTGACCACGCGCTCGCCGGTACTCATCATCAGGTAGAAGCGGAACCAGGTGGCGGTGGCGAGCGTCGCGGCAACCGCGATCAGGCCGGCGAGCGCCTGGTCGAGCAGGCGCGGCTCGCCGCTGCCGAAGCCGGCGTCGATCACCAGCTTCAGCCCCTGGCCGAGCGCCAGTACGCAGCCGGCGGCGGCGGCGAGCGCCACCGCGGCCGCCGCGATGCGCCAGCGGTAGGGCAGCAGGAAGCGCGCGAGGCGCATGAGCGAACGAGTGCGCGCCTTCAGCGGCCGCTCATCTGCCATAAAAGGCGTACTGATTGTGGCCGGCCTGCTTGGCGCGGTGCAGGGCGGCGCCGGCATTGCGCAGCAGCGCCTCGCCGTCGCCGGCGTCCGCCGGGAAGAGCGAGATGCCGACGCTGACGGCGAGCGCCACCGGGCGCCCCTGCGCCGGGATTTCTTCGGCCATGGTGCGCAGCAGGCGCTCCGCCACCAGGCGGCAGCCGGCCTCGGCCTGCAGGTCGCAGAGCACCAGCGCGAATTCGTCGGCGCCGTGGCGGGCGACGGTATCGGCCTTGCGCACGCAGCGCGCGAGGCGTGCCGCCACCTCGCGCAGCACGGCGTCGCCCACGGCGTGCCCGCGCTCGTCGTTCACCTGCTTGAAGTTGTCGAGGTCCATCAGCACCACCGCCAGCTGTCGCGTACGGCGGCGCGCGAGGTGCAGCAGCTGCTGCAGGCGGTCGTCGAGCAGGCGCCGGTTGGGCAGCCCGGTCAGCGCGTCGTGGAAGGCGTCGATCTGCGCGGCAACCGCTTGCTCATCCACCGCTCAGGCAGCTTTCTCGACTTCCACCAGGCAATCGTAGAACGTCGCCGCGCCGCCGAGGTCCGCGGTGCGCTGCGAGGTCAGGTCATTGGCGTTCTTGCGGTCGGCGGCGAACTTGCGCCACCACACCGACAGCGCCACCACCACGCCACGGCGCGGCTTGCCATTGACGCGCGCCACGGCGCCGAACGAGCCACGGTCGTTGAACACGCGCACGCGGTCGCCGTCGCGGATGCCGCGCGCCACCGCATCGTCGGCGTGCAGCTCGAGCTCGGCTGGCCGGTCGCCATCGCGAAAGCGCGGCAGGTTGGCAAAGCTCGAGTTGAGGAAGTTGCGCCGCGGCGGCGAAAGGAAACTGAGCGGATACTTGCGCGCCAGGCCGGGGTTGCTCGCGGCCGACTCCGCCGGCGGGTTGTAGAAAGGCAATGGGTCGATGCCCTGCTTCTCAAGCGCAGCACTGTAGAGCTCGCACTTGCCCGACGGCGTCGGGAAACCGCCCTGCGCGAACGGCGCGAAGTTCTGCGGTACCGAAAGCCGCTGCCAGCCCTGCTGCTTGAGCGTGTCCCAGTCGACGCCGGCGAGATTGCGGTGTCCCGAGCCAATCGCCTGTCGCGCCACTGCGTCGTCGCTATCGCGGAAGCAGGCCTCGTCGAAGCCCATGCGCGCGGCCAGGCGCCGGAACACCTCGATGTTGGGCAGCGACTCGCCGACCGGCTTGATGGCGGCGTTGTTCGCCAGCACGTAGAGGTGGCCGTAAGACTTGTGAATGTCGTCGTGCTCGAGCTGCGTGGTCGCCGGCAGCACGATGTCGGCGTAATCGGCAGTGTCGGTGAGGAAGGAATCCATCACCACCGTGAACAGGTCCTCGCGCGCGAAGCCGGCGATCACTTTGCTCGAATCCGGGCATACTGCGACCGGATTGTTGTTGTAGACGACGGTCGCCTTCACCGGCGGCGAGGCGGCGGTGAGCGCGTCGCCGAGCGCGGAATGGTTGATGCTGCGCGGGCGTTTGGCCGGCATCAGGTCGGGACGTTCGAGCGCCGCCTGGTCGAATCCGTAAAAGTCCGCCGTAGTGAGCACGATGCCCCCCGCCGCTTCGCGCCACGCACCGACCAGCGCCGGCAGGCAGGCGATCGTGCGCGCCGCGATGCCGCCGCCGGCGTGGCGCTGCATGCCGTAGTTCAGGCGGATGCCCGCCGGGCGCGTGCGGCCGTAGTCGCGCGCGAGCTGCACCACCTCCTCGGTCTTCAAGCCGCAGATCTGCGCGACGCGAGCCGGAGAATAGTCCTGGAGTATTCTCTTTTTGAGAAGCTCAAAGCCCAGCGTATAGCGCGCAATGTAGTCGTGGTCGACCAGGTCTTCGGCGATCAGCACATGCATCATGCCGAGCGCCAGCGCCGCGTCGGTGCCCGGCAGCAGCGCGATGTGCTGCGAGCACTTCTCCGCCGTCAGGCTGCGATAGGGATCGATGGCGACGAGCTTGGCGCCGCGGCGCTTCGCCTCCTGCGCGCGCGACCAGAAGTGCAGGTTGGAAACGATGGGGTTCGAGCCCCAGATCAGGATCAGCTTCGAGTCGACGAAGCGCTCGGGATCCATGCCGACGCTGCCGCCGAGCGTCGCCTTGAGGCCCGCCTTGCCGGCCGAGGAGCAAAGCGTGCGCTCCAGCTGCGAGGCGCCGAGGCGGTTGAAGAAGCGCCGGTCCATCGAGCTGTACTGCAGCATGCCCATGGTGCCGGCATAGCTGCAGGGCAGGATCATCTGCGGGTCCTCGGCCGCGATCGCCTTCAGCCGGGCCGCGATCTCGTCGAGCGCCTCGTCCCAGGAAATGCGACGGAAGCGGCCCTCGCCCTTCTTTCCGATTCGTTTCTGGGGATAGAGAACCCGGTCCGGCGAGTAGGTGCGCTCGAGGTAGTACGCCACCTTGGTGCACAGCGTGCCCTCGGTGAAAGGCATCGAGGGGTCGCCCTGGATCTTCACCGCCACGCCGTCCTCGACGGTGACCAGCATGCCGCAGGTGTCGGGGCAGTCGTGCGGGCAGGCGGCGCGGACGACCTGAGTGCTCATGCGCTCATTTTACGCCGCAGGGCCTCGTCGAGCAGTTCGATCCAGTGGCGCACCGGGGCAGTGCTGGCGCCCTGCAGATGCGCGAGGCAGCCGATATTGGCGGTGGCGATGAATTGAGGGCTATCCTCGTGCAGTGCGGCCAGCTTGCGCTGGCGCAGCTCGGCCGAAATTTCCGGCTGCAGCAGGGAATACGTGCCGGCCGAGCCGCAGCACAAGTGCGGGTCACGCACCGCGGTGAGCGAAAAACCCGCGCTTTTCAGGAGGGCCTCCACTTTCCCGTTCAACTGCTGGCCGTGCTGCAGCGAGCACGGCGATTGGAACGCCACGCGGCCAAGGTTCTCGTTGCCTCGGGAATTCTTCAATTCGATGATTTCGGCAAGGTCCTTCGTCATCGACGCGATGCGTTTCGCCTTTTCCGCGTACTGCGGATCGCCGGCCAGCAGGTGGTCGTACTCCTTCACCGTTACGCCGCAGCCGCTGGCCGTCATCACGATGGCCTCGATCTCGCCGCGTTCGATGGCGGGCCACCAGGCGTCGATCAGCGCGCGCATGTCGTCGCGGCCCTCGTCCTGGCGGTTGAGGTGGAAGCGGATGCCGCCGCAACATCCGGCGCGGGGCGCTTCGACCAGCGAGACGCCCTGGCGGTCGAGCACGCGCGCGGCGGCGGCGTTGATGGACGGCGCGAGCGCCGGTTGCACGCAGCCCGCCAACACCAGCATGCGGCGCGCGTGGCGCGGCGCCGGCCACGCGCCGGGATCGCTTTTCGCAGGGATTTTCTGTTTCAGGTTTTGCGGAAGGCAGGCCTTGAAGAATCGTCCGATCGATAGAAGGGTGCCGAACAAAGCCGTGCGGGGCAGCACGAACGACAGCACGGCCCGGATGACCCGATCCACCCGGGGACGCGTGGTTCGCTCCTCCACGATCGCGCGGCCGATGTCCGCCAGACGCCCGTACTGCACGCCCGACGGACAGGTGGTCTCGCAGGCGCGGCAGGTCAGGCAGCGGTCGAGGTGCAGGCGCGTGCGCCCGGTGACCGGCGCACCCTCGAGCACGCGCTTGATCAGGTAGATGCGCCCGCGCGGGCTGTCGAGGTCGTCGCCCAGCACCTGGTAGGTCGGGCAGGTGGCAGTGCAGAAGCCGCAGTGCACGCATTTACGCAGGATGGACTCCGCCTCGCGTCCCTCGGGACGCTCGCGGATGAAATCGGCGAGGCTGGTCTGCATGCGACCGCTATACTTTTTCCATGAAGACGCTCGCCTGGCTGATCGTCATCGGCGCCCTCGGCGGCATCGGCTATTACCTGTGGCGCCTGCGCCTGGGCTGGCTCGAGCGCCAGCGAACCGCGGAGCAGCGATTGTCGAGCCTGGTCGTCGCGGCCCAGGCGCCGGCCGCAGCCGCGCCGGCACCCAAAGCCGATGTTGTCGGAATTGCCGCTCAACAATCATTGTTCGAATCAGCGTCCAAGGCCGCGGAAGCCGGCGAGCCGGCGCTCTCGATACAGATCTACGCCAGATTGCTTTCACGTTTCCCGGCAAGCGCGTTTGCAGTCCAGGCGCGCGCCGCGGTCGAAGCGCAGAAGAAGAAGCTCTCGCCACCCTAGAAGTCCGCATACATCCGGCCGGGATTGAAAATGCCGGCGGGATCAAAAGCCTGCTTCAGCGCCTGGTGCAGGCGCAGCTTCACCGGATCGAGTGGCGTAAACGCACCCGCGCCCTTCTCGGCGGCCCGAAACAGCGTGGCATGGCCGCCGGCGCGACTTGCCGCCGAGCGTACCTCGGTCGCCGTCGCGCCGGTCTTGAGCCAGCGCAGCCCCCCGCCCCATTCGATCAGCTGGCGTCCGGCAAGCGCTAGTGGCGCCGCAGTCGAAGGCAGCGCAATGCGCCACAAAGGCTCCGCACCGGCGAAAAAAGAATCGGCGTGATCGCGCAGTGCGGCCCACAGCGCGGCGTCGCCCGGCTCGCCGCCGATGCGGCTCGCGGCGGCGCGCACCGCGGGTGCCGCGCCCGACAGGCGCACCGCGAGCGCGCCGTCCTTCCATGCCGTGGCGGACACGGGCAGCGGCTGCCCCGCCCAGCCGGCCATTGTCTCGAGCGCGCGCGCCTCGGGCAGCGCGAAGCGCAGCGTCGCTTCCGCGGGCGGCCGCGGCAGCACCTTGAGCGATGCCTCGACGATCAGGCCGAGCGTGCCGAGCGACCCGGCGAGCAGCCGCGAGATGTCGTAGCCGGCGACGTTCTTCATCACCTGGCCGCCGAAGGTCAGCAGCTGGCCGCGGCCGTCGACGATCCTGGCGCCCAGCACATAGTCGCGCAGCGCGCCGGCGCTCGAGCGTCGCGGCCCCGAGAGCCCGGCGGCGATGCAGCCGCCCAGCGTCGCCTGGTCGTCGAAATGCGGGGGTTCGAAGGGGAAGAATTGGTTTTTAGCCAGAAGAACAGATTCCAGTTCTTTCAATTTCGTCCCGCAACGCGCCGTCACCACCAGCTCGGTCGGCTCGTAGCTGACGATGCCGGCATGGCCGCGCGTGTCGAGCAGCTCGCCGCGCGGCGCGTTGCCGTAGAAGTCCTTGCTGCCGCCGCCGCGCAGGCGCAGCGGCATGCGCCGCTGCGCGGCCTGCCGAATTTTTTCCTGAAAAAGGTCGATCAAAACCGCGGCAGTTCCGGGTGCGGCAGGCGGCCGCCCCTGACATGCATGCGCCCGTGCTCGGCGCAGCGCGCGAGCGTCGGCACCGCCTTGCCGGGATTGAGCAGGCCGGCCGGGTCGAAAGCGCGCTTCACGGCGTGAAACAGCTCCAGCTCGTCCGGCCGGAATTGCACGCACATCTGGTTGATCTTCTCCACCCCCACGCCGTGCTCGCCGGTGATGGTGCCGCCGACCTCGATGCATTTCTGCAGCACTTCGCCGGCGAACTGCTCCGTGCGGTGCAGCTCGTCGGCGTTGTTGGCGTCGAACAGGATGAGCGGATGCAGATTGCCGTCGCCGGCGTGGAAGACGTTCGGGCAGCGCAGGCCGTATTTGCGCTCCAGCTCGGCGATGAAGCGCAGCACCTCGCCGACGCGCTTGCGCGGAATGGTGCCGTCCATGCAGTAATAGTCGGGCGAGATGCGGCCGACCGCCGGAAAGGCGGCTTTACGCCCCGACCAGAAGCGCAGCCGCTCGGCCTCGTCGCGCGAGACGGCGAGCCGAGACGCTCCCGCGCCCTGCAGCATCGCCTTCATGCGCGCGATCTCGTCTTCCACCTCTTCGATGGTTCCGTCCGATTCGCACAGCAGGATGGCGGCCGCCTCGAGGTCATAGCCCGCGCCGACGTACTCCTCCACCGCGCGCGTCGCCGGGCGGTCCATCATCTCCAGCCCGGCCGGAATGATGCCGGCGCCGATGACCGCGGCCACCGCGTCGCCCGCTTTCTGCACGTCGTCGAAGGACGCCATGATGACGCGCGCGCACTGCGGCTTCGGCAGCAGCTTCACCGTCACCTCGGTGACCACCGCCAGCATGCCCTCGGAACCGATGGCGAGTGCGAGCAGGTCGTAGCCCGGCGCGTCCGGCGCCTCCGAGCCGAATTCGACCGGCGCGCCGGCCATGGTGTAGCCGCGCAGGCGCAGCACGTTGTGCACCGTCAGCCCGTATTTCAGGCAATGCACGCCGCCGGAGTTCTCCGCCACGTTGCCGCCGATGCTGCAGGCGATCTGGCTGGACGGATCGGGGGCGTAGTAGAGGCCGTGCGGCGCGGCGACGTCGGAGATGGCGAGATTGCGCACGCCCGGCTGCACTACCGCGATGCAGGCACGCGGATCGACGCGCAGCACGCGCATGAATTTCGCCATCGACAGCAGCACGCCCGCGCCGGGCGGCAGCGCGCCGCCCGAGAGTCCGGTGCCCGCGCCGCGCGGCACGACGGGAATTTCAAGGGAGGAGCAGGTCTCGAGCACGCGCCGCACCTGCTCGTCGGTCTCGGGCAGCGCGACGATCATCGGCAGCTCGCGGTAGGCGGTGAGGCCGTCGCATTCGTAGGGCCGGGTGTCTTCTTCCTCGACGAGCACCGCGCGTTCCGGCAGGAACGTGCGCAGCGCCGCCGCTACCTGCCGCCGCCTTTCAGGTAGGGCTGCGCCCACTTCAGGCCTTCGACCGTGTCACCCCGAGGATTGTATTCGCAACCGATCCAGCCGGAATAACCCAGGCGGTCGACATGGCGCAGCAGAAAATCGAAATTGATTTCGCCGGTGCCGGGCTCGTTGCGCCCGGGCACGTCGGCGATCTGCAGGTGGCCGATGCGCGGCAGCAAGCGCTCAAGCGTCAGCGCGAGATTGCCCTCCATGATCTGCATGTGGAACAGGTCGTACTGGATGAGCGCGTTGCCGGCGCCGACCTCGTCGAGCACCTGCGCCGCCTGCTGGCTTGAGCGCAGGAAGCAGTTCGCCACGGTGCGCTCGCTGAGCGGCTCGATCAGCAGCCGCATGCCGGCAGCGCGCAGCCGCTCCGACGCGTACTTGAGATTGGCAATGTACGCGGCGTGGTAGGCGGCGCGCTCGGCGCCCGGCGGCACCACGCCGGCCATCAGGTGCAGGCTGGCGCAGCCGGCCGCGCGCGCATAGTCGATCGCCCGCTCCAGGTCATCGCGAAATTGCCGCTCGCGGCCGGGCAGGCAGGCGGTGCCGCGCTCGCCGCGCGACGCGTCGCCCGCCGGCATGTTGTGCAACACCACCGCCAGCCCGGCGTCGCGCGCCGCGCGCGCGATGTCCTCGGGCCGCCACTCGTAGGGATACTGGTATTCGACGGCGCGGAAGCCGGCGCGAGCGGCGGCGGCGAAGCGCTCGAGGAAATCGACTTCGACGAACAGCGTGGATAGATTGGCGGCGAGCTTGGGCATTATGCGAGCATAGCCCGAAGCACATGGATGCCGCAGCCATCCCCTGGTGGATCTGGCCGATCGCGCTGTTCGCGGTGAGCTTTGCCATCGGCATCGTGGCGGTGCTGGCGGGCGTCGGCGGCGGCGTGCTGTTCGTGCCGATCGTCGGCAGCTTTTTTCCGTTCCACCTCGATTTCGTGCGCGGCGCGGGATTGCTGTTCGCGCTCGCCGGCACGCTGGCGGCCGGGCCGCTGCTCCTGCGCAACCGCATGGCGAGCCTGCGGCTGGTGATCCCGCTCGCCTTGGCCGGCTCGGTGGCTTCGTTCGCCGGTGCGCTGGTGGGCCTTTCGCTGCGCACCGACGTGCTGCAGACGGCCCTTGGCGTGACGGTGGTCGCCATCGCGCTCCTCATCTGGCGCTCGCGCGACGCCTATGGCTCGGGCGCGCTGGCCGCGGACGCGCTCGGGGCCGCGCTGCACATGCGCGGGGAGTTCCACGACCGGGCCGAAGGCCTGCGCATCGACTGGCGCACTCACCGCACGCTCGCCGGCTTCGCCGCCTTTGCTGCCATCGGCTTCCTCGGCGGCGTTTTCGGCCTGGGCGCGGGCTTCGCCAACGTCCCGGCGCTCAATCTGCTGATGGCCGCGCCGCTCAAGGTGGCCATCGGCTCAAGCGGGCTGATCATTTCGGTCATCAACAGCTCGGCGTCCTGGGTCTACATCCTGCACGGCGCGCTGTTGCCGATGCTCGCCGTGCCGGCGATCCTAGGCGTGATGCTGGGCTCGCGCATCGGCGCGCGGCTGCTGTCGGAGACGCCCGCGGCGATCGTGCGGCGCCTGGTGATCGCGGTGCTGCTCATCGCGGGGCTGCGCGCCCTTGCCCGCGGGCTGGGACTATGGACCTGAAGCGCGACGAAAACGAGGCCGCGGCGCAGCGCATCTACGCGCGCTGGCTCGACATCAGCACGCGCGTCGCGTTTGCGGTCTCCCTGGCGGCGTTTCTGGCCTACGCGACGGGCGCGCTGGCGCCCTTCGTCCCGCTCGAGGCGCTGCCCGCGCTCTGGGGGCTGCCGGTGGACGAGTTTCTGCGCCGCACCGGAGCGCCCTCCGGCTGGGGCTGGCTCGAGCTCGCCGCGCGCGGCGATTACCTCAATCTCGCCTGCATCGCCCTGCTGCCCCTGGTCACCGCGCTGTGCTACCTGCGCCTGCTGCCGGCCCTGCTCGGCCGCCACGAGCGGCTGCTGGCAGCGATTGCCGCAGTGCAGGTGCTGGTGCTGGCCGCCGCCGCGTCCGGTTTTTTCGTCCGCGGTTGACGCGTGCTAGACTTTTTTCGCTGCAAACCCGCTTAACCAAGAGGGGAACACCATGGGTGCGATATTCCAGTCGCTCGGCCGCACGGTAACCGCAGGCGTCGTCATCCTCGTCGTCATCGCCCTGATCGCCGGCACGCACGGCAAGATGATGGAGCACGCCTGGTGGGCGTTCTTCTTCCGCTGGCTGCACGTGCTCTCGGGCGTGATGTGGATCGGGCTGCTGTGGTACTTCAATTTCGTGCAGACGCCGTCGATGCCCAAGATCCCGGACGAGCAGAAGCCGGCCATCAGCAAGGTGATCGCGCCGACGGCGCTGTTCTGGTTCCGCTGGGCCGCGATGGCGACCCTGGTCACGGGCCTGATCCTCGCTTGGATGAACGGCTACATCGGCAAGGCGCTCGCCTTCTCCAGCAAGGACCACTACGCCATCGGCCTCGGCATGTGGATTGCCGTCATCATGTGGTTCAACGTCTGGTTCATCATCTGGCCCAACCAGAAGAAGGCGCTCGGCATCGTGCAGGTGAGCCCGGAAGACAAGGCCGCCGCGGCCAAGATGGCCGGCATGACCTCGCGCATCAACACCATGCTGTCGATCCCCATGCTGTTCTGCATGGTGGCGCAGCAAAACGGCGGGCTGTAGCGCGTGCGGCGCGGGGCGCTTTGGCTGCTGGGCAGCCTCGCGGCAATCGGCGCGCTTGCCGCGCTCGCCGCGTTCGCTGACCAGGCCTGGCTCGACGGTCACCCGCGCGTCGCCGATGCGCTCGGTGCTTCGCGGCTCGCGCTGTGCTGGTGCTGGATCGTTCCGGCCTGGAAGTCACTGCGCGATGCGCAGCCCCGCCTGTGGGCCCACGCCGGCCGCGGTGCGCTGGCCGCCGCGCTGCTGCTGGTAGTGCTGACCTAGGCGCTGCCTCAGCGTCGCCCGGTCGCCCGCTCAAGCCCGCCGATGCGTAGGCCCGGCTTGACGCCATGTTGCGCGAACCAGCCGCGGTTCATTTCGAGCGCGTAGCGGGCAGGCCGTGCCGCGCAGTGGGATTGCTCGCTATGCGGCTGCATGTCCGCAATGTTGATCACCGCGCCGGCCTCGTCGAGAAATGCCACCGACAGCGGGATGAGGGTGTTCTTCATCCACATGCAATGCGTGGTGGTCTCGTCGAAGATGAACAGCATGCCGGCATTGGCCGGCATTACCGGGCGGTGCATCAGACCGGTCATGCGGCTCGCCATGTCCGCGGCCACCTCGGCCCGGATGGCGTGCATCCCGGCGCTCAGTGGCACCACCGGCAGCGGCTGTGCGCGCGCCGCGGGTAACGCCAGCAGCAGCGCCAGGACCAGAAATGAAAAAGGCAGGGTCGCCCCTGCCTTCCAGTGGAACATGAGACGACTTACTTCTTGTCGCCTTTCTTCATCTCGTCTTTCTTCTTGCCGTCTTTCTTCTTGCCTTCGCCCTTCTTCTTTTCCATCTTCTTTTCCATCTTCTTCTCGTCCTTCTTCATCTGCGCGCCAGCGTGCGACGCGGCGAAGGCGGAAGCGCTTACCGCCGCGAACATCGCGGCAACGATCACGGAAACCAGCTTGTTCATCTCTCTCTCCTAGTTAGTGTTCGAACACGGGCGACGCAACGGATCCAGCGCTCCCGGGCGAGCAACGCGCGACCCGGGGCGACGGTTGACCGGCAATGCCCTTGCCTCTCTGTGGACCGATCCACCGCGCGGATTCTAGACAATCGCCCCAATCCTGCACCTGCTGTATGTTAACCTGTTGTTTTTAAACGACAGTCCATGGATTTTCGACTCGTCGCGGTGATTCTGGGAGTCGTACTGCCGATCGGCCTGCCGGTCGCCGCGCCTTTTCTGCCGCAACACGACGGTCAGGTTCTCGAGCGCCTGCCGGCGCGGCGAGACGACCCGGCGATGGCCGAACTGCGCCAGTTGCGCGAGCGGCTCGCCGCGGCGCCCGGCAATGCCGAGGCCGCCGCCGCGCTCGCGCAGCGCTATTTCGAGCTGGCGAGCGCCGATGGCGACCCGCGATACGTCGGCTACGCCGAGGCGGCCCTGCGTCCCTGGAAGGACGGCGACGCGCCCGCGGAAGTGGCCTTTGCGCGCGCCCTGGTGCGGCAATACCGCCACGACTTTGCCGGCGCCCTGGCCGATCTCGAAAGAACGCTCGCGCTCGATCCGGAACACGTCGAGGCGCGCGCCTGGCGTGCCGCCATCTTCATGGTCCAGGCGGACTATCCCGCCGCGGCGCGGGAATGTGTCGCGCTCGACGGCCGCGCTTCGGAGCTGCTGGCAACGGGCTGCGCCGCCTACGTCGAGGCGACGACCGGCGACGCGCGCGGTGCCTACCGGCGCCTGGCGGAAGCACTGCGACGCGCTACGGCCGCCGGGCCTTACGCCCGGCTCTGGACGCTCACGCGCCTCGCCGAGATGGCCACCCGGCTCAGCGATGACGCAGGCGCCGAGCGCCACTTCCGCGACGCTCTCGCGCTGGGCATCACCGACAATTTCGTGCTGGCGGCCTACGCCGACTTCCTGCTCGCTCACCGGCGCGCCGCGGAAGTCGTCGCGCTGCTCAAGGACTGGGAACGCTCGGACACGCTGCTGCTTCGGCTGGCGCTCGCCGAGCAATCCCTTGGGCTGCCGGCGGCGGCGCGCCATTCGCAGGCGCTCGGCGAGCGATTTGCCGCGGCCGCCCTGCGGGGCGAGAAGCTGCATCTGGCGGAGGAGGCCCGCTACCTCCTCGACCTGAAGAAAGATCCCGCGGCCGCGCTGGCCGCGGCCGCGGAGAACTGGAAATCCCAGCGTGAGCCGCGTGATGCGCTGGTGCTGCTGGAGGCGGCCGCGGCGGCGCGCGCGCCCGCCGCCGCAGCGCCGGCGCTGCGCTGGCTCGACGCCACGCGCTTCGAAGACGAGCACCTGCGCAGTGTTGCGGCACGGCTGAAATGAGACTCCTGGCACTGTTCCTTATGGTGGCCGCGACGGCGGCGCAGGCGCACAAGCCGAGCGACAGCTACCTCGCGCTGCAGGTCGAGGCCGACCGCATCGACGGCCAATGGGATATCGCGCTGCGCGACCTGGAGTACGCCCTTGGCCTGGACGCCAATGGCGATGGCGCCATCACCTGGGGCGAGCTGCGCGCCAAGCAAGGCGAGATCGCGGCTTACGCGTTCGCCCGCTTCGCGCTCAGCGCCGACAGCCAGCCGTGCCCGCTGACTCCCTCCGGAATGCTGGTCGACGAGCACACCGACGGCGCTTATGCCGTCCTGCGCTTCGCGGCCGCGTGCGCCCGTCCCTCGCCCCGGGAGATCGAGGTCGAATACACGCTGTTCGCCGATCTCGATCCGACCCATCGCGGCCTGTTGCGCGCGCAACTCGCCAGCGGAACCGTCACCGGCGTGCTCGGCCCGGACCGGCCGCGACTGCTGCTGCAAACCACCGGCCGCTCGCTCCTCGCGCAGTTTCTCGACTACGCACGCGAGGGGGTGTGGCACATCTGGATCGGCTTCGATCACATTTTGTTCCTGCTTTCCCTGCTGCTGCCCTCGGTGCTCGTCGCGGCCGGCCGCAGCTGGCAGCCCGCCACGCGCTTCAGGGAGGCGTTCTGGGACGTCCTCAAGGTAGCGACGTCCTTTACGGTCGCGCACTCCATCACCTTGTCGCTCGCTGCGCTCTCCGTCGTGCAGCTCCCCTCGCGGCTGGTGGAGTCCTGCATCGCCCTTTCGGTGGTGCTCGCAGCGCTGAACAACATCCGGCCGCTGGTGCATGGGCGGCGCTGGGCGGTGGCATTCGGCTTCGGCCTTATTCACGGCTTCGGTTTTGCCAGCGTCCTCGCCGACCTCGGCCTGCCGCGCGATGCGCTGCTGCTGGCGCTGGTCGGGTTCAACCTCGGCGTGGAAGTCGGCCAGCTGGCCATCGTTGCCGTTTTCCTGCCGGCGGCTTTTGCGCTGCGCAAGACCGCTTTCTACCGGCGCTTCGTGCTGGTGGGAGGATCCGCGGCGATCGTGGCCATCGCGACGCTTTGGCTGGTGGAACGCGCCTTCAACCTGAAGCTCGGTCTACTATAATCGCCGTCTTTCCCCCCCGATTGCCGATGACCCAACGACTCGATTTGCTAAAGGTCGCCCAGGAGGAGCAGAACGGCGACTTGTTCAAGCTGCTCGACCGCATCTACCGGCGCTCGAAAATCCAGCCGCGCGGCTACACCGACGCGGTGATCTGGGAGGGCGGCAGCGCCGCGGGCGGCGTCAAGCCGGTGGCGCATGCATTCACCGACATGTTCGCCCTCAACGGCACCCTGATGGCGCTGGACGTTCTCGGCGTGCCGTTCCTCGGCGTGCCGATGATGGCTCAGTTCCGCCACGACACCAAGCTCGTGTCCCTCGACTGGTTCGGCAAGCTCGAGTACACGGCGCTCAAGTGGTCGACCGCCGGCGATTTTCTGGTCAACGAGAATGGCAAGAAGGTCGTGGTCAACGGCAAGTCGGCCAACGCCCCGCTGCGCACCGCGGCCGGGGTGTACTGCAACGTACGGCCCTACGGCACGATCACCAGCGTGCGCTTCATGCCGGGCCTGCCTTATTCGCAGGACAAGAAGAAGTTCAGCGTCGATCGCGCCACCGGCAACATCCATTCGGAGATGAACACGCCCGGCGTGCGCATGGCCTACGCCGCGCGCCTGTTTCTCAAGATGGTCCATGAAACGGGCCAGGTCGGCCGCGTCGCCACCAAGCCGACCCAGGCGCAGGAGGACGCCATCAACGCCGGCATCATCCGCTGGCTGCTGAAAGGCACCAAGTTCGAGCTGAAGCGCCGCTACGCCGTCGACGCCTATGAGGAGCACAAGGAGCGCATCGACGCCATCGTCGCGCTGCTGCCGAAGGACTTCAAGGCCGGCATGGAGAACTGGGGCGGCGAAATCTCGGAGCACATCGCCGACACCAACTTCGGCCTGCTGTTGCACGACATGGTCCAGCAGAAATGGGTCATCGTGTATGCCACCGACCTCGACGGCGACCGGCTGACCGACCTGATGGCCGATGCGCCCGACTTCCTGCGCGCCTGGGGCCAGAAGGTGGCCGACCACGTCAAGCCCGGCATGGACATGAACAAGATTTGGAGCGAGATGGGCTTCACGATGAAGAACGGCAAGGACATGACCAGCGTCATGTACCGCGTGGTGGGCGCGCCGATCTTCGAGCAGACGCTCGGCTCCGCCGACGCCATGCTGCTCCGCTTGCTCGCGGGCGACGAGACCGAAGGCGGCACCAAGCAGCCCTATGACCCGCGTATCCACTTCGTCCTCATCAGCGAGGCCTATCAGGCGGCCAACCCGGGAAATCAGGAATTAGCGAAGTGGTTGGAGGCGCAGCTCGCCACCTTCGACAGAATTTACGGCGGCAAGCGTCCCCGCTACCTCGACGGCTACAACAAGCTGAAGGACGCAATCAAGCCCTGGGGCTCGGCTTAAGTCGCACGCAAATAAAAAGGCCGCCCGCAGGCGGCCTTTTAATTTCGGTCGGTGCGGTTCAGCCCTGCTTCTGGATGTTCGAAGCCTGCTTGCCCTTTGGACCTTGCACCACGTCGAAGCTGACTTTCTGACCTTCTTTGAGGGTCTTGAAGCCGGACATGTTGATCGCCGAAAAATGCGCGAACAAGTCCTCGCTGCCGTCGTCGGGCGTGATGAAGCCGTACCCCTTAGCGTCGTTGAACCACTTGACCGTGCCTGTCGCCATGCTCTCTCCCTGATGTGTTGATTGAGCCACCGGGCTTGCGTCGTAGACGCTCCTTGTTACCCGAATGCCTGGAACTCCACGACCCCGCCGCCCCCTATGGCGTAACAGACAGCCTGAATCCAAACACAGCCCGCCTTTTACGCGCCCCGCCCGGTGGCGTCAAGGGGCCGGCGCCGCGCGCAACATCGTGATAAAGCACCGTATTCCGCCTCCTTGGCGCGTTGCGCGCCCCCCCTACATTGATTAGGATAGCCCGCAGGCAGGGCGGCATGGCGCAGCATAAAGACGACACCATACTCGAGGCGCAGCGCAGCAAGCTGAAGCCTCCTCCGATGTTCAAGGTCATGCTGCTGAACGACGACTACACGCCGATGGAGTTCGTGGTCCTCGTGCTGCAGAAGTTCTTCGGCATGACGCGGGAGCGGGCCACCCAGGTAATGCTCAAGGTGCACCGGGAAGGCATCGGCGTGTGTGGGGTCTATCCCCGGGACGTCGCCACCACCAAGGTGCAGCAGGTTGCGGCATACTCCCGAAAGCATCAGCATCCGTTACAGTGCGTGATGGAGGAGACGTAGCCGACCGTGAAAGGCAAGGCATGATCGCCCAGGAACTCGAAGTCAGCCTGCACATGGCGTTCGTCGAGGCGCGCCAGAAGCGCCACGAGTTCATCACGGTCGAGCATCTGCTGCTCGCGCTGCTCGACAACCCGACGGCCGCCGAGGTGCTGCGCGCCTGCGGCGCCAACCTGGACGAGCTGCGCAAGCAACTCACGCAACATATCGCCGAGCAGACGCCGCGCATCGCCGCCGACCGCGAAGTCGATACCCAGCCAACGCTCGGCTTCCAGCGCGTCATCCAGCGCGCCATCCTGCACGTGCAGTCTTCGGGCAAGAAGGAGGTCACCGGCGCCAACGTGCTGGTGGCGATCTTCGGCGAGAAGGACTCGCACGCGGTGTACTTCCTGCAGCAGCAGGGCGTCGCGCGCCTCGACGTGGTGAACTACATCTCGCACGGCATCACCAAGACGCCGCAGGCCCACCAGGGCAAGGGCGAGCAGGAGGCCGGCGAGGAAACCCAGGCCGAGACCTCCAACAGCCCGCTCGACAACTACACGCAGAACCTCAACGCGCTGGCGCTCGCCGGCAAGATCGACCCGCTGATCGGCCGCGACCGGGAACTCGAGCGCGTGGTGCAGACGCTGTGCCGGCGGCGCAAGAACAATCCCCTCCTCGTGGGCGAAGCGGGCGTCGGCAAGACGGCCATCGCCGAGGGTCTCGCACGGCGCATCG
>DASWEU010000120.1:0-3383 GCA_036394595.1 Burkholderiales bacterium | reverse complement strand
GCAGTGCCTGTGCATCCGCACGGATGTCTCCGACCCGGCGTCGGTCGATGCGATGGTCGATCAGGCGATCGGAAAACACGGCCGCATCGATGTCCTCGTCAACTGCGTCGGCGGCAGCTGGGGCATCACCGCGCAGGACCTCACCGCGCCGCCGCCGCGCGGCTTCCGCGGCCTGACCAACTGCTCGCTCGAGGACTGGCGCACGATCCTCGGCGCCAATCTGGACGCCACGTTCTATGTGTGCCGCGCGGCTGCGCCGCACCTGAAGAAGCAGGGCGGCGCCATCGTCAATCTTGCCTCGATCGCCGCGCGCAAGGGCATCCCGCCCGGCGCCGAAGGCTCGAGCGGCCCCTACGCGGTGGCGAAGGCCGGCGTCATGGCGCTCACTCGCCAGCTCGCGCTCGAGCTCGGCGAATTCGGCGTGCGGGTGAATTGCGTCGCGCCCGGCGTCATCGCCAGTGGCCGTCTGCAGAAGGTTCTATCCATCACCGCAAAAGGCAAAGGCCCGGAAGGCCCGCTGGCGCAGATCCCGATGGGCCGCGTCGGCACGGTTGCCGAGACCGCGGCGCTGATCGTCGCGCTCTGCACCGACGACACCTCCTATATGACGGGCGTGACCGTCGACATCAACGGCGCCTCCTATGCCGCTTAAGGGACTGCAGGGCAAGCGTGCGCTGGTCACGGGCGCGGCGAGCGGCATCGGCGCCGCGGTGTGCGAGCGCTTGAAGCGCGAAGGCGTCCAGGTCATCGCCACCGATATCCATCCGGCGCCCGACGCGATCGTCGCCGACCTCACCGACAGCGATGACGTCGAGCGGCTTTCCGCCCGCGCAGGGACGCCGGATTTCATCGTCAACGTTGCCGGCGGCCCGGTGGCGCCGACCCGCGAGGAGACGCTGCCCGCGCTGCCCAAGGGTTCGCTGGCGCTGGAAGATATTGACGAGCGGCAATGGGCGCGAGTGCTCGCCGCCAATCTCACTACGGCGTTTCTCGTCTGCCGTGAGTTCGTGCCGCGCATGAAGGCGCGCAAGTCCGGCCGCATCATCAACTTCGCCTCGATCGCCGCGCGCCGCGGCTCCGATCGCGTCGGCGTGCATTACGCCGCGGCGAAGGGCGGCATCATCGGCCTCACCAAGACGCTCGCGCTCGAGCTCGGACCCTTTGGCATTACCGTGAATGCAATCGCGCCGGGCTTCATCAAGACGCCGCGCATCGCCGAAGCGGACTGGGGACAGGTGACGCAAGCGTTCATCGACGCATTGCCCCTCAGGCGAGCCGGCAAGCCGGATGACATCGCCGGCGTCGTTGCGATGCTGTGCTCAGACGCGGGCGGCTATGTCTCCGGCGCGACGATCGACGTCAACGGCGGCTGGTACTTTGGACCGTGAGTGACCTCAGGGAGTGTGAGCATGAAGCCAGTCATTGCAGTTCTCGCAGTCATCACCTGCGCATTCGCACTGCCGGCGGCCGCGCAGTTCGATACGGGCGCGCTATATGTCGGCGGCTCGGTTGGCCAGTCGCACTTCAGGCAGGGCTGCACCGGCCTCGTCAGCGGCGTGTCCTGCGATGAGAAGGACACGGCGTGGCGCATCCTCGCCGGCTACCAGATCACGCCGACGCTGTCGGCGGAACTCGGCTATCACAATTTCGGCGAGCTGAAAGCTTCGCTCGGCAGCACGAGCGAGAGCATCAAGGCCAGTGCGTGGGAGCTCGTCGCGGTCGGCTTGCAGCCGCTGCCAAACCGCTTCGGCATCTACGGCAAGCTCGGTGCGTACCGTGCCGAGGCCAAGGTCAGCTCCAACTTCGGCCTCTCCGGCAAGGACACTAACAGCGCCCTGACTATCGGCGCCGGCCTGCGCTGGGATCCGACGCCGCCGCTCGGCGTGCGATTGGAGTGGCAGCGCTATAACAGCGTCGGCGGCAACAGCACCGGCGGCAGGGATGACCTCGACGTCATCAGCGTCGGCGCGGTGTGGCGCTTCCGCTGAGCTGAGGTCGCTGTTGCGACGACGCCACGTTTCACAGTCTTAACGAATTTCGCATGGTGGGCTCGATAGATGCTGGAGCAAAGTCGCGTCATCTTTACGCACGTTGTTTCAACCTACGGAGAGCATCACCATGAAGTCAGCAATCGCAGTTTTCGCAGTCACCGCTACCGCGTTCGCGCTGCCGGCGGCGGCGCAGATGAACACGAGCGCGTTCTATGTCGGCGGCTCGGTCGGGCAGTCGAAGTTCAAAAATTCCTGCACCGGCTTGCCGGCGGGCTTCTCGTGCGATGAGAAGGACACCGCCTGGCGTATCCTCGGCGGGTATCAGTTCACTCCCAATATTGCGGCCGAGGTCGGATATCACAATTTCGGCGAGACGAAAGCTTCCAGTGGCGGTTTCGAGGTGAAGGACAAGGCGAGCGCGTGGGAGCTGGTCGCCCTCGGCATGTGGCCGATCGCGAACCAGTTCGGCATCTACGGCAAGCTGGGCGCTCACCACAGCGAGTCGAAGCTGGAGTCGAACCTGCCTGGTACCGGCGGAAAAGAGACCGGCAACGGCCTGACGTTCGGCGCCGGCTTGCAGTGGAACGTCATGGCGCCTCTCGGGCTGCGCGCCGAGTGGCAGCGCTACGACAAAGTCGGCGGCGTCAGCGACAACAAGCTCGACGTGCTGAGCCTAGGCGCCGTCTACCGCTTCCGCTAGCCTGATTCGGGGTCAGGGGTGGCGCCCTGACCCCGAATTCTCAGACAGTGGCTGGCGCGCGGTAGACCAGCTTGTCGAAGTTCTTTTCCTTCAGGTACTGATCCAGCTCCCAGCGCTTGACCTGCTCGAGCGTCTGGTCGAACTCGGCACGCGGCAGCGGCTGGTAGACGAAGCGCTCGCCGCGCGTGAACTTGCTGAAGTCCCAGGCGTGCATGGCCTCGAACTCGGGCGGGATGGCGTTCTCCCAGAGCGGCAGGTATTTCTTCAAATTGGATTGCAGCGCCTTTTCGGCGCGATCCAGGCCGCGCAGGTAGGCGCGCACGTCCTCGAGCGGCGCGCTCTCTGGCACCCACCACAGCGTATGAAACTCGTCCTCGATGATCATGCGCAGGCCGAGCTGCCTCGCCATGTCGATCTGCGGCGGCAGCAGGCTCGCCGCCTCGACCTCGCCGTCGAGCAGCGCCTTAAGGCGCGCGCCGAAGCCGCCGGTGTTGATGGTCTTGATGTGCTCGAGCGGCAGATATTTCTCCAGCCGGAACGGCACGTTGAAATGGCTGCCGGCGCGCAGGCCGACGGAGATGGGGACGTCCTTGAGGTCCTCCGGCCGGCGAATCCTGGATTCAGGCCGCACGAAGATCGCCCAGGGCGACACGCCGTAGCAATCGCCGACGAAGCGGCCCATGCCCGATGCT
>DASWEU010000119.1:0-3366 GCA_036394595.1 Burkholderiales bacterium | reverse complement strand
TCGGCGGTTTTCTTGCCGATTCCGGGGACTCTCACCAGGCGCCCGGATTCCTGCGCTGCGACCGCTTCGACGAGCTCCGCGACGCTCAATCCGGAAAGCACCGCGAGGGCGATTCGGGGTCCGACGCCGCTGATTTTCAGCAACTGCCGGAAGGCGCGGCGCTCCGCCTCGGTGCCGAAGCCGTAGAGCAGATGGGCATCTTCGCGCACGACGAGGTGGGTGAGCAGGGTGACGCGCTCGCCGGACGCGGGCAGGATGTAGAAGGTGCTCATCGGCACCTCGACTTCGTAGCCGACTCCGGCCGCCTCGACCAGGATCTGAGGAGGATTTTTCTCGAGGAGCACGCCGGCGAGCCGCCCGATCATACGAGCCTGCCCCGCTTCACGCGAAACCCGCGCGTCGGGATCGCGCCCAGGCCCTGGCCGCCGTGCGCGTGGCAGATCGCACAGGCGAGAGCGTCCGCGGCATCGGCGGAGGGGGCGCCGGCGAGCCCGAGCAGCCGCTTCACCATTTCCTGAACCTGCTCCTTTCTCGCGTGGCCGTTGCCGACCACGGCTTGCTTGACCTGGAGCGCGGTGTACTCGGAAACCGGCAGGCCCGCGTCCACGGCGGCGCAGATCGCGGTGCCGCGCGCCTGGCCGAGCGCGAGCGTCGATGCGGGATTCACGTTGACGAAGACTTTCTCCAGCGCGATCTGCTGCGGCTGATGCTGCGCGATGACCTCGCGCAGATTCTCGAGGATGATTTTCAGGCGGTCCGGCAGCTCGGCGTCTCCGGATTTGATGCAACCGCTAGCGATATAGACGAGGCTCGCGCCGTTCTTCTCGATGATCCCGAATCCGGTGACGCGCAAACCCGGGTCGATGCCAAGTATCCTCAGGGCTGGACCGGCCATTGCCCCGCATTATACGTTCGCGGGGCTCTACATCCGGCTCTTGATCCACTCGTCGACCTGCTCGTCCAGGATCGCCAGCGGCAGCGCCCCGCCCTTCAGCACGAGGTCATGGAAGGCCTTCTCGGCCTCGGCGTTCCACTTCGCGCCGAGCGCCTTCTCGGCCCGCTCGCGGGCCGCGCGAATCGCGAGCATGCCGACCTTGTAGGCGCAGGCCTGGCCGGGGTCGACGATGTAGCGCTCGATCTCGGCGGTGACCTCGGCCTCTGGGATGCCGGTGTGGCCGACCATGTAGGCGATGGCCTGCTCGCGCGTCCAGCGCTTGCTGTGGATGCCGGTGTCCACCACCAGGCGCACGGCGCGAAACATCTCGGCCTGCAGCCGGCCCAGGTCGCTAAAGGGGTCGTTCTGGTAGACGCCCAGCTCGCTGCCTAGCCATTCGGCATACAGTGCCCAGCCTTCCATGTAGGCGGTGAAGGGCAGCACCTTGCGGAAGGTGGGGCCGCCTTGCTGCTCCTGCGCCAGCGCGATCTGGAAGTGGTGGCCTGGCACGCCTTCGTGGATCGACAGGGTGCGCATACCGAACTTCGGAAGATCATTCATGTTGCGCAGGTTGGCGTAGAAGACGCCGGGCCGCGAGCCGTCCAGCGCCGGCATGTCGTAATAGGCGCCCGGCGCGGTCTTCTCCTTGAACTCGGGCACGCGCTTCACCTCGATCGGCGCCTTCGGGCTCATGCCGATGACCTGGCGCGAGCGCACGAGCTGTGCGTCGATCATCCGCTTGTACTCGGCCAGCGCCGCCTGGCGGCCTTCGTCGGTGTTGGGGTAGAGAAAGCGCGGGTCCTTGGCCAGCCGGGCCATCGCTTGCGCGGGGGTCTCGCCCGCCTGCAGCCGGCCTTGGGCACTGAGGATGGTGCGCATCTGCGCATCGATGCGCGCCACTTCGGCCAGGCCCAGCGCGTGCACCTGCTCCGGCGTCATGTTCGTCGTGGTCTGCTGGCGCAGCCGCCAGGCGTAGAAGGCGGCGCCGTCGGGCAGCTTCCACACGCCGTCGTCGGTGGTGGCGCGCGTCAGCTGGCCCTCGAAGAAGGCGATGAGCTTGCCGTAGGCCGGCCGCACCACTCGCTCCACCGCTTCTGGGCAGCGCGCCTTCAACGCCGGCTTGTCTTCTGCGCTGACATCCTTGAGCGCTTCGACCTTGGCGCTGAAGTTCACGCACAGCGGGTTCTCGGCCGCGGTCTTGGCGGCAAAGCCGCGCATCTCGGTGAGCACGCGCTCGACCACGAAGCGCGGCGGCACGATCCCCTTCTGCTCACGCAGCTGAAGGCCTTCCTGCACCTGGTCGAACTTGCGGCCCACTTCGCCCAGGCGGCTCAAGTAGTCGTCGGCACCGCGCCGGTCATCGATGCGGTGCTGGTTGATCAAGAAGTCCGGTGTCTGGCTCTGCACGCCGAACAGCTGGTTCACCGGGTAGTTGTGCAAGCGAAAGCGCTCGCCTTCGAGCTGGCTTTCGATGAACCAGGTCAGCACGCGGGTCGACAGACCTTGCTCGGGCGTCTGGCGCGCCGGGTCGTAGGCCTTCAGGTCGTCCAGGTCGCGGTGCCGCTGCGCGAAGTCGCGCTCGGCTTTGGCCTCCGACGCGTCGTTCAAGTGCGCGTTGTGGCGCCGGTAGCCGAACTGCTCGGCCACGCCCATCATCGTCAGCAGCTCGGGGTTGTCGAGCAGCAAGCTGACGAAGACCTTCTCGTAGAACAGGTCCAGGCTGAAGGGCCGAAACCAGATCAGGTTGACGATGAAGACGGTGGCGGCCAGCAAGCCGGCCACGGCGATGCCGCCGAGCGTGCGGAGCAGGGGTTTTCGCATCGGGCGCAGCTTAGCCCAGCCCCCGGCGGTTCAGTGCTTCCGCTATTTCTTCTCCGCCTTGTCCAGGAACGGAATAACCGTCGCCGCCAACGCCGGCGTCGGCATCGTGAGCTTCTTGACGTAGTAGCTCACCCCGTTGGCCGTGACATGGCCGGACTTGAGGGCGGACTGCGTGACCCGGGAATTCAGCCAGGGGGAAGGGGCGCTGGTCTTCTCGGCGGCCAAGGCGGGTGCGGCAATGGCGAGGGCCAGCGGGGCCGCCAGAAGCTGGAGTGTCGTAGAGTTCATGCACGTTCTCCTCTGAATGGATCGAGGATCGGGGATTCCCGTTCCGTTCCTGCCCCTACTGGTCGATCACCGCCGTGGTGTAGACGTCCTGCACGTCGTCGAGGTTCTCCAGCGCATCGAGCAGCTTCTGCATCCGCGCCCCTTCCTCGCCTTTGAGGACGTTTTCGGCGGTGGGCTTCATCGTGATATCGGCAAGCGCGGGCGCGAAGCCCGCTTTTGCGAGAGCGTTCTTCACGGCGGTGAAATCGGCGGGCTCGCAGATCACTTCCACCGAGCCGTCGTCGTTCCTGACGACGTCCTCGGCGCCGGCATCGAGCGCGGCT
>DASWEU010000118.1:0-15526 GCA_036394595.1 Burkholderiales bacterium | reverse complement strand
GCTTCATGGACCCCACGCTCGAGCCCAACGACCGCAAGCCGCGCTGGACTTTCGTCGGCGCGCCGGAGACGGCCAACACCGGCCCCATTGGCCTGGCGCGCTTCTCCACGTTGCGCGCCTGGCTGTCGCAGTGGTCGCCGGGTGCATGTAGACAGCGAGGGTCTTGGAAGGCTTGCCTTTGGGCAGGTAGCGCAGGCCCTCGAGATTCACCATGCCCTGCGAGCCGCCGAAGCCGTACACCTCCCGGAACTGGGCGGTTTCCGCATACTGGATGTGCACCCATTCGGGCGTGATGTCGAAACTCATGGGTGTGCGCGTATTGTATAGTCGGTTCCTTTTTTCGGAGGACAAATGGATAAGCGAGAGCACAAGCAGCGCTACGACGCCGGATTGAAGACGCGGCGCGAAGTCCTGGGCGCGAAATGGGTCGACCAGGCGATGGCCGGCGTCGACGACTTCAACCGCGAGTTCACCGACCTGCTCAACACCTATTGCTGGAACGACATCTGGAATCGCCCCGGGCTGTCGCGCAAGACGCGCTCGATGCTCAATCTCGCCATGCTGACGGCGCTCGGCAAGGACCATGAGTTGAAACTGCACGTCCGTGGGGCTCTCAATAACGGCCTGAGCAAGGACGAGATCAAGGAAGTCTTTCTGCAGGCGACGATCTACGCCGGCGTGCCGGCCGCGGTCGCGGCCTTTCGCGCCGCCAAAGAGGTATTCAAGGAAGGATGAGACCGGTCGCCTTCATCGGCCTGGGCACTATGGGCCAGCCCATGGCGGCCAATCTCGCCCGTGAAGGCTACGACGTGCGTTCCTACGACCTCAACGGCTCCGGCAGCTGCCGCTCGATCCGCGAGGCAGCCAAGGGTGCCTTCGTGCTCATCACCATGCTGCCGAACGGCGGCAACGTGCGCGATGCCGTGCTCGAGGCACTGCCGGCGCTCAAGGCGGGAGCCATCGTGGTGGACATGAGCTCTGCGGACCCTGCCGGCACCCGGGCGCTGGGCGAGGCGCTGGCGGCCAAATCGGTGGCGATGATCGACGCGCCGGTGTCGGGCGCCGTCGCCAAGGCGCGCGACGGCACGCTTGCCATCATGGTGGGAGGAGAATCCGCCGTTACAAAAAAAGTCCTTCCCATCCTGCGGACCATGGGCAGGCAGATCTTCCATGTCGGTCCGCTGGGCGCCGGCCACGCGGTAAAGGCGCTAAACAACTACCTCGGCGCCGCGGGCACCCTTGCCGGCTTCGAGGCACTGCTCATCGCACGTGCTTTCGGGCTCGAGCCCAAGCGGATGCTCGACTCGATCAACGCTTCGACCGGGCGCAACAGCACCACCGAGCGCAAGATCCCGCAGCAGGTGCTGACCGGTGCCTTCGCGTCCGGGTTCAAGCTCGCGCTGATGGCCAAGGACATCGGCATTGCTGCCGGCCTGGCGAGCGGGCTGCGCGTGCCCGCGCCCTACCTCAAGGAGACCTTGCGGCTGTGGCGCGCCGCGCAGAAGCAGCTGCCTGCAGGGGCTGACCATACCGAGATCTATCGCTACCTGGAGCGATTGAAGTCTCCATCTCGCGGCGCAGCTTCACGGCGGTCGCGTTCGCGTCGAAAGCCACGTCACTCCACTTGAGCGCCTGGCCGGCCGCGACCGGCGTGAGCATCTTCCAGCCGTGGGCCAGGCCAAGCGGCAGGCAGTTCTGCTGCAACGAATCCGCGGCCGGCATCAGGCGGCCGACGACGGTATAACCGCCCTCGCCATCCAGAATTTCCCCCGGGGAAAGATTTTTCTTCGCCACAGCCACAGCGTCGGCGCGCCATCCCGTTGCGCAACCCGTAGCTTCCTTTCTCAATCCTACGGAAGCCACAGAAATTCCCACCTCCAGCCCGATCAGGTGCCAGCGCTTGTACATGCAGGCATAGCGCCCTGACGGATCGGTCTTGACGCCGTATTCGCTGAAGCAGCGCTGGATGTAGTCGGTCTCGCCTTCGAATACCACGAAGACGCCAAAGCGAATGTCATAAGGAATTGCATTTCCGCTTTGATCCAAGG
Organism: Burkholderiales bacterium; assembly: GCA_036394595.1. GTDB lineage: Bacteria > Pseudomonadota > Gammaproteobacteria > Burkholderiales > SG8-39 > SCGC-AG-212-J23. The sequence continues at coordinate 13,478 of DASWEU010000118.1, read as the reverse complement.
AACTGATGACTTCGACCTGTCCCTTGTGATCCAGCACTCCGCCTTCCTCGCGCGGCCGCATCAGCGACGGGATTTCATCCACCGAGCCCGGCGGATACAAAAGTCCCTGCGGCGCCGGCGTGAGGCCGGTGGCGTTGCAGACCGCCGTCGTCTCGATGGCCGGCTTCGAGCCGTCGAGGAAGGAATTGAACATCTTGGGATTGAGGCCGCCGACTTTCGCCTGCTCGGGCGTCAGGCCGTAATAGCCCCACACGGTTTCCGGCGTCGATTGCGCAAAATGCGGCAGCCACTTGTGGCCGCGCCCCGCGGCGACGACCGGGAAGCCCGCGGCCCGCGCCCAGTCGACCAGGTCGCAGATCAGCGCCGGCTGGTCGCCGTAGGCCAAGCTGTAGATCACGCCCGCCTGCTTTGCCTTTTCCGCCAGCAGCGGGCCGCAGAAAGCGTCCGCCTCGACGGTGACGTTGACGACATGCTTGCCGTGACGGAAGGCGCCCAGGATGTGCTCGACCGCAGCGACCGGATTGCCGGTCGCTTCGATGACAATATCGATCTGCGGATCGGCGACCAGCTTTTCCCAGTTCTCCGAAATGGCGATCTGCGCTGGATCGATACCGACACGCTTCAGGTTCGTGTGGGCATTGGCCGGAGAAAGGTCCGCGATGCGCACGAGCTTGATGCCCGGCGTCCTCGGCACCTGCGCGAGGTACATCGTGGCGAACTTGCCCGCCCCGATCAGCCCGATGCGGATCGGGTTGTCGCTTCGCTCAAGAAGCTTTTTGTAAAGGTTCAAAGAACCGTTCTTTCCAGGGCAGCGAAACGTCGTAGTGCTTCAGCAGGCAATCGTCGGGCAGGCACTCGATCGGCGTGAAATCGCGGTGCGCGATGTATTCGGGGCGCTTGAAACGCCGAATGTGGTTCGACACCGCGCATAGCGAGAGGTAAACGCTGTTGCGGTTCCACGGCGAAAGGTTCGAGGTCGACGCGTGCACCAGGCAGCCGTGGAACAGGATCATCGACCCCGCCGGACCCTTGGGGGCGACGATGCCGCCGTGGTCAACTAATTTTTTTATTGCCTCATTAGTTATTACCCAAAGGGGATAGCTGGTGGTGCTCGCATCGTGCTGCGCGTCGAGCACGCCCTGCTTGTGGCTGCCCGGGATGAACATCAGCGGCCCGTTGTATTCGTTCACCTCGTCGAGGAAGATCGCGACGTTCATGGCGCGCGCCGTGGGCATCTGGTCATCGTTCATCCAAGTGCCGTAGTCCTGGTGCCACTGCCAGACGTCGCCGTCGAAGGCCATCTTGCCGTTGATCTTGAACTGGTGCATGTACACGTCTTCGCCGAACACCTGCTTCACCGGCTCGACCATGCGCGGATGCCGGGCGAGTTTTGCGAAAGGATAGCTGTACAGGTGCGCGGCGAAATTGGTGCGAACCACATCGCCGGTCTTCTCGCGCACGTTCTCCGGCCGCCGCTGCGCGTATAGGGATGGCACTGCGTCGACCAGGACCTGGATTTCTTTTTTAGAAAATAGCTCTTCGAAAAAAAGATATCCGTCGCGATCAAACTGCTCGAGTTGCGCGGGGGTCAGCTTCATTACCGCCTCCTCCAATGACCCCGATTGTAGCGCCGCAGTCGCCGTTACTGCATTGGCACGGTGCTGCGCTGGCCCTTTTCCAGGATCACGAATTCGAGAAACACCAGCTTCTCGCTGGAGCTCGCATTTCGGTGGGCATGGACCATGCCGGGGCGCACGTGCAGGCTCTCCCCCGGCCTCAGCGTCATCGGCGCCTTGCCATCTTCCTGCCATACGCCTGCGCCTTCGAGGACGTAAAACACCACATGCGACGGGTGATAGTGCTTCGGGTTCTGGCCGCCCGGAGCATAGGTGGTGCGAAGAACGCGAAATTCCTTCGACGGCATGCTCGCGTCTTCAAAAACCTGCAGCGGATCAGCGGTGATTCCTACGCGCTGCGCTTGCGCGCTGTCGCCGAAGTGAGCTAACGATACGGCGGTCACTGCAAGCAATACCAGCAGTCTGCGCATGGGAGGTATCCTGGATTACGGCTTGGCGGCCTGGGGCTTCGCCGGCGTGGGCTCGACGATCTGGAAGAAGACTTCGTCGCTCTTGATCATGCCGAGCTCCAAGCGGGCGCGCTCCTCGATCGCCTCGGTGCCCTGCTTGAGGTCGCGCACCTCGGCGGCGAGCGCGGCGTTGCGCACTTCAAGCTGGCTATTCTTCTCGCGCTGGGCAGCGACCTGGCGGTCCACCTCCCACACCCGCAGCCAACTGCCCTTGCCCAGCCAGAGCGGAAACTGGACCAGGACGATGAGCGCGCCGAGGGTGGCGGCGAGAATCTTCATCCGTGCCTCGGGAACGCCTCCCGGCCGGGGTAGCTCGCCGTGTCGCCGAGGTCTTCCTCGATGCGCAGCAGCTGGTTGTACTTGGCGACACGGTCGGAGCGCGACAGCGAGCCGGTCTTGATCTGCAGCGCGTTGCTGCCGACCGCGATGTCGGCGATGGTGGTGTCCTCGGTCTCGCCCGAGCGGTGCGAGATCACGGTGCCGTAGCCCGAGCGCTTCGCCAGCTCGATGGCGGCGAAAGTCTCGGTCAGGGTGCCGATCTGGTTCACCTTGATGAGGATGGCGTTGGCCACGCCCTGGCGGATGCCCTCGCGCAGGATGCCGGTGTTGGTGACGAACAGATCGTCGCCCACCAGCTGTAATTTCTTTCCGAGCCGGCCGGTGAGGAGCTTCCAGCCCTCCCAGTCGTTCTCCGCCATGCCGTCTTCGATTGACACGATGGGGTACTTCGAGGCGAGCTGGGCCAGGTAGTCGGCAAATTCACTGGCGCCGAGCGTCTTGCCTTCCGATTCCAATAGGTATTTGCCGTCCTTATGGAATTCGGAGGCGGCGCAATCGAGCGCCAGCATCACATCCTGGCCCGCGTTGTAGCCGGCCCGGCCGATGGCCTCGACCAGCAGGTCGAGCGCCGCGGCATGCGAGGGCAGGTCGGGGGCAAAGCCGCCCTCGTCGCCGACGGCGGTGGACATGCCCTTGGCATCGATGATCGATTTGAGCTTTTGAAAGATCTCGGAGCCGCAGCGCAGCGCCTCGCGGAACGACTGCGCGCCCACCGGGACGATCATCATCTCCTGCATGTCGAGCCGGTTGTTGGCGTGCGCGCCGCCGTTGATCAGGTTCATCATCGGCACCGGCATGCGCATGGCGCCGGAGCCGCCGAAATAACGGTACAGCGGCAGGCCGGACTCCTCGGCGGCGCCGCGCGCCACCGCCATCGATACCGCCAGCAGCGCATTGGCGCCGAGGCGTGCCTTGTTCTCGGTACCGTCGAGGTCGATCAGCGTGCGGTCGATGAACGCCTGCTCGCTCGCGTCGAGGCCGACGATGGCTTCCGACACCTCGGTATTGACGAACTCCACCGCCTTCAGCACGCCCTTGCCACCGTAGCGCCCCTTGTCGCCGTCGCGCAGCTCGATCGCCTCGCGGCTGCCGGTGGAGGCGCCCGAGGGCACGGCGGCGCGCCCCATCATGCCCGACTCGAGCAGCACGTCGGCCTCCACGGTGGGGTTGCCGCGGGAATCAAGGATCTCCCGCGCGACGACATCGACGATCGAACTCATTTCGCTTTTTCCTCAATGAATGCTTTTTTCTTGACTACCGCGTCGAGCGCGACCAGGGTTTCGAGCAGCTCGGGCATCAGATGCAGCGGCCATGAGTTCGGCCCGTCGCACAGCGCCTCGTCGGGCTTCGGGTGCGTTTCCATGAATACGCCGGATACTCCGGCGCCGACGGCGGCGCGCGCCAGCACCGGGATGAATTCGCGCTGCCCGCCGGAAGACGTGCCCTGTCCTCCGGGCAGCTGCACCGAGTGAGTGGCGTCAAACACGACCGGGCATCCCGTCTCGCGCATCGCGGCGAGGCCGCGCATGTCCACTACCAGGTTGTTGTAGCCGAAGCTGAAGCCGCGCTCGCACACCAGGATCTGCTTGTTGCCGGTGCCGGTGGCCTTCTCGACTACTTGCTTCATTTCCCATGGCGACAGGAATTGGCCCTTCTTGATATTGAGCGGCTTGCCCTGCGAGGCGGCGGCGCGGATGAAATTGGTCTGGCGGCAGAGGAAGGCCGGGGTCTGGATGACGTCGACAACGGCGGCGACTTCCTTGAGCGGCGTGTCTTCGTGCACGTCTGTAAGGACCGGAACCCCTGCCTTTTTTTTCACCGATTCAAGAATCTTCAATCCTTGCGAAAGACCAGGACCTCGATAACTTTTTCCAGAAGTGCGATTCGCCTTGTCGAAAGAGCCCTTGAAGATGTAGGGCATGCGGAGTTTCGCCGCTTGTTCCTTCAAGCGCCCGGCGATGTCGAGGCATAGCTGCTCGCTCTCCAGCGTATCCGGACCGGCAATGAGAAACAGGGGCTGATCCAGCCCGACTTCGAAACCGCAGAGCTTCACGCCGCGACGACCGAAAGCGTGCCTCCGGGCCGCTTCACGGTGGCCCGGTATTTCAGCGCGGCCGCGACGTAGGCCTGGAACAGCGGATGGCCGGCGCGGGGCGTGGAGGTGAATTCCGGGTGGAATTGCACGCCGATGAAGAACGGATGCGCGGGAAGTTCCATCATCTCCGGCAGCTTCTCGTTCGGCGTGCGGGCGGATACCCGGTAGCCCTTCTCCTCGAGCTGCGGCACATAGATGTTGTTCACCTCGTACCGATGCCGGTGCCTTTCATTGACTTCCGGGCCATAAATCGAAAAAGCCAGGGAATCTTTTTCAACCGGGCATCTCTGCGAGCCCAGGCGCATGGTGCCGCCGAGGTCCGATTTCTCGCTGCGCTGCTCGATGCGGCCGGTGCGGTCGATCCACTCGGTGATCAGGGCGACCACCGGATGGGGCGTGTCCTGGTCGAACTCGGTGCTGTTCGCCCCGGTCAGGCCGCAGACGTTGCGCGCGAACTCGATGGTGGCGAGTTGCATGCCGAGGCAGATGCCCAGATAGGGCACGCCGTTCTCCCGCGCGTAACGGATGGCGCGCATCTTGCCCTCGGTGCCGCGCTTGCCGAAGCCGCCGGGCACCAGGATGGCGTCCATCTTCTCGAGCTGGGCCAGGCCGCCTTGTCCAGGAGTGCCCAATCCTTTTTCCAGTTCCTCCGAATCGAGGTAGTGGATGCGGACCTTGGAGCGCGTGTGGATGCCGGCGTGCGTCAGCGCCTCGTTGAGCGACTTGTAGGAATCCTGCAGGTCGACGTACTTGCCGACGAAGGCGACGTCGACCTCGTGCTCGGGGTGCTCCTGCGCGTTCACCAGCCGGGTCCATGGCGTGAGGTCGGCGGCGCGCGCCAGGATCTGCAGCTTGTGGCAGACGATCTCGTCGAGCATCTGCTCGTGCAGCATCATCGGGATCTTGTAGATCGATTCGACGTCCCAGGCCGAGATCACGGCCTCTTTCTGCACGTTCGTAAAGAGCGCGATTTTCCGTCTTTCATCATCGGGCAGCGGCCGGATGGTGCGGCACAGGAGCGCGTCGGCCTGGATGCCGATTTCGCGCAGCTCCTTGACCGAGTGCTGCGTCGGCTTGGTCTTGATCTCGCCGGCCGAGGCGATGTAGGGGACCAGCGTCAGGTGGATGTAGCAGACGTTGTCGCGCCCCATCTCGAGGCCCATCTGCCGGATCGCCTCGAGGAAAGGCAGCGACTCGATGTCGCCCACCGTGCCGCCGATCTCGACAATGGCGACGTCGGCGTCGCCCGCGCCGCGCTTGATGTAGGCCTTGATCTCGTCGGTGATGTGCGGGATGACCTGCACCGTGCCGCCGAGGTAGTCGCCGCGCCGCTCCTTCTTGATCACCGACTCGTAGATCTGGCCGGTGGTGAAGTTGTTGGCGCGGCGCATCTTCGAGCTCTGGAAGCGCTCGTAGTGGCCGAGGTCGAGGTCGGTCTCGGCGCCGTCCTCGGTGACGAATACCTCGCCGTGCTGAAACGGGCTCATGGTGCCCGGATCGACGTTGATGTACGGGTCCAGCTTGATGTTGGTGACTCGGATACCGCGCGATTCGAGGATCGCGGCGAGGGACGCGGCGGCGATGCCTTTCCCCAGAGAGGAAACTACGCCACCGGTTACAAAGACATACTTGCTCATCACCCTAGCGCATGGTGGGATGGAGGAGTTTACACGAAAACCAAACTCACAGCGCGACGCGGAACTCGCAGGCGGTCTTGGCGCGCACGTCTTCCAGCGAAACGCCGGGATGCAGCTCCTTGAGGACCAGCCCCTTGCCCGGTTCGACTTCGAACACGCACAGATCGGTGACGATCATGTTGACCACCGCCTTGCCGGTGATCGGCAGCGAGCATTGCTTGAGGATCTTGGAGGCGCCGTCCTTCGAGGTGTGCTCCATCAGCACCACGACCCGCTTGACGCCCGACACCAGGTCCATGGCGCCGCCGGGTCCCTTGACCATCTTGCCCGGCACCATCCAGTTGGCGAGGTCGCCGTTCTGCGCCACCTCCAGCCCGCCGAGGATCGACAGGTCGACGTGCCCGCCGCGGATCATGGCGAACGAGTCGGAGCTCGAGAAGAAGCTCGAGCCCGGGATGGTGGTGACGGTCTGCTTGCCGGCGTTGATCAGGTCGGGGTCGACTCTTGACTCGTCCGGAAACGGGCCGATGCCGAGCAGCCCGTTCTCCGACTGCAAGGTGACGTTGACGCCGTCCGGAATGTAGTTGGCGACCAGCGTCGGAATACCGATGCCCAGGTTGACGTAGAAGCCGTCGCGCAGCTCCTTCGCCGCCCTTTTTGCCATCAGCTCGCGGATCGGCGAGTCTTTCTTGCCGGTGGCGCCGGCCAGGGTGCGGAATTCGATGCGTTTCTCGTAGCGCGCGCCCCGGATGATGCGGTCGACGTAGATGCCCGGGGTGTGCACCTGGTCGGGATCGAGCTCGCCGATCTCGACCAGCTGTTCGACCTCGGCCACCGTGACGCTTCCGCAGGTGGCGATCATCGGATTGAAGTTGCGCGAAGTCTTGCGGTACACCAGGTTGCCGGCCTTGTCGCCTTTCCAGGCTTTGACCATGGAAAGGTCGGCGCGCAGGCCCTCCTCCAGCACGTATTCCCTGCCGTCGAAGGTCTTGGTCTCCTTGCCCTCGGCGAGCTTGGTGCCCGCGGCGGTGCGCGTGTAGAACCCCGGGATGCCCGCGCCGCCCGCGCGCAGCTTTTCGGCGAGCGTGCCCTGCGGCGTGAGCTGCAGGTCGAGCTCGCCGGCCAGCACCTGTCGCTCGAACTCCTTGTTCTCGCCGACGTAGGAGGCGATCACCTTCTTCACCTGGCGGGTCTTGAGGAGCAATCCCATGCCGAAATCGTCGACGCCGGCGTTGTTGCCGATGATGGTGAGACCCTTCACGCCGCTGCCGACCAGCGCCTGGATGTAATTCTCCGGAATGCCACACAGGCCGAAGCCGCCGGCGGCGATGGTCATGTCGTTCCTCAGCAGCCCTTGCAGGGCTGCAGCCGCGTCCGGGTAAACCTTTTTCATCTGATTTTTCTCCAGTAGGCGCCGATTATAATTCGCCGCATGGCGCGCGAATCGATGCAATACGACATTGTCGTCGTCGGCGCCGGCCCCGCCGGCCTCGCCGCTGCGATTCGCGCCAAGCAGGTCGCGCCCGGCGTTTCGGTGTGCGTGCTCGAGAAAGGCTCGGAAGTCGGCGCGCACATTCTGTCGGGCGCGGTGATGGACCCGCGCGCGCTCGACGAGCTGATTCCGGACTGGAAGGCCAAACAGGCGCCGCTCAACACCGCCGTGAGCGAGGATCGCTTTCTGTTTTTGACGGAGAGCTCTTCCTTTAAAACGCCGAGCTTCCTCCTGCCAGCCTGTTTCCAGAATCACGGCAATTACGTCGTCAGCCTCGGCAACGTTTGCCGCTGGCTCGGCAAGCAGGCCGAGGCGCTGGGCGTCGAGATCTTTCCTGGCTTTGCTGCTTCTGAGATTTTGTTTCAGGAAAGGCAGGTTAAGGGGGTTGCGACGAGCGACGTCGGCGTCAACCGCAAGGGCGAGAAAACCGCGTCCTACCAGCAGGGAATGGAGCTGCGCGGCAAGTACACGCTGTTCGCCGAAGGCTGCCGCGGGCAGCTCGGCAAGCAGCTCGAGGCGAAATACGCGCTGCGCGACGGCGCCGACCCGCAGGTCTATGGCATCGGGCTGAAAGAGCTCTGGGAGGTGGCCCCCGAGGCGCACGTTCCCGGGCTGGTGGTCCACACGGCCGGCTGGCCGCTCGACGCCGCGACTTACGGCGGCTCCTTCCTCTACCACCTGGAAAACCGCCAGGTCGCCGTCGGCTTCGTCGTCGGCCTGGGTTACGCGAACCCCTACCTCTCGCCGTTCGAGGAATTCCAGCGTTTCAAAACGCACCCGGCGATCCGGCCTATTTTCGAAAAAGGCAAAAGAATCTGTTACGGGGCGCGCGCCATCACCGCCGGCGGCCTGCAATCGCTGCCGAAGCTCGTCTTTCCCGGCGGCGCGCTGATCGGCGACGACGCCGGCTTCCTCAACGCCTCGCGCATCAAGGGCAGCCACTGCGCCATCAAGTCGGGCATGCTCGCTGCGGAAGCGGCCTGCGCGGCACTCGGCGCGAATCGCGCGGGCGACGAGCTTGCCGCCTATCCTGAGGCCTTCCGCGCGAGTTGGCTCTACGAGGAGCTGCACCGCGCGCGCAACTTCAAGCCCTGGATGTCGATGGGGCTCTATGCCGGCACGCTGATGGTGGGCGTCGACCAGGTACTGTTCCGCGGCAAGGCCCCCTGGACCCTGCGCCACGGGCATGCGGATCACGAAACTCTGAAGAAGAAGACCGAAGTAAGGGAAATTACCTATCCGAAGCCTGATGGAGTTGTTAGCTTCGATCGGCTGTCATCCGTCTTTATTTCAAATACGAATCACAATGAAGATCAGCCGATCCACCTCACACTGAAAGATGCATCCATTCCAATAAATACAAATTACAAAGAATACGCAGGTCCGGAGAGCCGCTACTGCCCGGCCGGGGTCTACGAGTTCGTTGATCTCGACACCTCGCCGCGCCTGCAGATCAACGCGCAGAACTGCGTGCATTGCAAGACCTGCGACATCAAGGATCCGTCGCAGAATATCGACTGGGTCGCGCCCGAGGGCGGCGGCGGCCCCAACTATCCGAACATGTAGACATGAATAGCTTCCAGGACTTCTATCCCTTCTACCTCGGCCAGCATGCGAACCGCACCTGCCGGCGCCTGCACTTCGTCGGCACGTCGCTCGGCCTCGCTTTCCTGCTGCAGGCGTTGTCGACGCTCAATTTCTGGTGGCTGCTCGCCGGTCTTGCCTGCGGCTACGCTTTCGCCTGGGTCGGGCACTTCTTCTTCGAGAAGAACCGCCCGGCCACCTTCACGCACCCGCTCTACAGCTTCCTGGGCGACTGGGTGATGTGGAAAGACATCCTCACCGGGAAGATCCGCTTTTGACCCTCCTCAATCTTCTGCAATCGGAAACGCCGTGGCTGATAGTGGTCGCCATGGGCTTCACTTTCCTGCTGATGCGCGCCATGCCCTCGGAGCGCGCGGTGTTCCTCAACACGCTATGGCTGTTCCTCATCGGCGTGCTCGGCCAGGGTCTCGCGGTGCTGCTCGACGCCGTGCATTTCCCGGGCGCGGCCACCATGAGTTACGCGCTGTTCCGCTTCATCGCGGCGGTGGCGTTCATCCGGCTCGCCGGCTTCGCCCTGTTCCGCCTCGTGCTGCCGCTCGCCGGGCGCCGGCCGCCGCGCATCATGGAGGACCTGGCGATCATCGTCGCCTACGTGGCCTTCGGCTTCGTGCAGCTGCGGCTCGCCGGGCTCGACCTGTCGAGCATCGTCACCACCTCGGCGATCCTCACCGCGGTGCTGGCGTTCGCCATGCAGGACACGCTCGGCAACCTGCTCGGCGGCATCGCCATCCAGCTCGACAATTCGGTGCAAGTGGGCGACTGGATCCACGTCGAGGACCTGATCGGCCGCGTCACCGACATCCGCTGGCGCTCGACGCTGATCGAGACGCGCAACTGGGAGACGGTGGTCATCCCCAATAGCGTGATGATGAAATCGCGCGTCGCCATCCTCGGCAAGCGCGCGGGCGAGCCGCTGCAGTGGCGGCGCACGCTCAACTTCATGGTCGACCCCGGCGTGCCGCCGGCGCGCGTCATCGCCACCGTCAACGAGGAGATGCGCGAAGTCGAGATCGCCAATGTCGCGCGCCTGCCGCAGCCGAGCACGGTGCTCTACGCCTTCGAACTCGGCAACGTACGCTACCAGCTGCGCTACTTCCTGACCGAGATTAACGAAGACGACTTGACCGATTCGCGGGTGCGGGTACACCTGTTCGCCTCGCTGCAGCGCGCCGGCATCCGCATCGCCGAGCCGCAGCACACCATCCACGCGGTGACGCGCGACGAAGCGCACGCCGAGACGGTGCGCCGGCGCGAACTGGCACGGCGCCTCGAGATGCTGCGCCGCGTGGATCTGTTCGGCGCCCTGTCGAAGGAGGAAATGGCGGAGATCGCCGAGCGCCTGAGCTACGCGCCCTTCGCCCGCGGCGACGTCATCACCAAGCAGGGCAACGTCGCGCACTGGCTCTATCTCATCGCCTTCGGCGAGGCCGAGGTGCTGTTCGAGCCGCCGCAGGGGCCGCTGCAGCCGCTCGGCACGCTCGGCGCCGGGCAGTTCTTCGGCGAGATGGCGCTGATCGCCGGCGACGCGCGCACCGCCACGGTGGTGGCGAAGACCGACGTCGAGTGCTACCGCCTCGACCGCGCCGCGTTCCAGTCGCTGCTGCTGGCGCGGCCCGAGATCGCCGAGGAGATCGCCAAGATCATCAGCTCGCGCCGCGACGGCCTCGAACAAGTGCGCGAAGCCTTCAAGGCGTCGCCGGCGGTCGAGATCCAGAAGGACCTGCTGGCGCGCATCCGCCGCTTCTTCGGCATTCAAGCCTAGTCTGTCGATCCCGGAGCACCTGACCGAGTCCTTCGAGCCGGTGCTCGGCTCGCCGATCACCCTGCGCCCGCTGCGCCCCGAGGACTACGAGATCGAGCACGCCTTCGTCTCCGCCCTGTCGAGCGAAACGCGGCACAGCCGCCTGCTCGGCGGCGCGCGCGCCATCACCCGCGAATACATCGAGGAGCTGACGCGCGTCGACTACCGCCGCGACATGGCCCTCGCCGCCGTCCTCATGATCGGCGCAAAGGAAACGCTGATCGGCGTCGCCCGCTACGTACGCGAGAAGGAAGGCGATGCGGCGGAGTTTGCCATCGTCATCGCCGACGCCTGGCAAGCCCGCGGCATCGGCCGCCGCATGATGGAAAAATTGATCGACGTGGCACGCCAGCTCGGCGTCGGGACGATGTACGGCGACGTCCTGTCCATCAACGTCCACATGCTCACCCTGCTCCGCCGCCTGGGATTCACTTTTTCGCGTCACCCCGAGGACGCAACGGTGACGCGGGCGACACTACCGCTGCGCAAGGATCAGGCCGCCAGGAACTGATCTTCCGAGAGGGCCATTACGCCGGCGCCGCCCTTGATCACCGTGTCGCGCAGCCCGGGGGCCTGCACCAGAACGTATTCGGCGTAGAAGCGTGCGGTAGCGATCTTCGCCTCGTAGAAGCTCTTGTCGCCTGAGGCGAGCTTCTTCTCGGCGACCAGCGCGGCGCGCGCCATCTGCCAGCCGCCGGCGACGATGCCCATCAGCTTGAGGAACGGTACCGCGCCGGCGAAGACGATGTTGGGGTTCTTCTCGGCGACGATGAAGTCCACGCAGTCGGACACAGCCAGAATGCCATTCGAAAGATTTTTTTTGATCGATTCAAATTGAGGAACTCTGGAAAGTTCATTTTCGACTTTCCTAACCTCTCCCAACCAAGCCTTGGCTGTCGCGCCGCCCTCGCGAGCGACTTTGCGACCCATCAGGTCCATTGCCTGGATGCCGGTGGTGCCCTCGTAGATGGTGGTGATGCGCGCGTCGCGCAGGTACTGCGCCGCGCCGGTCTCCTCGATGAAGCCCATGCCGCCGTGGACCTGCACGCCGAGCGAGGCTACTTCGATTCCGGTCTCGGTACACCAGCCCTTGACGACCGGGATCATCAGGTCGACAAAGGCCTGTTGCTGCTTGTCCTTCGTTTTGTGTGAAAAATCCAGGGCCGCCGCGGTCGTATAGGCCAGCGCACGCATGGCCTCAGTTTGCGCCTTCATCAGCATCAGCATGCGCCGCACGTCGGGGTGGCGGATGATCGGCACGGCCTTGCCGCCCTGCACCAGGTCGCGGCCCTGCAACCGCTCCTTGGAAAACGCCAGCGCCCGCTGGAACGCGCGCTCGGAAATCGCGACGCCCTCCAGGCCGACGGCGAAGCGCGCCGCATTCATCATGATGAACATGTACTCGAGGCCGCGGTTCTCCTCGCCGACCAGGTAGCCGACCGCCTTGTCGTAGACCATCACGGCCGTGGGACTGGCGTGGATGCCGAGCTTGTGCTCGATCGAGGCGCAGGTCGCGGTGTTGCGCTTGCCCGGCGTGCCGCCCGCGTCGGGGATGAACTTCGGCACGATGAAGAGCGATATCCCCTTCACGCCCTCGGGCGCGTCCGGCGTGCGCGCGAGCACCAGATGGACGATATTCTCGGTGAGGTCGTGCTCGCCGTAGGTGATGAAGATCTTCTGGCCGGAGATCAGGTAATGGCCGCTCGCTCGCTCCGCTTTTGTCTTGACCAGGGATAGATCCGAACCGGCTTGTGGCTCGGTGAGGTTCATGGTGCCGGTCCACTTTCCCTCGACCATCTTGGGCAGGTAGGCCTTTTTAAGAGGATCGGAGCCCCGCAGGATCAGGGCCTCGATGGCGCCCTGGGTCAGCAGGGGGCAAAGCGAGAAGCTCATGTTCGAGCTCTTCCACATTTCCTGTACCGGGGTGGAAACCAGCCGCGGCAGGCCCTGCCCGCCCCACTCGTGCTCGAAGGGCAGCGCGTTCCAGCCGCCGGCACAGAACTGCTTGTAGGCTTCCTTGAATCCCTTCGGCGTACGCACCTCGCCGCCGCTCCAGTTGGAGCCTTCCTGGTCTCCGGAATAGTTAATCGGGTCAAGGACTTCTGAAGCGAACTTCCCAGCTTCCTCGAGGATTGCTTCGACGGTGTCCGGCGTCGCGTCCTGGTAGCCCGGGAGCTTTGCCACCTCCCCCAGCCCTGCGAGCTCGTTCAGCACGAACTTCATGTCCTTCAGGGGGGCAGCATAGGCACTCATTTCTTAAGCTCCTCCACCAGTTGGGGCACGAGCTGGAACAGGTCGCCCACCAGGCCGTAGTCGGCCACCTGGAAGATGGGCGCCTCTTCGTCCTTGTTGATGGCGACGATGACGCGGCTGTCCTTCATGCCGGCCAGATGCTGGATGGCGCCCGAGATCCCCACGGCGAC
>DASWEU010000117.1:0-10913 GCA_036394595.1 Burkholderiales bacterium | reverse complement strand
CGCCAAGGTGACCGACGTCGTGGTGCTGGTCGTGGCGGCCGACGACGGCGTCATGCCGCAGACCATCGAGGCCATCAACCACGCCAAGGCGGCGGGGGTGCCGCTGGTCGTGGCGCTGAACAAGATCGACAAGCACGACGCCAATCCCAACAAGGTGAAGCAGGACCTGCTGGCCCACGGCGTGGTGCCGGAGGAATACGGCGGCGACTCGCCGCTGGTGCCGGTGTCGGCGAAAACCGGCGAAGGCGTCGACAGCCTGCTCGAGCAGATCCTGCTGCAGGCCGAGGTGAAGGAGCTCAAGGCATCGATCACGGCGCCAGCCAAGGGCGTGGTGATCGAAGCGCGCCTCGACAAAGGCCGCGGCCCGGTGGCGACCCTGCTGGTGCAGTCCGGGACGCTGCGCCGCGGCGACATCGTGCTGGCCGGCGCGGTGTTCGGCCGGGTGCGCGCCATGCTCGACGAGAACGGCAAGCCGGTGGCCGAGGCGGGCCCCTCGATCCCGGTTGAAATCCAGGGCCTGTCCGACGTCCCCGCGGCCGGCGAAGACATGATGGTGCTGACCGACGAGCGCAAGGCGCGCGAGATCGCGCTGTTCCGGCAGGGCAAGTTCCGCGACGTCAAGCTCGCCAAGCAGCAGGCCGCCAAGCTCGAGAACGTGTTCGAGCGCATGGGCGAAACCGGCAAGAATACGCTGACGCTGCTGATCAAGTCCGACGTGCAGGGTTCGCAGGAAGCGCTGGTGCACGCGCTCACGCGCCTCGCCACCGACGAGGTCAAGGTGAGCGTGGTGCACGCCGGCGTCGGCGGCATCACTGAATCCGACGTCAACCTCGCGATGGCGTCGAGCGCCGTGATCATCGGCTTCAATACTCGCGCCGACGCCGCGGCGCGCAAGCTGGCCGAGTCGCTCGGCATCCAGATCCGGTACTACAACATCATCTACGACGCGGTCGAGGAGATGAAGGCGGCGCTGTCCGGCCTGCTGGCGCCGGAGCACAAGGAATCGGTTCTCGGCATGGTCGAGGTGCGCCAGGTGTTTCGCATTTCCAAGGTCGGCACGGTGGCGGGTTGCTACGTGCTCGAGGGCCTGGTGAAGCGCGGCGCGCACGTGCGGCTGCTGCGCGACAACGTTGTCATCCACACCGGCGAGATCGACTCGCTCAAGCGCTTCAAGGACGACGTGCGCGAAGTCAAGGCGGGCTTCGAGTGCGGCATGTCGCTGAAGAACTTCTCCGATCTCAAGGAGAAGGACCAGTTCGAGATCTTCGAGACCGTCGAGGTCGCCCGGACGCTCTAGCGTCCGTCCATGGACGCGCTGTGAAGAAAGGCCATGGACGCCCGCAGAAGCTGGGCGATCTGATCCAGCGTGAACTTTCCGATTTGCTGGCCCGCGAAGTCCGCGACCCGCGCATCGGCATGCTGACGATTACTTCCGTTGACGTTTCGCCCGACCTTTCGCATGCGAAGATTTTCTTCACCTTGCTTGAGAAAGCGAAGCTCGAAGACACCCTGACGGGCCTGCGGCGCTCCGCAGGGTTTCTCCGCTCGCAGCTGGCGCGGCGCATCAAGATCTACACCACCCCCGAGCTGCGCTTCGAGTACGACGAATCGGTCGAGCGCGGCGACCACCTGTCGCGCCTGATCGATTCGGTCAAACCCCGCTCGTGATCGACGGCGCGCTGCTGCTGGACAAGCCGGTCGGCCCGACATCGAATGCGGTCCTGCAAAGAGCAAAGCGGCTTCTAGGCGCGGTGAAGGCGGGCCATGCCGGCACGCTCGACCCGCTCGCCTCGGGCCTGCTGATCGTGCTGTTCGGCGAGGCGACCAAGTTCGCCGGCCCGGCGCTGGAGGCGGACAAGGAATACCTCGCGAGCGTGAAGCTCGGCGTGCGCACCAGCACCGGCGACGCGGAAGGCGAGGTCCTGGCAACCGAGCTGGCGATGGTCGAAGAACCGGAGCTGCGGGAAACCCTGGGTCAATTTCTGGGCGAGATCCAGCAGGTACCCCCCATGCACTCGGCACTGAAGCGCGACGGCGTGCCGCTCTACCAGCACGCGCGCCGCGGCGAGACGGTCGAACGCCTGCCGCGCCGTGTCCTCATCTCCAGGCTGGAGCTGATTCGCTACGCCGTGCCGCTGGTCGAGCTCCGCGTCCGCTGCAGCAAGGGCACTTACGTGCGCACGCTGGCCGAGGACATCGGCGCCAAGCTGGGCTGCGGCGCTCATCTTGCGGGCTTGCGCCGGACGGCCGCGGGCGCGTTCCGGGTAGAGCAGGCGCACACGCTCGACGCTTTGCAGGAAATGACCACGGCAGCGCGACAACGGGCACTGCTGCCGCTTGCGGCCTTGCTGGCGGATTTGCCCCGGGCTGAGCTCGACGCCACTGCCGCAGACCGGCTGCGCCAGGGGCAGGTCCTGAAAATGGACGGCCTCGGCCCGGGCCTGCACGGGGTATTCGGGCCCGGGGGCGAGGTCATCGGTCTGGGCCGCGCCGAATCCGGCGGCGTTCTGAAAGCGCTGCGCCTCACACAAGCCGCGGAAAAACAAGTAAAATCCCGCGCCTAATTAAAGAGACGACGAAGAGAGAGAGACAGCAGATGCCATTGCAGGTCGCGCAGAAAGCGCAAGTCGTAAAAACCAACCAGCGTTCCGCCCGGGACACCGGGTCCCCCGAAGTGCAGGTCGCGCTCCTCACCGAGCGCATCAACGGCCTCACGGACCATTTCAAGTCGCACGTCAAGGACTTCCACTCGCGCCGCGGGCTGCTCAAGATGGTCAGCCAGCGCCGCAAGCTGCTCGATTATCTGAAGCGCAAGGACGCGGACAAGTACCGCGGCCTGATCGAGCGGCTCGGTCTGCGCAAGTAGGCCCTGGAATGCCCGCGGCATCGTCGCTCCACTTTCCGGTGAGCGGGTCTGCCCGTTCGCCCCGATAAAGGACTCCCCTTGAAGCCCATCAAAAAGACATTCACCTACGGCAGCCACCAGGTCAGCTTCGAAACCGGCGAGATCGCGCGCCAGGCCCACGGCGCCGTCATCTGCACCATGGACGACACCGTGGTGCTCGCCAGCGTGACCGGCGCCAAGACGCCCAAGACCGGGCAGGACTGGTTCCCGCTCACTGTGGACTACGCCGAGCGCACCTATGCCGCGGGCAAGATCCCCGGCGGCTTCTTCAAGCGCGAAGGCCGCCCCACCGAAAAGGAAACGCTGACCTCGCGCCTCATTGACCGCCCGATCCGGCCGCTGTTTCCCGATGGCTATCTGTGCGAAGTCCAGGTCGTCGCCCAGGTACTTTCGCTCAATCCCGAAGTCGACTCTGACATTCCGGCGATGCTGGCGGTTTCGGCAGCGCTGACCATTTCGGGCATCCCCTTCAACGGCCCGATCGGCGCCTGCCGCGTCGGCCACGTCGACGGGCAGTACGTGCTCAATCCGACCATGACCCAGCTCAAGGCCTCGCGCCTGAACCTGGTGGTCGCCGGCACGGATCAGGGCGTGCTGATGGTTGAGTCCGAGGCGCTCGAGCTGCCGGAAGACGCCATGCTCGGCGCGATTGGCTTCGGCCACGAGCAGATGCAGGCCGCCATTCAGGCGATCCACCAGCTCGCCGAGGAAGCGGGCAAGCCGGCCTGGGACTGGAAGCCGCCGGCGAAGGACGAGACGCTCGCCGCGCGCGTCAAGGAACTGGCGGAAAACGACTTGCGCGAGGCGTTCCGGCTCAAGCAGAAGAAAGCCCGCTCGGAGGCGATCGACGCCATCTGGAAGCGCGTGTTCGAGGCGCTCAATGTCGGCCAGGAGGGCGCGCCATCGGCCAACACCGTTAAGGAGGTCGCGTTCGCGCTCGAGTCGTCCATCGTGCGCAGCCAGATCCTCGACGGCGAGCCGCGCATCGACGGGCGCGACACGCGCACCGTCCGGCCGATCACGGTGCGCGTCGGCGTGCTGCCGCGCACCCACGGCTCGGCGCTGTTCACGCGCGGCGAGACGCAGGCGCTGGTGACCGTGACGCTCGGCACCGGCCGCGACGAGCAGATCATCGACGCGCTGGCGGGCGAATACCGCGAGCGCTTCATGTTTCACTACAACATGCCGCCGTACGCCACCGGCGAGACCGGGCGCTTCGGCTTCACCAAGCGCCGCGAGATCGGCCACGGCCGGCTCGCCAAGCGCGCGCTGGTCGGCCTGCTGCCGGCGGCGGCGGATTTCGGCTACTCGCTGCGCGTGGTGTCCGAGATCACCGAGTCGAACGGCTCCTCGTCGATGGCCTCGGTCTGCGGCGGCAGCCTGGCGCTGATGGATGCGGGCGTGCCGATCAAGGCGCATGTCGCAGGCATTGCCATGGGCCTGATCAAGGAGGGCAATCGCTTCGCCGTGCTCTCCGACATCCTCGGCGACGAGGACCACCTCGGCGACATGGACTTCAAGGTGGCCGGCACCGACAAGGGCATCACCGCACTGCAGATGGACCTGAAGATCGAGTCGATCAACAAGAGCATCATGAAGATCGCGCTCGACCAGGCGCGCGAGGCGCGTCTCAACATCCTCGACATCATGAAGCAGTCGATCGAGGGCTCGCGCGCCGAGCTGTCGACCTTCGCCCCGCGCATCATCAAGATCAAGATCAACCCGGAGAAGATCCGCGACGTCATCGGCAAGGGCGGCGTGGTCATCCGCGGCCTCCAGGAAGAGACCGGCACCACCATCGAGATCGAGGACGACGGCACCATCTCGATCGCCTGCATCTCGGGCGAGGGCGGCGAGGCGGCGAAGAAGCGCATCCTCGACATCACCGCCGACGTCGAAGTCGGCAAAATCTACGAGGGCCCGGTGCTGCGCCTGCTGGATTTCGGCGCCATCGTGCAGTTGATGCCGGGCCGCGATGGCCTGCTGCATATCTCGCAAATCAGCCACGAGCGCGTCAACGCGGTCGCCGACCATCTCAAGGAAGGCCAGATCGTGAAAGTCAAGGTGCTGGAGGCCGACGACAAGGGCAGGGTGCGGCTTTCGATGAAAGCCGTCAACAGCCAGGAAACCGCAAAAACCTAGCTTGCTACTTCGCCACCTGGCGCTCGCGCATCTCGTCGAGCGTCTTGCAGTCGATGCACAGCGTTGCGGTGGGGCGCGCTTCCAGGCGCTTGAGGCCGATCTCCACCCCGCAGCTGTCGCAGTAGCCGTATTCGTTGGCCTCGATGCGGGCGATGGTCTCGTCAATCTTCTTGATCAGCTTGCGCTCGCGATCGCGGTTGCGCAGCTCGAGCGCCATGTCGGACTCCTGGCTGGCGCGGTCGTTCGGGTCGGCGAACACCGTGGCCTCGTCCTGCATGGTGTGCACCGTGCGATCGATCTCCTGCGACAGCTCCGACTTGAGCGTCTCGAGGATTTTGCGGAAATGCTTGCGCTGCTGGGCGTTCATGTACTCCTCGCCCTTCTTGGCGGCGTAGGGAGTAAAGCTCTTGCGCGACAGTTCGAGAGGCATTTCTGCATGCGGCCTAAAAATGAAGCACGCTTTGTAGCAGAAATGCCCCCCTGCCGCAACTTGGAAAAGGAGTATGATTGGCGCCCGATTTTCGGGGTGTAGCGCAGCCTGGTAGCGCGCCTGCTTTGGGAGCAGGATGTCGGGAGTTCAAATCTCTCCACCCCGACCAAGCTACAGCCCGGCAGGTGCGGGACGACGAGCGAATCTGCCCGTAGCTCAACCGGATAGAGCACCAGCCTTCTAAGCTGGGGGTTGTGGGTTCGAGTCCCGCCGGGCAGGCCAGCATCAACGACGGTGAGCGTAGCTCAGTTGGTTAGAGCATCGGTTTGTGAAGCCGGGGGTCGTGGGTTCAATTCCCATCGCTCACCCCATTTTTCTCACTGCTTTTACCTGATCGCGCACGAATGACAGCAGACTCGCGGCGCCAGGCGCTGGCAGAAGCGGCCCTGGTGTCCGGCGTGGCGCTGCTGTTCGTGCGCTGGAAGCTCGGGCAGTGGGGCGGCTTCGCCGACTTCGACGGCCACTACCACCTGAAGGTGGTGCAGTGGATCGCGCATCAGGGCCTGTGGGCCGACATTCCTTGGCTGCCGTTCACCGTGCTCGGCCAGCGCGGGCCGGACCATCACTGGCTGTGGCATCTCGCGCTGGTGCCGTTCACGTTGATCGCCGATCCCGGCGCGGCGCTTGCCTGGGCGGCGGCGTTCAATGCCGCCGTCACCGCGGGAGTGGTGGCCTTCGTGCTGCGCTCGCTCGGCGTGCCTGCCGCGCCGCTGTTCGCGCTGCTGGCCTTCACCGCCGGCGAAGCGATGCCGTTCCGCATGATGATGCTGCGCGCCCAGAACGTCGCCGTGATTTTCATGTTCCTGTCATTTTGGGCGATCGCGCGTGAGCGGTGGAAAACGCTGGCACTGCTGGCTTTCCTGTTTCTCGAGAGCTATCACGCCGCGGTGATCCTCCTGCCCATGGCGGCAATCGGCTGCGTCGCCTACGGTTTTACGAAAAAAGAATTCGTCGTGACACCGCTCGTCGCCGTGGCAATCGGACTGACCGCGGCGCTGCTCGTCAGCCCGTGGTATCCGCGAAATATCGGCTACCTGATTTTCCACACACTGTACAAAGCCGCGGCGTCGCAGGACAGTGCCTCGGTTTCGTCGCTGGTCGGCTCCGAGTGGTATCCCGCCTCCTTCCAGCAGGTGCTCGTCGACTCCTGGCCGGCCCATGCGCTGCTCATCGCCGGCCTCATCGTGCTGGCGTTTCGCCGGCGCTGGCCGGCGCCCGATACCTGGACGGCCTACGGCATCGCCATCCTGTCGATGGGCCTGTATCTGCACGCCGTGCGCTTTGCCGAGTACTACATTCCCTTCGCGGTGCTCGCCGCGGCGCTGGCGCTGCGCGATGCGTGGCCGGCTGCGTCGAAGCCGCTGGTCCTGGCCGTGGCTGCCTGCCTGGCGGCGGCGCTGCCGGTGGGCCTCGCGGGTTCTACGCCGCCGAAAGTGCTGGCGCCGGATCATCTGGAGCGCGTCGCGAGCAAGCTCAACGAACTGGGGCAGGGCGGCGAGACGGTATTCAACAGTGCCTGGCCCGATTTCATGGCCCTGGTCTGGTGGGCCGACCGCTTCCGCTACATCAACGGGCTCGACGGTCACTACCTTGCCTATCAGGACCCGGCGCGCTTCGCCATCTGGCTCACGCTCGCCGGAGGCGGCGTGGAACAGCCGGCGCAGATCATCGAGATCGTATTCGGCGCGCGCTTTGCCGTGATCGCGCGCCAGCACGCCGCGCTGGCGGCGCAGCTGCGCGCGAGCCCCGGCGTCCTGCTGCGCGAGGAATCGCCCGAAGGCTGGTTGTTCGAATTTCCTCCCGCCGCAGAAGAAAAACAAATTCCGCCGGCCAGGTAAAGCGCAGGCGCGGGAAGGCGCGCTCGAGCGCCCGCCGGCTGTCGCCGACCTCGCAGAGGAGAATGCCGCTCGGTGCCAGGTAGCTCGGCGCCTGTTGAAGGATTTTTCGAATAAAAGTCAACCCGTCTTTTCCGGCAGCCAAAGCCAATTCCGGCTCGCGACGGTATTCCGCCGTCAAGCGCCGCATTGCAGGCGCGTCGACGTAGGGCGGGTTGCTGAGGATCAGGTCGAACCTTCCCGGCGTCGCAGCGAAAAGATCCGACCGGACGAGGCGAATGCGGTGTTGAAGGCGATGCCGAATGACGTTCTTCTCCGCCACCTCGAGCGCCGCCGGCGAGATATCCGAGGCGACGACGCGCGCATCGGGGAACGCCCGCGCGGCGAGCACCGCGAGGCAGCCCGAGCCGGTACACAGGTCGAGGACCCGCCGCGGCGGGTTCAGGTTCCCTAACAGAAAGGCGATGTGGGAGCGGGGGACGATCACCCGCTCGTCGACGTAGAACGGCACGCCGTCGAGCCACGCCTCGTTGAGAAGATAGGCGGCAGGAATTCGATTCCGGATTCGTCGCCGCACGAGGCTTTCAATGTCTTTTTCAGCAACATCTTGTTCCAGATCGACATCGAAAGGCAGCCCCAATCCCCGGATCACCAGGAAGGCAGCCTCATCGCGCGCATTGCCGGTGCCGTGCCCGTAGTGCAGGCCGGCGGCCTTGAATCTCTTTTCGGTTTTTTCGACTAACTGCGCTAACTTCAAGGCAGCAGGGCGCGCAGGGTATCGAGGTAGATCCGCGGCAGCGTCTCCAGGGCGGAGAGCTCGATGTGCTCGTTCAGCTTGTGGATGCTGGCGTTGACCGGCCCGAGTTCGACCACTTCCGGGCAGATGTCGATGATGAAGCGCGCATCCGAGGTGCCCCCCGTGGTGGAGAGCTCGCCGTGGCGCCCGCTGCTCTTGCGCGCGGCCTCGAGCACCGTCTTCGCCAGCGCCCCGCTCTTGCTGAGGAACGGCTTCGCACCCAGCGTCCACTCGAGGCTGAACTCCAGCTTGTGCTTGCCGAGGATGGCTTCGACGCGCGAGCGCAGGGAGGCGTCGGTGCTTTCGGTGGAGAAGCGGAAATTGAAGTCGACTTCCACCGATCCCGGCACCACGTTGGCGGCACCGGTGCCGGCATGGATGTTGGACACCTGGAAGCTGGTGGGCGGAAAGCTTTGGTTGCCCTTGTCCCACTCGGTGCGCGCCAGCTCGGCCAGCGCCGGGGCGAGCAGGTGGACCGGATTCTTCACCAGCTGCGGATAGGCGACGTGGCCCTGGATGCCGCGCACCTTCAGCTTCGCCGACAGCGAGCCGCGGCGGCCGATCTTCGCCATGTCGCCGAGCACGTCGACCGAGGTCGGCTCGCCGACGATGCAATAGTCGATGCGCTCGCCGCGCGCCTTCAGCGCCTCGACCACGCGCACCGTGCCATCCACGGCGGGACCTTCCTCGTCGGAGGTGAGGAGAAGGGCGATCGAGCCCGAGTGGTCGGGCTTTTCCTTCAGGAACATTTCCGTGGCGACGACGAAGGCGGCTATCGAGGATTTCATGTCCGCTGCGCCGCGGCCGTAGAGCTTGCCGTCGCGCACGGTCGGCACGAAGGGATCCGAGTGCCATTCGGAGAGAGGCCCGGTCGGCACGACATCGGTATGTCCCGCGAAGCACACCAAGGGTGAGGCTATGCCCCGGCGAGCCCAAAGGTTGCGCACGGCGCCGAAATTCATCGGCTCGGACTTGAATCCCGCCGGCGCGAGCCGGCGGGCGATGAGTTCCTGGCAGCCCCCGTCCTCCGGGGTAATCGACCTGCGCCCGATCAGCTCTTTCGCCAGATCCAGCGCCGAAGGCGCCCGGACCCCGCTCGCCTCAGGCATTCATGTCGATCTTGAAATTGCCGAACGACGCGCCCTTGTCGGCGGCCGACAGCAGGCCTTCCTTCTTCCCTTCTTCCTTCTTCGGCGCACCCGCGGCCGGCGCCACCTGGCCGCTGATCTCGCCGGCGGTGGCCTGGTTGATCAGCCACAGCATGTTGGTGGCCGAGTCGGCGTTGGACATCGCCTCGTCTTGCGTGATGGTGCCCGCCATGAACAGCTTGAACAGCGCCTGTTCGAAGGTCTGCGAGCCCGGCGACATGCTTTTTTCCAGGGCATCCTTGATTTCGTTGATCTCGCCTTTCTCGATCAGCTCGGCGACGTGGCGCGTGTTGAGCAGGATTTCCACCGCCGCCACGCGGCTGCCGGTCTTGGTGCGCACCAGGCGCTGCGAAATGATGGTCGACAGCGCGGCCGCCAGATCGAGCAGCAGGCTGGGCCGGTTCTCCAGCGGGTAGAAGTTGATGATGCGGTTCATCGCGTGATAGCTGTTGTTCGCGTGCAGCGTGGCGAGGCACAGGTGGCCCGACTGCGCATAGGCGAGCGACATGGCCATGGTCTGCTTGTCGCGAATCTCGCCGATCAGGATGCAATCCGGCGCCTGGCGCAGGGCGTTCTTCAGCGCCACCTCGAAAGCCTTGGTATCGGTGCCGACCTCGCGCTGGTTGACGATCGATTTCTTGTTCTGGAAGATGAATTCGACCGGGTCTTCGAGCGTCAGGATGTGGCCCGACTTGCGCTCGTTGCGGAAATCGAGCATGGCCGAGAGCGAGGTCGACTTGCCCGAGCCCGTGGCGCCGACCATCAGGATCAGGCCGCGTTTCTGCATGATCACTTCCTTGAGCACCTCGGGCACGCCCAGCGTGTCGAGCCCCGGAATCTGCCCCGGAATGTAGCGCACCACCACCGCCGGGGAACCCTTCTGGCGGAACGCGCTGATGCGAAAGGCGCCCACGTTTTCCAGCGCGAACGCGGTGTTCAGCTCCATCTCCTCTTCGTATTCCTTGATCTGGCGGTCGTTGAGCACCTCGTAGAGGAGTTGCTTGATGGCGTCGGTGTTCATGATCGCCTGGTTGACCGGCATGGCGACGCCGTTGATCTTGATATTGATCGGCGCACCCACCGAAAGGAAGATGTCCGACGCCTTCTTGTCGGCCATCAGCTGGAACAGCCGCTTCATTGCTGACATGTCAGCCTCCCGAAGGCGTCATTCTAATCCCCCCGCAGCAACTCGTTCAGGCTGGTCTTGGCGCGGGTCCTGGCGTCGACCGTCTTGACGATGACCGCACAGTACAGCCCGTACTTGCCGTCGGCGGAGGGCAAATTGCCGGAAACCACCACCGATCCCGCGGGCACGCGACCATAGAGGATGCGGCCGCTCGCCCGCTCGAGGATCTTGGTGCTCTGGCCGATGAACACGCCCATCGAGATGACGCTGTTTTCTTCGACCACCACGCCCTCGACGATCTCCGAGCGCGCGCCGATGAAGCAGTTGTCCTCGATGATGGTCGGGTTGGCCTGCAGCGGCTCCAGCACGCCGCCCAGGCCCACGCCGCCGGACAGGTGCACGTTCTTGCCGACCTGGGCGCAGGAGCCCACGGTGGCCCAGGTGTCAACCATGGTGCCTTCGTCCACATAG
>DASWEU010000116.1:0-11468 GCA_036394595.1 Burkholderiales bacterium | reverse complement strand
CCACCGCATCGCTGGCGAATCGGTCTACCGCCGTTTTGCGCCGCCGGTGTTCCAGGCGACCGGGCAGAAGGACGTGCCGCTGTGCGAAGGCGCGTACGAGCCGACCTACAGCTATCCGAACTTCGCCCTGGAGCAGTTGTTCGCCGAGACCGGCATCGACGTCGCGGTGTGGCGCTCGGTGGGCGGCGGCTATACCAAGTTCGCGCTCGAGACCTTCATGGACGAGGTGGCGGCCGCGGCCGGCAAGGACCCGGTGGAATTCCGGCTGCAGCTTCTCGCCAAGGACGCGCGCGGGCAGGCGGTGATCCGCGAGGTGGTGCAGATGTCGGGCTACCGTACGCGCAAGCTCCCGGCCGGGCGCGCGCTCGGGCTGGCCTACAGCGACATCTGGGAAACCTACGTGGCGCAGGTGGCGGAAGTCTCGGTGGACCGCAAGAGCGGCAAGGTCACCGTGCACGAGATCTGGAGCGCCGTGGACACCGGCGTCGCGCTGCAGCCGAAGAACATCCAGGCGCAGATCGAGTCCTCGGTGGTCTGGGGGCTGGGCGCGCTGAAGGAGAAGCTCATCTACAAGGACGGCGCGGTGCAGCAGTCGAATTTCCACGACTACCCGGTGATGCGGATGAACGAGGTGCCGAAGATCACCACCAAGGTGATCGTCACCGACAACAAGCCGGGCGGCATCGGCGAGGCCGGGCTGCCGCCGGTCGCGCCGGCGATCGCCAACGCCGTGTTCAAGCTCACCGGCAAGCGCCTGCGCGACCTGCCGTTCAAGACGGAACTGCTTAAAGCCTAGTTTTCGATCTTGATGTTGGCGTTGCGGATGATGGTGGCGTAGCGGTCCTGCTCGCGGCGCATGAACGCCGCCATTTCGTCGGGCGTGCCCGACAGCGGATCGAGGCCGAGCGCGAGGTAGCGCTCCTTGAGGTCACCCGCGCCGAGTACCCGCTGAATTTCGATGGCGACACGATCCAGCACCTCGCGCGGCGTGCCGGCCGGCGCGGCGTAGCCGATCCATGCCGCCGCATCGTAGGGCAGGTCGGCGGCTTCGCCCAGGCTGGGGACCTCCGGCATCGCACTGGAGCGCCGCGCCGTCGAGACGCCGTAAGTCTTCAGGCGCCCTGACTTGATGTGGCCGACGGTCGCGGCGACCGTCTCGACGGCGTAGCTGACCTCGCCGTTGATGACGTCGGTGAGCGCGGGCGCGCTGCCCTTGTAGGGCACGTGCCGGGCCTGGATCTGCGCCATCGAATTGAAGAGCTCGGCGAAGAGGTGCGCTGTCGCGCCCGTTCCCGACGAGGCAAAGGTGTACTTGCCGGGATTGGCCTTGAGCAGAGCGACGAATTCCTTTGCGTTGGCGGCGGGGAAGGAAGGGTTCACGACCAGCGCAAACGGCACCGCCGCGATCAGGCTGATGGGCGCAAGATCCTTGAGCGGGTCGTAAGGCACCTTTTGCAGGTTCGGCATGATGGACAGCGGCCCGCTCGAGGCGGCGAGCAGCGTGTAGCCGTCGGGCGCGCTCTTCGCCACGACTTCCGAGCCGATGGCGCCGCCCGCGCCGGGGCGGTTGTCGATCACGAAGGGTTGGCCGAGCGCCTGCTGCAGCTTGTCGGCGACGACTCGCGCCGCGATGTCGGTCGCCTGGCCCGGCGGCCAGGGCACCACCACTTTCACGGCGCGGTTGGGATAGGCCTGGGACCAGGCGCTGCCGGCAAACAGAAGTCCGGTGATCAGAGGCAGGAAGATCTTCATCTAGAAAGTTCCCGGGTATGAACCTCCATCGAGCAGCAGGTTCTGCCCGGTAATGTAACCCGCCTGAGCGCTGCACAGGTAGGCGCAGGCGTCGCCGAACTCCTCGATGCTGCCGAAGCGGCGCGCCGGATTGGCTTCCATGCGCGCGCGCGTCAGCTCGGCCGCGGTTTTGCCGGCCTTCTTGGCGTTGAACTCCATGTTGGCCCGCAGCCGCTCGGTGTCGAAGGGCCCGGGAAGCAAATTGTTGATGGTGACGTTGTGCTGGACCGTGGTGCGCGAAAGTCCGGCGATGAAGCCGGTCAGACCGGTGCGGGCGCCGTTCGAGAGGCCGAGCTCGGGGATCGGGCCTTTCACCGCGCCGGAGGTGATGTTGACGATGCGGCCGAATTTTTTCGCGATCATGCCGTCGACCACCGCGCGGATCAGCAGGATCGGCGCGATCATGTTGGCGTCGAGCGCCTTGACCCAGGCCTCGCGGTCCCAGCCGCGGAAGTCGCCCGGCGGCGGGCCGCCGGCGTTGTTCACCAGGATGTCGGGCGACGGGCAGGCCTTGAGCGCCGCTTCGCGTCCTTCGGCCGTAGTGATGTCGCCGGCTACGATCTGAACATTGGTCTGGTACCGGGAGAGTTCTGCCGCGGTGGCCTCGAGCGCTTCGCGGCCCCGCGCCGTGATCACCAGGTTGACGCCTTCGCGCGCGAGCGCCGCCGCGCAACCCTTGCCCAGCCCCTTCGACGCCGCGCATACCAGCGCCGTCTTGCCGCGGATTCCAAGATCCATCTCAGCTCCTTTTCAGCGTCACCAGCAGTACTCCGAAAATCACCAGCAGGCCGCCGACGGCCTGCACCCAGGTAAACGGCTCGTCCAGTCCGATGGCGCCGGTCAGCGCCACGCTCACCGGGCCGATGGCGCCGATCAGCGCGAACTGGTTGGCGCCGATGCGCTTGAGCGCCTCGGCGACGAAAAAGATCGGCAGCACGGTGCACACGGTGGCGAGAATCAGAACATAGCTCCAAACGCGCGCCGGCAGCTCGAGCGCCGTCATCGGCTCGAGCACCAGGAACTGCAGCACCGCCGGCGCCGGCGCGAACAGCATGCTATAGGCGGTAAAGCGCATCGAGCCGATCCGTTTCACCATCGCGCTGCCCGCCACCAGGTAGACGGCATAGCCGAGCGCGCCGCCGAAGATCAGCGCCGCGCCGAACAGGAACTGCCGGCCGGTGGGCGTATCGGAGCTCTGCTGCGCGACGACCAGCGCGATACCCGCATAGCTCAGCACCAGCGCCGCGATCTCGGCCCAAGTCGGCCGCTTGTGCAGGAACAGGAACGAGAGCAGCAGCACCAGCGTCGGATAAAGAAACAAAATCAGGCGCCCGACGCCGGCGCCGACGTATTGCAGGCCGAGGAAATCGAGGAAGCTCGCCGCGTAGTAGCCAAGCAGGCCGAGCGCAGCGACCGCCGCCCAGTCGCGCCCGGTGAGGGCCGGCGACCTGGCGCGCAGCCACCAGGCGACCGCGGCGAAAAAGGGCGCCGACAACACCATGCGCAGGAACAGCAGCGTCACCGGGCTGATCGGATGCGCGGCGTAGGAGAGCTTGATGAGGATCGGGCGCAGCGAGAAGGCCAGCACGCCCAGCACCGCGAAGGCGATGCCCCAGCTGCGATACGACGTCAACGCCGCTTGCCGCCGAGGAGGGGCGAGGCCATGACGTAAAATCATACTATGTCGGGCCACAGCAAATGGGCGAACATCAAGCACCGCAAGGCGGCGGCGGATGCGAAGAAGGGCAAGGTATTCACCCGGCTGATCAAGGAAATCACGGTGGCGGCGAAATTGGGCGGCGGCGACCCCGACTCCAATCCGCGCCTGCGGCTTTCGCTCGAGAAGGCGCGCGAAGCCAACATGACCAAGGACAGCGTGCAGAACGCGATCAAGCGCGGCATCGGCCAGCTCGAGGGCGTCTCCTACGAGGAAGTGCGCTACGAGGGCTACGGCGCGGGCGGCGCAGCGGTGCTGCTCGACTGCCTCACCGACAACCGCACGCGCACCGTGGCCGAGGTGCGCCATGCGTTCACCAAGAACGGCGGCAATCTGGGCTCCGACGGCTCGGTGGCCTACCTCTTCAAGCACGTCGGCCAGTTCGTGTTCGCGCCCGGCGCGAGCGAGGAGCGCGTGATGGAGGCGGCGCTCGACGCCGGCGCCGACGACGTGGTGAAAAACGACGACGGCTCGATCGAGGTGCTGTGCGCGCCGAACGACTTCCACACGGTGAAGGCGGCGCTGGAGAAGGCCGGCTTCAAGCCCGAGCTCGCCGAGGTCATCATGAAGCCAGTGAGCGAGGCCGCGCTCGAGGGCGGCGACGCCCAGCGCCTGCGCCACTTGCTCGACGCGCTCGAGAGCCTCGACGACGTGCAGAACGTCTACACCACGGCGGTACTCGACTGACCTGAGGAGAAATGTTCTGCGTATTCTGGGCATCGACCCTGGTCTGCGGGTCACCGGCTTCGGGGTGATCGAGGTGCACGGCGCGCGCCTCGCCTACGTGACCAGCGGTTGCGTCAAATCGGGCGACGGCGATCTCGCCGGCCGGCTGAAGACCATCCTCGACGGGCTGAAGCAAGTGATCGCCGCGAACGCTCCCGAGCAGGTCGCGGTGGAGAAGGTCTTCGTCAACGCCAACCCGCAGTCCACCCTGGCGCTGGGGCAGGCGCGCGGCACCGCCATCTGCGCCGCCGTGCTCGCCGGCCTGCCGGTGGCCGAATACACCGCGCTGCAGGTGAAAAAATCCGTGGTCGGCAACGGCCACGCCGCCAAGGAGCAGGTGCAGCACATGGTGCGGCGGCTGCTCGCGCTGCCGGGCGCCCCGGGCGCGGACGCGGCCGACGCGCTCGCCTGCGCCATCTGCCACGCCCATGGGGCACGATTGGGATTGCTGGAAACAAAGAACTTCAAATTGAGGAAAGGCAGGCTGGTTTGATCGGCAGGCTCACCGGCAAGCTCTTGTCCAAGCACCCGCCCCAGGTGCTGATCGACGTT
The DNA here is from genome assembly GCA_036394595.1 of Burkholderiales bacterium. Taxonomy (GTDB): domain Bacteria; phylum Pseudomonadota; class Gammaproteobacteria; order Burkholderiales; family SG8-39; genus SCGC-AG-212-J23. The sequence goes on along the minus strand of DASWEU010000116.1, from coordinate 6,682 downwards.
GCCGGCGTCGCCTACGAGGTCGACGTGCCGATGAGCACCTTCTATGCGCTGCCATCGACCGGGGAAGGTGTCTCGCTCTATACCCATTTGTCGATCAAGGAAGATTCCCATGCTTTGTACGGCTTCGCCACGCTGGAAGAGCGCGGCGCGTTCCGCCAGCTGATCCGCATCTCGGGCATCGGCGCGCGCACTGCGCTCGCCGTGCTCTCGGGCCTGTCGGTCGGCGACCTGGCGCGGGCGGTCGCGCTGCAGGAGGCGGCCCGGCTGGTGAAGGTCCCGGGCATCGGCAAGAAGACGGCCGAACGCCTGCTGCTCGAGCTCAAGGGCAAGCTGGTGGAAGCGGCGCCGGGCGTAGGGCGTGAAGGGGCGTCCGACGCCGTTCATGCCCTGCTGGCGCTGGGCTATAACGAGAAGGAAGCCCTGGCGGCATTGCGCGGCCTGCCAGCCGGCACCCCCGTGGCCGAGGCCATCCGTTTCGCGCTAAAAGCCCTCGCCAAGGGCTAGGGGTCCGGAGGCCTCGCTTGCGCTAGGCGGCATCTTGTGATCTTCTAAGCACTTAGAACAGATTCTTCACAAGGGACCTAGCGATGAAAAACAAGGCAGTTCTGGCTTTTCTGGGCTTTCTGGCGGCGCTGACGCTCGCCCTGCCGGCCATGGCGCAGAAGAGCACCGGCGCGTTCTACGTCGGCGCGGCCTTCGGCCAGTCGACCTCGGATTCGTTCTGCGAGAACGTCGGCCCACCTTGCAAGGATCAGGACCAGACCTGGAAAGTGATGGGGGGCTACGAGCTCAACCGCTATTTCGCGGTGGAAGCCGCGTTTTCGAATCTGGGCGCGCCCCATGACAACTCGATTCCGCGGGACGACAAGGCGCAGGCGATGGAATTCGTCGGCATCCTGTCCTACCCCTTCCTGACCGACTTTGCCGTCTACGGCAAGCTCGGCGGCTTTCATGGCCGCATTCGCGGATCCAACGCCGGTGCGAGCTTCAACGAATCGAACACCGACATCACCTACGGCCTGGGCCTGCAGTGGAACATCATCGACCAGTTCGCCCTGCGCGCCGAGGTGCAGCGCTACCCGAGGATGGGTGGCGGCGGCGCCGGCGCGCCGCAGGACATCGCGGTCTGGAGCGTTGGCGGAATCATCAGGTTCCGCTAGCAACGCGACGCAAGTACTCGGCGAGCCGGCGGCGCATCGGCTCGCCGCGCAACGCCTCGGTGTGGCCGGCCTCCGGCACGAGCCACAGCTCCTTCGGCTCGTGCGCCAGCTCGAACAGGCGCCGCGAGTGCTGCGGCGGCACGATGCGGTCATTCTCGCCGTGGATCAACAGCAGCGGCATCGGGCCTAGCGCGCCGATCGAAGCGGCCGGCGAATAATCGTTGTCCACCGTGAGCCAGGGCAGCCACTGGAACGGCCAGGTGGGCCAGAACCCCGCCAGCTTTTCGCGCACGATGCTGCGGTAGTCCGAGAATGCGCTGTCGGTCACCAGCGCACGCAAATTCACCCGGTAGGCGCCGTGCGCCGCGTAGTGGATGGCGAACGCGCCACCGAGGCTCTGGCCGAGAAGGACGATGCGCCGGGCATCCACGTCCGGCCGCGCGAGCAGCGTGCGCATCGCCGCGTCGATATCCAGCTGCGCGCCGGCCAGGCTCGGCTCGCCGCCGGAATCGCCGTAGCCTCGGTAGTCGAGCGCCAGGACGTTGAAGCCCTCCGCCGGCATCCAGGCGACGCTGGCGAAGTGGGTGCTGATGTTCTCGGCATTGCCGTGCAGGAAGAGCACGGTGGCGCGCGGCGCGCCACGCGCCGGGAAATACCAGGCGGTGAGCGCTACCCCGTCCTCGGCGCGCAGGCGCAACTCCCGGTACTCGAGACCCAGCTCGTCGGGCGTATGCACTCGCACGTGGTGCGGCTGGAAGAAGGTGCTGGTGCAGGCGGCGAGCCCGAGAGCGAGGTAAAGGGAGATCACCGCGCGCATGTCACAGATACCAGAACAGCGAAAACATGGCGGTGCTATAGCGCCGGTCGTGCTCGCGACTGCGGGAAAAATCGACGCGCAGGGCGAGATCGCGCGCGAGGCTCACGCGACTCTCGATGCCCGCGCTGCGCGGCGTATCGTGGTCGCCGGCAAAGGTGCCGAGCGCGCGTGCATAGGCATGCACCCGCCAGCGCGGCAGCGGATCGACGTAGGCGCCGAGGCGCCCGCCGGCGCCCAGCGAGTAGCCGTCCTCTAGGCGGTGATGCTGGCTCGCGCGGCCATCAGCCATCGCATAGGCGAGGACCCGGCCGCCGGCCGCCGACCAGGCCCCGCCCAGGCCGCCCTGCAGCGACCCCACCAGGGGCTCGGAACCGTCGGCGAGGAATTCGCGCCGCCAGCCGGCCGACACGTGCCACGACCAGGGCGAGAAGAAGGCGTCACGCGGCGACAGCGAGCGGATCTCGATCGGCGTGAATTCTTCGACGCGCGTCACGCCGGATTCGAGATGGCGCAGCGCCATATTGAAAAACTCGATCTGCGCCCCCCGAGCGTAGCCAGCGTCGTCGTCCATCACGTCGTGATAGGTGGCGCGCGCACGGATCTCCTGATAGTCCTGCGAGGCGCGCCGGCCGGCGCCAAACGCGAAGCGCGCGGTGCCGTGCCCCTCGTCCGGCCGGGTATCGGGTGTCGCGGCAGCGGGCGCCTGTGAAGGCGCATCCAGGCTGCCGCGCGCCAGGAGCAGCCCGCGCGCCAGTGCCTCTGGATCGGTCACCTCCGGCTTGCCGGTGGCGCGCCGGTAGTTGACGAGGTCGTAGGCCGCTTCGACGGTTGCTGCGGCGCGATCCGGTGGCAATGCCGCGAGACGCGGGTCCCCGGTGCCGGTATGCCCCGCAGCCAGCTCGCGCACCAGTTCTCGCTCGGGCGCCGCCAATCTGTCCAATCGCCGCTGAACAATGGTCGCGTTCGACGGACGGAAGACCACATTCTTCACCAGGCCCGGCTGCCGAGTCACCGCGCGCACCGTGTCCGAGGGCAGCGCCCACCAGCCAAAGGGTGACACCAGATCGAGATCCGGCCGCGCCACCTGCAGCAGCGCGTTCAACTGGTAGGAGCAGTTCTCGTCGAAGAAGTAGTAGTCGAACCAGGCCGGGCTCATCTCCCAGGCGTGCATCAGCACGCGGTCGATCTCCTCCGGGCTGAATGCCAGCTGGTATTCCCAGACATCGCGATTCTCTAGGTCGCTGTATTCGCGCACCTTGAGGTAGTAGGGCATCATCGAGAATCTGCCCGGGTAGCCGCCGAGCAATCCCTTTATCGGGTAGACGAAGCCGTCGCGCTCGTAGGCGATGGCGGCAAAACTGATCGAGTAGGCGAGCAGCCGCGTGCGTTCGTCCTGGTCCCGCGAGTCGATGCGCAGCAAGGTGTGCCCGTACATCGACGCCGGATTGTTGAGGAAGCCCGAGGGAAACACCAGCGTCAGCGCTTGCGGGTTGAGCGCCGCGTACCAGGCGCGATAGCGCGCGCATTCGCGCGGCGGCAGGCGCGCGCCGTCGAAGCCCAGTTGCGCGTCGAGCCAAGCGCGCCGGGCGATGAAGCGGCACTGAGGATGCTGCTGCTGCTCGGTATCCTCTGCCGGGTCGAAGAAGCCCGAGAGCGTCGCCTCGAGCTCGGCCTGCGGGTCGCGTTTGCCGCGCGGCGAGTTGAAGAATTCCGGGCTGTCGACCAGGCTGCGGCGGCCGAACCAGGCGGCGTACGGGACGTAGTGCAGAAGCTTCAGCCACTCCGGTCGCTCGGCAAGCCGCTGCTCGCGCGCCTTCGCGACGAGCTCGTCGAGGTACGTGGGCGTCGCCGCCGCCGGGAGTGGCAGCAGCATGCAGAGAATCAAGAGGACGCCGCGGATCAACGAGGCCGGATCGCCGGTGAAAAAAAACCCTGCGGCGAAGCCGCAGGGTTTTTGGGACTGCTGGGTGTCGCTGGCTTAGAGCGCGACGACGTAACGCCCGAGGCGGGCATCACTCTTCAGCACCTCGCGCAGGGCGGTCACGACCTGCTCGGTCGCCACGCCTTCGCTCGGGAAGATCTTGGCCAGGTTGTCCTTGGCGAGGCTGTTGAACGCCACGCGGTCCTGTGCCTCAATGCCCATCAAGTGTGCCAGCGAGTCGAGCGATTCGCCTCCGCCCACCGACATATCACGCTGCAGCGCGACTTTGTTGCCGTCGATGAACATCGCCATTTTCCAGTTCGACGTGACCTTGCCGTCCGGCGTGCAGCCCGAGGTGCCGGTGGAAATGGCGAAGGTGTTAAACGTCACGTGGTTGGTGGTGATAGCCAGGACCTGGGGGACGATTCCCGCCTGTCCGTCGAACGCCTTGCTGCCCACGCCGCAACTACCGACGTTGTTTTCGCCTGCGGCCATGGCCGCCACCGGAAACGCCGCCAGCACAGCCACCGCACAAAGCTTTTTCATTTTGCGCCCCTGTAAAGTTGATCGAGATGGTCATGCCATCCGCATATCTGGCGTTCCCCGGACTGCGAGAGAAGCACCGACAAGGCTATTCTAGGGGGGCGGCGGGGCAAGATGTCAAGGCAGGACGACCATGCGGACGGCCGCCGCGCCCGGCTCTGGCAAAATGGCAACGTGACTGTCGAAACGGACCGGCTAATCGCCGCGAAACCGTCCTCCCCCCAGGAGGAGCAGATCGAGCGGTCGCTGCGGCCGGCCACCCTGGCCGAGTACGTCGGACAGGAAAAAGTACGCTCCCAGCTGGAGATTTTCATCCAGGCCGCCCGCGGCCGCGGCGAGGCGCTCGACCATCTGCTTCTGTTCGGCCCGCCGGGGCTGGGCAAGACGACGCTGGCGCATATCGTGGCGAAGGAGCTGGGCGTGAACCTGCGCCAGAGCTCGGGTCCGGTGCTCGAGCGTCCCGGCGACCTGGCGGCGCTGCTGACCAATCTCGAGCCGCGCGACGTGCTGTTCATCGACGAGATCCACCGCCTGCCGCCGGTGGTGGAGGAGATCCTCTACCCGGCGCTGGAGGATTTCCAGATCGACATCATGATCGGCGAGGGGCCGGGCGCGCGCTCGATCAAGCTCGATCTGCCGCCGTTCACGCTGATCGGCGCGACCACGCGCGCCGGCATGCTCACCAATCCGCTGCGCGACCGCTTCGGCATCGTCGCGCGCCTGGAGTTCTACAGCGGCGAGGAGCTCGCGGCGATCGTGCGCCGCTCGGCGCGCCTGCTGAAGATGAACCTGGTCGAGGAGGGGGCGACGGAGATCGCGCGCCGCTCGCGCGGCACGCCGCGCGTCGCCAACCGCCTGCTGCGGCGCGTGCGCGACTACGCCGAGGTCAAGGCCGACGGGCGCGTCACCCGGCCGGTGGCCGAGGCGGCGCTCAAGATGCTCGACGTCGACGCGCAGGGCCTCGACGTGATGGACCGGCGCCTGCTGCGCGCGGTGATCGACAAGTTTGCCGGCGGGCCGGTGGGCCTCGACAATCTCGCGCACGTGATCGGCGAGGACGCCGAAACCATCGAGGACGTGATCGAGCCCTTCCTCATCCAGCAGGGCTACCTGCAACGCACGCCGCGCGGGCGCGTGGCGACCCCGGCGGCCTATGGCCATTTCGGCCTCGCGGCGCCGCGTTCCCCGGGCGATCTCCTATCCGGCAGCTGAAAATTCCGGTCCGCGTTTACTTCCAGGACACCGACGCCGGCGGTGTCGTATTCCATGCGCAGTATTTCGCCTTCATGGAACGCGCGCGCAGTGAGCTGCTCAACGCCGCCGGCATCGATCTCGCGCGTGTCGTCGAGGAGCGACGGCTGTTGTTCGTGGTGCACGGCATCGTCGCCTCGTTCCACGCCCCGGCGCGGCTCAACGACATGCTCGCGGTGAGCGCCGAAGTGGCTAAAATGGGCCGCGCCAGCGTGGTGTTCCGCCAGCGGGTGGAACGGGAGGGAACCCTGCTGGTCGAGGCTGAAATCGCGCTGGCGCTGGTCGACCGCGACAGGATGAAGCCGGCACGCATGCCGGAAGAAATCGCCACGGCGCTCGGCGCCGTCCATAAACAGGCGCTCACATGACCGTCACGCAGGACCTCGACATCTGGACGCTGATCGTCAACGCCAGCATCGTGGTCAAGCTGGTGCTGATCGTCCTGCTCGCGGTGTCGTTCATGTCCTGGATGTTCATCTTCCAGAAGTGGTTCGCCATCCGGCGCGCGGTCGAGCAGACCCTCAAGTTCGAGCGCGAGTTCTGGGGCGGCGGCAACCTGAACGAGCTCTACCAGGGCGCGGTGAACCACCGCCACAGCATCGGCAGCCTGGAGCGCATCTTCGAGGCAGGCTTCCGCGAGTTCGCCAAGCTGCGCGGCCAGAAGGGCTCCGACCCGAGCGACATGGTGGACGGCGCGCGGCGCGCGATGCGCGCCACCTTCCAGCGCGAAATGGATCACCTCGAGCGGCACCTCGCGTTCCTTGCCTCGACCGGCTCGGTCAGCCCCTACGTCGGCCTGTTCGGCACCGTGTGGGGCATCATGCATGCCTTCAGGAGCCTCGCCAACGTGCAGCAGGCGACCCTGGCGCAGGTCGCGCCGGGCATCGCCGAGGCGCTGGTGGCGACCGCCATCGGCCTGTTCGCCGCCATCCCCGCGGTGGTGGCCTACAACCGCTACTCGCACGACGTCGAGCGGCTCGGCAACCGCTT
>DASWEU010000115.1:0-2443 GCA_036394595.1 Burkholderiales bacterium | reverse complement strand
GGGCGTGACGGGGAAGGGCAGCCCGAAATGGGCGGTGCGCCAGGACCCGACCGCGCCGAGCAAGCCGAACGTGCTCCAGCAATCGGGCAGCGGCAGCTTTCCGTGGTGCGTGCTGCCGAAGACCGCGGTCGAGAACGGCTTTGTCGAGGTGCGCTTCAAGTCGATCTCGGGAAGGGAGGACCAGGCCGGCGGCGTCGTCTGGCGCTGGAAGGACGGCGACAACTACTACGTCGCCCGCGCCAACGCGCTGGAGAACAACGTCTCGCTCTACTACACCGCGAACGGCCGGCGCAACACCATCAAGTATGTGGACGCACCGGTGCCGGGCAACGTCTGGCACACGCTGCGCGTGGAGTTCTCCGGCAAGCGCATCAAGGTGGCGCTGGACGGCAAGACCTACATCGAGCTCGACGACGCGCACATCGCGGGCCCGGGCGCGGTCGGCCTATGGACCAAAGCCGACAGCGTCACCGCGTTCGACGACTTCAGCTACGGCTCGCAGTAGCGTAAGCCGAATAAAAGAGATCGAAGATGCGCATCGCTTCGGCGGCGAGCGCATCGTCGCTGCGCGCCTTCTCCTTGATCCCGCGCAGCATGGTTTCGAGCCCTTTGGCATCGGGCACGGGAATGCCGCCAACGTCGAGGAAGTGGACGATGGTGCCGACGGCCGCAAGGGCCGCGTCATGCTCCAGGTCGAAACTTGCCAGCAGCACCTCGAACGTCACGCGGTTACCAATGTGCGTGAACTCCGCGCCGTCGAAGTCGAAGCCGACGGCCTTGCGCGGCCGCTCGTTCGGCCGTTCGACCCAGACGAACTTCGCCTCCGGGTCGATGAAGCGCTTGATCAGCCAGGCGCTGGCCAGGCGATCGACCCACGGATTCTTGCGGGTCGCCCAGGTCCGCTTCTGGTAACGGTGCTTGTCGACCAGCCGCAGGCGCTTCCTGGCGGTGCGCGGCTCGCCGCGCGAGTAGGCGTCGCGCAGGCTGCGCCTGAGCTGCGCGATCGACTCGGCCGCCTGGAGCTTGGCCTGGCCGGGATAGAAGTCGATTTCCGCGAGCTTCTCAAACGAGCGCTCGAGCCGCTGCACGGCGGTCTGCGCCTTGCGGTGCCCGAGGCGGGGCAGGGATTTGCTCACCGCGCTGACCTTGTGCTTGAGCTCGCCATACTCGGCGCTGCGGTCGAATAGCTTGCGCACTGCGTCGCTCTGGGCCGCTCCCTTCAGCTTGAGCTCGACCGTCATGGCAAAGCCGCCTGCCGAGCGGATCTCGCTCTCCATTTTGGGCAGCACGCCGCCGGCGTCCTGCGGCAGCACGTAGACGCCGTCGCGCAGCACGCCGCAGCCGGTCTCCTTCAATGCCCGCCATACGCGCATCCGCATAGTGGAGTTGTGGGTCGGCAGGCTGAGCACCAGGGCATTCAATGTCGTCATAATGGTGTTATATATATCACAGAGTAGTGATGCTATTGACAAACCTAAATGCTAGGCGTAGCGTGGCGTCCCATGTAGGCAGGAAAGCTGTCTAGCCGGGTTAAACGCAGACACCCGGTCCACAAAGGCGATTTCCGTCTCAAGCGCTGCTCTTATCCCTGCGGGGATGGAGAGTGTTTATGAGAACCGGAAGCGTCAAATCCATTGCCACCATCCTGTTGCTCGCAGCATCCACTGCGCTGGCCGAGCCTGCACTCACGCTGCGCGTCGCGCACGATGTGTCGCGCAACCAGTACTGGCTCCTGCAGCGCGATGGCGTCTATCTGTACGACGCCACGACCCAGGCGCTGAAGCAGCGCTACGAGCTGCCGGGCTGGCTCTACGTTCGCAACCAGTACGCCTGCGCACCAGACCTAGCCGTCGATGGGCGCGGCGCGGTGGTGATCTCCAGCAACGTCGCGCCGGTCCTCTGGCGCGTCGACCCGGCCAAGGCCGAGGTCACTACGCACGAGCTCGCGCTCGATGCGGATGGCGACAAGGACGTGGGTTTCTCCGGCCTCGTCTACGCGGCCGAGCAGGGCGCGTTCTTCGCCGTGAGCTCGATCCAGGGCTCGCTCTGGCGCATCGACCCGCAGCTGCGCCGCGGGCAGAAGATCCCGGTCTCGGCGTCGCTGCACAACGCCTGCGCCCTCGCGCTCGACCGCACGAAGACGCGCCGCACGCTGGTGCTCTGCGCGCGCGGCGGCGAAGGCACCCGGACGGTCCATCTCGCGCCGGACCAGCGCTCGGCTTACGTGCGCGGCGAGGCGTGCTCCCTCTCATCCAGCGAAATGTAAGGAGATGCCATGCGCTACAAGCTGAAACCGATCCACTGCCGTCCCTGGACGCTCTCCTACCTCTCGGTGAAGCTCATCGAGAGCCATTACGAGAACAACTACGGCGGGGCGCTGCGGCGGCTGAACGCCATCACCGAGCAGCTCGAGTCGCTGGATTTCGCGAACACCCCCGGCCAT
>DASWEU010000114.1:0-20525 GCA_036394595.1 Burkholderiales bacterium | reverse complement strand
TTCGAGAGCTTCATGGAGGAGTTCTCGAACATCCTGCACCGCCAGGCCGTGCGGTGAGAAGAAAGGCAAGTTAAACGCCGATGGCCCAGCGCGTCCGGCGGCGCCCGATGCACGAGATCAACATCGTGCCCTACGTCGACGTCATGCTGGTGCTGCTGGTGATCTTCATGGTCACCGCGCCGCTGGTGACGCCTGCGATCATCGACCTGCCCACCGTCGACAAGGCTAGCCAGCCGCGCCTCGTGCCGATCGAAGTGTTCGTCAAGGCCAACCAGTCGCTGATGGTGCGCGAGCGGGACGCCTCCGGCGCCATCCTGCGCGAGCGGGACATTTCGCGCGCCGAGCTGGGCGGGTTCATCAAGGGCAGGCGCGCCAAGGGCGGCGACCTGGCGGTGCTGATCGGCGGCGACAAGAACGTGCGCTATGAAGCGGTGCTCGGCGTCATGGACGAGCTGCGCAAACAGGGTGTGAGCAAGGTGGGCTTGCAGGTCAAGACAAATCCATGAGCACGCTCGCCTTCCCGGGCCAGCATGAGCCGGCCTTCAAGCGCTCCGTTTCGCTCTCGGCACTGGTGCACATCGTCCTCTTCGCCGTGATGTTCCTCGGCGTGCGCTGGCAAAGCCACCGCCCCGACGTGATCGAGGTCGAGCTATGGGACACGCCGCCCGTGCAGCCGGCGCCGCCGCTACAGCCGCAGGCGGTCCAGGCTATCGCGCCGCCCAAGGTCGAGCCCGCACCGCGCGTCGAGAAGCCCGCCATCGCCGTACGCGAAGCGCCCAAGCCAAAGCCCAAGCCGGAGCCCAAGAAGCCCGAGGTGAAGGCCAAGCCCAAGGCCGATCCCGAGTTCGACAAGCGCATGCGCGAGCAGCTGGCGCAGGAGCAGAAGTCGCTCGACCAGGAGCGGCGCGAGCGGGCGCTGAACGATCTGGTGGCGCGCGCGCAGGTTGACGCGAGCGCCAGGGCGCTCGCCGCCTGGGAGGACAAGATTCGCGCCAAGATCCGCGGCAACATCATCCTGCCGCCGGGCATCGTCGGGAACCCGGAGGCCCTGTTTGACGTTACACAGCTGCCCACGGGGGAAATACTGAACGTGGTCAAGCGCAAGTCGAGCGGCCATGCCGGCTACGACGAGGCAGTGGAGCGGGCGATCCTCAAGTCCTCGCCGCTGCCCAAGCCCGAGCAGGCAGGGCTATTCCGGCGGGAGTTGAAACTTAAATTCCGGCCGCTGGACTAATCGGGCAGAGGACAACAACAACAATGAAGCGCTGGCTGACCCTGCTGTGCTGGATGTTCCTTGTGGCGCCGCCTGCGGCGCGCGCGCAGCTCTCGATCGAGATCACCGGCGCCGGGGCGAACCGCATCCCGATCGCGGTGGCGCCGTTCGTCGGCGAAGCCGCGCTCGGCGAGGGCCTCACTGCCGTGGTGCGCGCCGACCTCGAGCGCAGCGGCCTGTTCCGCCTGCTCGAGGTCCCGCCGATGTCGCCCGCGCCGACCGAGGCGAGCGCGGTGGGCTACCCCGAATGGCGCTCGCGCCTCGCCGACGCGCTGGTGCTCGGCTCGGTATCGGCGCGCCCCGACGGGCGCTTCGAGGCGCGCTTCCGCCTGTTCGACGTGGTGAAGCAGCAGCCGCTCGGCGGCATCGCCTACACGCTGTCGCGCGAGCAGGCGCGCGCCACCGCGCACCGCATCGCCGATTTCGTCTACGAAAAGCTGACCGGCGAGAAGGGCGTGTTCTCGACGCGCATCGCCTACGTGGTGAAGCGCCCGCCCAATCGCTACGAGCTGCAGATCGCCGATGCCGACGGCGCCGGCGCGGAAACGGCGCTCGCCTCGCTCGAGCCGATCATCTCGCCGGCGTGGTCGCCCGACGGCCGGCGCCTCGCCTACGTTTCCTTCGAAGCGAAAAAGCCGGTGGTCTACGTGCACTCGCTCACCGACGGCAAGCGCTACGCGGTGGCGCACTTCCGCGGCTCGAATTCGGCGCCGGCCTGGTCGCCCGACGGCAAGACGCTCGCCGTGGTGCTGTCGGTGGATGGCGGCTCGCAGATGTTCTTCATCAACGCCGATGGCAGCGGGCCGCGCCGGCGCGTCACGACGTCGAGCTCCATCGACACCGAGCCGCGCTTCTCGCCCGACGCGCAGTGGCTGTATTTCACCTCCGACCGCGGCGGCAGCCCGCAGGTGTACCGCATGCCGGTCGCGGGCGGCGAGCCGCAGCGCGTCACCTTCGACGGCAGCTACAATGTCACCCCGCGCCTCAGCCCGGACGGCAAGACGCTCGCCTATGTCACGCGCAATGCCGGCCGGTTCCAGGTGGCGCTCCTCGACCTGGGGAACAGGCAGGTGCAGATCATCACCGACAGCGAGCAGGACGAGTCTCCGAGCTTCGCCCCCAACGGCCGCATGATCCTGCTTGCGACCGTGCTCGGCGGGCGCGGCGTGCTCGCGGCGGTATCCTCCGACGGCCGCATCCGCCAGCGCCTGCCCTACTCGGGCGGCGACGTGCGCGAGCCCGCCTGGGGCCCGTACATCGATTGAGATAGGAGGCCGTAATGCGTGCAACCTCGCGTTTGACAGTACTGGCCATCTTGGGCGCGGCGGGCCTTGCCGTGCTGCTTGCCGGCTGCGGCACCTCGCCGACGCAGACCCAGGCGCCCGCGGCCGTCGAAGATCGCAAGCCGGGCGCCGACGGCGGCAAGCCGGTGGAAACTTCGCCGGTGAAGCCGATCGACGTGACCGGCGGCCCCTCCGGCTCTGCGCTCGCGCCGCTCAAGGACCCGGCGAACATCCTGTCGAAGCGCTCGATCTACTACGACTTCGACAAATTCGACGTCAAGGACGAGTTCCGCGGCCTGGTGGAAGCGCACGCCAAGTACCTGCGCGAGAACCCCGCCGCGCGCATGCTGATCCAGGGCAACACCGATGAGAGAGGTAGTCGCGAGTACAACGTCGGCCTCGGCCAGCGCCGCTCCGACGGCGTGAAGAAGATGCTGGTGCTGCTCGGCGCGCGCGACAACCAGGTCGAGGCGGTCAGCCTTGGCGAGGAGAAGCCGCAGGACGCCGGCCACAACGAAGCCGCCTGGGCCAGGAACCGGCGCAGCGACCTGCTCTACGCCGGGGAATATTGAGGCGCGCCATGCGGCGAATCATTTTCCTCGCGGCCCTGAGCTGCGCCGCGCTGCCCGCGGCGGGGCAGGGCCTGTTCGACGACAACGAGGCGCGCCGCCGCATCGAGGCGCTGCGCCTGCAGGTGCAGCAGATCGAGGCGGGGCAGGCCGCCGCCGCCGAGCGCTTTTCGAAGCTCGAAGGCTCGTCGAGCAACCGCGACGCGATACTCGAGTTGGCGGCGCAACTCGAGGCGCTGCGGGGCGAGATGGCCAAGCTGCGCGGCCAGGTCGAGGTGCTCGCCAACCAGGGGGACACCGCTGCCGCACGGCAGAAAGACTTGTACGTCGACATCGACACGCGCCTGCGCAAGCTCGAGCAGGCGCGCGAACAGCAGGCTGCCGCGCCCGAGAAGCCGGCCGCCGGCGCGCCGGCAGCGCCCGAGGCGGGCGAGAGCCGCGCCTACCAGGCGGCGCTCGACCAGTTCAAGGTCGGCAACTACCCGCTTGCGGTGTCGGCGATGCAAGGCTTCCTCGTCACCTATCCCAACAGCAGCCTCGCGCCGAATGCGCAGTACTGGGTCGGCCTTGCCTACGCCGGGCAGCGCGACTACAAGAACGCCATCGCCGCCCAGCGCCAGCTCCTCACCGTCTGGCCGGCGAGCGAAAAGGCGCCCGATGCGCTGCTCGGCATCGCCAGCGCCCAGGAGTCGATGGGCAGCAAGACCACAGCCTGCGCCACGCTCGCCGAGGTGGTCGCCAAGTACCCCAAGAGCAACGCCGCGGCGAGCGCCAAGCAGCGCATCGCGAACTGCAAGAAATAAATCCGCTCAAGTTGAATCCGCCGCATTGAATCCCCAATCTGCCGCTGATCTCGCGCCCTGGGTCACCGGCGGCGCGTTCGCGCTCGCTTTCGTCTTCGGCGCGGTGGGTAACCGCACCAGCTTCTGCACCATGGGCGCGGTGTCCGACTGGGTCAACATGGGCGACTTCGGCCGCATGCGCATGTGGCTGCTCGCCATCGCGGTCGCCATCCTCGGCACCGGCGCGCTGCAACTCGGCGGCGTAATCGACGTGGCGAAATCCATCTACCCGGCGCCGGCCTTCACCTGGCTTTCCTACCTCGTCGGCGGCTTTCTCTTCGGCGTCGGCATGACGCTCGGCTCGGGCTGCGGCTCGAAGACCCTGATCCGCATCGGCGCCGGCAACCTGAAGTCGCTGGTGGTCTACGTGTTCCTCGGCATTGCCGCCTACATGACGCTCCGCGGCATCCTGGGCGCCTTCCGTGTCGGGGTGCTGGAGAAGGCGACCATCACCTTGGCGTCGGGGCAGGATTTGCCCTCGTTGCTAGGCTTTAACAGGTCCGTGCTAGTAGTGCTTGTCGGCGGCGCACTGCTCGCCTTCGTCTACGCCGACCGCGAGTTCCGCGCCAACTGGGAGCACAGCCTCGGCGGTATCGTCACCGGCCTGGTGGTGGTGGGCGGCTGGTACGTGAGCGGGCACCTGGGACACCTCGAGGAGGACCCGCGCACGCTGCAGGAAGCCTTTGTCGCCACCAATACCGGGCGCATGGAGTCCTTCTCCTTCGTCTCGCCTCTTGCCTACACGCTCGAGTACCTGATGCTGTGGACCGACAAGTCGAAGATCGTCACCTACGGCATCGCCTCGGCCGCCGGCGTCATCGCCGGCTCGGCCGCCTACGCGCTCGCCAGCCGCAGCTTCCGCTGGGAGGGCTTCCGCGACGCCGAGGACACCGCCAACCACATCGTCGGCGGCCTGCTGATGGGCTTCGGCGGCATCACCGCGCTCGGCTGCACCATCGGCCAGGGCATCACCGGCTTCTCCACGCTCGCGCTCGGCTCGATCCTCACCTTCGTCGCGATCGTCGCCGGTTCCGCCGCGACAATGAGGCTCCAGTACTGGCGAATCGCCCGCGAGGGCTGATAAAATTCCGCTCCCCGCGGAAACTTGCGCGGATCCCACATCGGGTCGTTAGCTCAGCTGGTAGAGCAGCGGACTTTTAATCCGTTGGTCGGCGGTTCGAATCCGCCACGACCTACCACTTCCAACATGGCCGGCTGCGCGTCGCCGCGCGACTGAGCGACGAGCGCGCAGGCCGGCCGATTTGCTACTTGTCGTCGTCGCTCGTATCCCGGAATACCCCGATGCAGCCATGCGGGCATGGCGATGCAGGGTTCGCAGTCAGCGGCACGTAGATCAGATTCGTGCGCGGATTCGCGGCAACCGAGTGCGAGTTCGGCGCGGTCGGGACGTTTTGCAGCCACTGGTTGGTCTCCGCGTCGACCACGCCGAGCACCGGGCCGCCGGGATTGTTCCGCGCGGCGAGATAGTAGTGCTGGTCGCCAGGGTTGAACCAAACCTCATCGGACCCGCCGACCTGCGGAATTGACGCGACGATTGCGCCAGTGCGAGCGTCCATCACGAGCGAAGGCGGCTGCGCGCAGCCGAGCAGCAGATGCTGATTCGGTCCCAGCGTGAGCCCGGCCGGTCCGCAATTTCCGGCATTGAAGACGCCCTCCACCTGCCCGGTCGCCGGATTGAACACCGCGACGCCGCTTTGCGTGGCGTCATGGTTCAGTTCGGGCACCGAGATGTAGAAGCGCTTGGTGCGCCGGTCCCATACGGGCTGCTCGAGTCCGCCAGTAGCGCCTGAAACCGTGATATGGCCAAACAAAATGCGGTTCCCGGGCCTGGTCGAAATCAAGGTCATGAACGGCGGCTCGTCGGCGTTGTTGACGACCAGCAGCTTCCCGCCCTCGTGGTCGAGGGCCATTTCATCGACCCGCTTGACCCCGCCGGTGCTGATCACGTTGATGATCTGCCGAGAATCGATATCGATGACCTTGAGCGTGCTGTCGCCATCGCCGGCATAAAGGCGGTCGCCGTCGGCGACCACGCCGTCCGGTCCGCTGGTGTCGTTGCTGCCGGTGAAGCCCTTGAAGCCGCCGATGCGGGCGACGAATTGGTTGGTCCTGGTGTCGAAAATGTCGACGCCGGCATTGGAGCGGTCCGCCAGGAAATAGAGCCGCGAATGGGGCTCCACGAAGCTGATATCGTAGGAAGCCAAGGGACTGCCCGGAATCGCGATGGTGCCGACCAGCTGGACGCCGTCCGCGCGCGCGGGCCCCGAGCAGAGAGCTGCGGCGAGAAGTATGGCGGGTGCGACCGCGAAACCGGCCGCTCTGCGAGAGTTCATGATGTCTCCTCTATGGAAAGTCGATCCGGCGAAGCGCCGGGTCCGCCGGAAGATAGGGCGGCGATTTGTAATGACCTGCTTACCCCGCTGCCCGCGGCTTGGTCCGTTCGGACCACTGCCTTTAAGCCAGGCTTTTCTTTTTGTGATTCTGACGAAAGCTTGACGAAATATTTCGCCGATCGTGCGGGCTACACCGTGGGTACCGTGATCGTGCCGCAGCGTCGCGGCGCCTAGCGGACGCCGACGACTCGTTCAAGTCGGTATGCCTGCACGCGCTGCAGCGCGAGCGCGCCTTTGCGGCCGCCCTCGATCGCGGCGTCCACCTGATCCGGATTGAGCGAGAGGCGCGTCGGAATCGCCTCGATCTGCTCGCGCAGCGGGCTTTCGAGCTCATCGACGGACAGGGTGGCGAGCGAGAACTTCACGTCGGCGCAATTCCAGGGTGTCGGCCCGCCGAGGCGGACGACGTCCTCCGCTTTCAGGCTGCAGCGGAAGGCGATGACCGATTCCTGCCATTCGTGAATCATGCGGCCGAAGGCATCCGCGTACTGCTGCGCCGAAGCCTCGATCATGGCTTCCGTCGCGGCGAGCGCCAGGTCGACGCCGCCCGGCCCCGCTTCATGCAGCGTCCAGTCGCCGTAGGGGCCGCGCGAGGCGTCGACGACCATCAGGAGCAAGCGGCGGATTCTCACGGCGTCGCGCACCGTCATCGGCGCGTAAGGCGTGCCGTAGATCACGCGCGACATCACCAGGGTGGACACCGCGAAATTGTCGGTAAGACCGCCGTCGGCGAGCTTGATGAACCGGCCGCGTGGATCCCGGTACGCGGTAATGGCCTTGGCAATCGAATTCAGGACCCGGGACGCATCGGGCCGGGCGCGAAACGAAGCAATTTCGGCGGGAAGCGGCTGGCAGCTCTCGGGATAGGTCCGGACCACCACCGGCGCGAAAAGTACCGGCACCGCCATGGACGCAGCGACCGCGTCGGCCACGCTGTAGCGCGATAGATCGCTGCAGAGAACGTCGAACAGGGGCGCCATGAATGGAAAAGGCACCCGGTGGTAGAGATCGGTCGCGTGGATGCGGATGTCGGGTCGTTGCCGGCGGAAGATGTCGGCGAAGGTCGCGTTGTGGAAGATCCGGCGATCGAGCGTGTCGCCGAAATTCTCGCGGGCGTTCAGGCCGCCGCTCAGCATGCGCATCAGGTTGGCCGGATTGAACATCGACAGCCGCATCCGGTCCTCGAATCCGGGCAGCAGCACCTCGCTGCGAAATTTCGCCAGGCCGTCGCGGCCGTACACCCCGTAATGGGCCGCGGTGAGCGAGCCGCCCGAAACGCTGCTGATCAACGCGACGTCGTCGAGCAGATCGCCCTCGGCGGTCTTGGCGCTGGCAAGCGCGTTGAGAACGCCATGGGCGAAGGCCGCCGCGCGCAGCCCACCGCCGGAAAAGGACAGCACGATCGAGTTCTCGCGCACCAGGTCGGTCGGCGCGCCCATGTTGGGCGGTGTCTGTGCCGACAGCGGCGCGTTAGAGGCTGGGTTGAATACCGTGCTGGAGCAGCCCGCCAGACCGCCCGCGGCTGCCGCGATCAGCAGGCAGGCGTAAGCAACAGGACGCCTTAATTCTTGAAGCCGCGTTCCGGCAACGGAATCCATTCGGTCTCGCCAGGAATCTGTCCCATCTGTTGCTTCGCCCACTTATCCGCCGCTTGCGTAATCCCATCCTTGCTCGACGACACGAAATTCCACCAAATGAAACGGCGCCCGCCGAGCGGCTCTCCGCCAATCAGCACCATGCGCACCGCGTCGGCCGCCGTCACGCGTACGGTCGTCCCGGCCTCCAGCACCGCCAGGACACGCGGCTCGAACCCTGTGCCATCGATCTCGAACCGGTTGTCCACTGAATATAGCGCGCGCTCGGCAGCGAGGGGTGGCAGGCGCAGTTCGCCGCCAGCGCGCAACTCGATATCCGCGTAGAGCGTTTCCATGAGCGTTGTGACGGGCGATTCGGCGTTCCACGCGCGGCCGACGAGGAGGCGGATCAGCGCATCGCCAATGCTCACCGACGGAAGCGACGCAGCCGGCGTGTGCGAGAACGCCGGCTCGGACTTCTCCTGCGCCTTAGGCAAGGCGGCCCAGAGCTGAAGGCCATGCGCACGATGGGCCTGGCCGGCGAGCTCGGGGGGAGTCCGTTCGGAATGCACGATTCCCCGCCCCGCAGTCATCCAATTGACCGCGCCGGGCTCGATGCGCTGCACCGACCCCAGGCTGTCGCGATGCACCATGGCGCCTTCGAAAAGGTAGGTGACCGTCGCCAGCCCGATGTGCGGGTGGGGCAGGACGTCATGATCGGCATGAGGCGCGACCTCGAACGGACCGAAGTGATCGAAAAACAGGAAGGGTCCGACCGCCTGGCGCTGCGCGGCCGGGAGCGAGCGATGGACCTGAAAGGCGCCGATGTCGCGAACGCGCGCCCTGAGTTGAAGAATCGCCACGATCAATATGGTGCACGGGTCCAACGCCGGTGGGCAACAGGTGATGTGCAGATAATCGGTTCGTCGGCATTACCTCGCTGGACGGCGCGGCACGATCAGATTTCCCACGGAAACCTGCACGGCCTCGCCTTTTTGGTTCCTGGTGGTGGTTTTGACCTTGATCAGGCCCTGATTCGGGCGCGATTTCGAAGGGCGTACTTCGAGCACCTCGCTTTCGAGGTGGAGTTCGTCGCCAGCCCGCACCGGCAGCGGCCAGCGAAATTCGTCGAAGCCGGCGCCGACGATGCCGCCTGCCGGCTTGAGTTCGCTTTCGACCAGAAGCCGCATGGTCAGCGCCGCGGTGTGCCACCCGCTCGCGGCCAGCCCGCGAAAGATCGAAGCACGTGCAGCGTCTTCGTCCAGATGAAAGGGCTGCGGATCGAATTCCGCCGCAAAGGACTTGATGCGGTCCTTGTCAACCGTCAGGCGACCCGAGCCATAGGTCTGTCCCACGACAAAATCTTCGAGGTAATGTTCTGCCATGTCGGCGCTCCTGTCAGGATTTGACCCACGCACCCCCGGTTCGTAGTCTTGCTCCAAATGACCTGATCTCTCAAGGAGCCAAGACTATGACGATTCGTGTGGTGCGCGACCAAACCGCGCCGATGCGCCATGAAATCCACATCGGCCGCAACAGCCTGGCGACCGACGCCAGCCCCGAGGAGGGCGGCGAGGGATCCGCGCCCAGCCCCCATGACCTGTACGACGCGGCATTGGGAGCGTGCAAGGCGCTGACGGTGCTCTGGTACGCGCAGCATAAGAAGATTCCGGTCGAGGGCATCGAAGTCTCCGTCGAGCGTGACGCCAGCCAGGAGCGCTCGGGGATCTACCGGCTGAGCGCGGAACTGTCGTTTACCGGCAACCTCACCGCTTCGCAGCGCGAAGAGCTCCTGCGGGTCGCGCAGAAATGCCCGGTCCACAAGCTCATGACGGAAGTCAAGACCGAGATTTCAACCTCGCTCTCGCCATGAGCACCGTTGAGGCACTGGTCCGACTGGTCGCGCAACACGGGGTTGCGATTGTTTTCGCGAACGTGCTTCTGGAGCAGATCGGCCTGCCGCTTCCTGCAATCCCGATTCTCATCATCGCTGGCGCACTCGCGGTGGATGGACACTTTTCAGCGTTAACGCTGTTCAGCGCCGCGTTCATCGCTTGCACCATCGGCGATACGCTCTGGTACCTTGGCGGCCGGCGTTATGGCAACCGCGTCATGCGTCTCTTGTGCCGCATCTCGCTGTCGCCGGACTCGTGCGTGCGCCAGACCGAATACCACTTCGAGCGCTGGGGTGGCCTGGCACTGGTGTTTGCGAAATTCATACCCGGCCTGTCGACCATCGCACCGCCCCTGGCCGGCGCGACCCGGTTGGGCTGGGCGTTTTTCATGCTTTGGAACAGCGTCGGTATTGTCATCTGGGCCGGGGCGGCGATCGGCACCGGCATGCTGTTTCACGCGCAGATTGATGGTCTGCTCGCACGCCTGGAGGACTACGGCGCCTTCGCCATCGAGGCGATTGCAGCTTTGCTGGCCGGCTACGTAGCGCTCAAGTGGTGGGAACGGCGCCGCTTTTACAAAATGCTCCGCGTAGCGCGCATCACGGCAGACGAGCTGCACCGCCTGAAGCAAGGGGGCAAGGATCCGGTGGTCGTCGATGTGCGCTCCGCGTCGAGCAGGCAACTCGATCCCCGCTTTGTCCCGGGGGCGCTCGCGATGGATATTGCCGAAGTGGACCAGCGCTTGAATGAATTGCCAAACGATCGCGAAATCATCTTCTACTGCACCTGTCCGAACGAGGCATCTGCTGCGCAGGTGGCGAAAAAGCTGATCGAACTCGGCTACACCCGCGTGCGCCCGCTGCAGGGCGGCCTGGACGCTTGGGTCGCGGCCGGCCTAGAAGTCGAGCGTCGCGCGTCCGTCTAGCCGTTGGTCCGCGGTTCGAATCCGCCACGACCCACCGGGATTCCCGACGGTTCGGCGATCAGCCGGACGTCGTCGTCGGCTTGCTTGCCTGCCGCGCCTTCTTGCTCAGCTTTGCCAGCCGCAGCAGCTTCTTGCGGTTTTTTTGCTTGCGCATGCGGTTGTTGCGATCGCGGGTGGTGTGTCTCATGATCTGTCTCTCATGCCGGCATTGTACGGCGGAACTGCTGCACGATAGATGGATAACGATCAATCAGGCGTGATCTGCAAACACCTCGACCAGGTCAAGACCGACCGGCCGCGCAGCAAGGGCTGCGAGGAGTGCCTGAAGATGGGCGACACCTGGGTCCACCTGCGCCTCTGCCGCAGCTGCGGCCACGTCGGCTGCTGCGACAGCTCCAAGAACAAGCACGCCACCAAGCATTTCAATGCGACCCGTCATCCGATCATGACGTCGCTCGAGCCGGGCGAGGGCTGGAGCTGGTGCTACGTCGACGAGGTGGCGATGGAGTTGACCTGATGCCGCCTCGGCGCGCGCTCCATGCCTGAGCTGTCGTCGGCGACGCTCGCCGCGCGCCGCGCACAGATGTTCCCGGCGCTGACGGCCGAGGAGATCGCCCATGCGCGCCGGTTCGGCACCGAGCGGCGGCACGCGGACGGCGACCGCCTGTACGAGACCGGCAAGGCGAGCCCCGGCCTGTTCGTGGTGCAGTCCGGCGCGCTGCGCATCACCACCCGCGACGCGCGCGGGCGCAATCTTCTCGTGGCCGAGCTGGGGCCGGGTGGATTCTCTGGGGAGCTCGGGCAGCTTTCCGGCAAGCGCTCCTTCGTCGACGTGGTGGCCGTGGGTGCGCTCGAGGCGCTGCTGATCAACCCCGAGCAGCTGCAGGCGCTGTTGATCGCCGAAGCGGGGCTCGGCGAGAAAATCATGCGCGCGCTGATCCTGCGGCGCGTCGGCCTGATCGAGGTCGGCGCCGGCGGCCCGGTGCTGATCGGCGCCGAATCCTCCGCCGACGTCGCGCGCCTGCGCAGCTTCCTCAGCCGCAACGGCATCCCGCATGTGCTGCTCAATCCGGAGGGCGACATGGACGCCCGCGTCTTCATCGAGCGCCACGCGCCGAAGCCCGAGGAACTGCCCCTGGTGGTGTGCCCCGACGGCTCGGTCCTCAGCAACCCGGCGGAAAACCTGCTCGCCCGGTGCATCGGCATGCTGGATAGCGACGACAGCGGGCGCGTCTACGACGTCGCCATCGCGGGCGCAGGCCCCGCCGGCCTCGCCACGGCGGTCTACGCCGCCTCGGAAGGGCTGTCGGTCGTGGCGGTCGATGCGCGCGCGTTCGGCGGACAGGCGGGCGCCAGCGCGCGCATCGAGAATTACTTCGGCTTTCCCACCGGCATCTCGGGCCAGGCGCTGACTGGCCGCGCCTACACGCAGGCGCAGAAATTCGGCGCGCGCATGCTGATTCCTGCCGAAACGACGCGGCTCGACTGCGCCCGCGCGGGCGCGGGCGAGCCGTTCGCCCTGCACCTCGCAGACGGCGGCGTGCTGCGCAGCCGCGCGGTCGTCGTCGCGAGCGGCGCGCGCTATCGCCGTCCGGATCTCGCGAAGCTGCGCGCCATGGAAGGACACGGCGTCTGGTACTGGGCCTCGCCGATCGAGGCGAAGATGTGCGCGGGGCAGGAGGTCGCGCTGGTCGGCGGCGGCAATTCGGCCGGCCAGGCCGCGGTTTTTCTCGCCGGGCACGCGTCCAAGGTCTGGATGTTCGTGCGCGGCGCGGGGCTCGCGTCGAGCATGTCGAAATACCTGATCGACCGCATCGCGGCCACGCCCAACATCGAGCTGCGCGCGCGCAGCGAGATCGTCGACCTGGACGGCGCGCGCGACGCCGGCATCGAGTCGGTGACCTGGCGCCACCGCGACTCGGGGCGGGAGGAAACGCGTCCGGTGCGCCACGTGTTCCTGTTCCTCGGCGCCGATCCCGCGACCGATTGGCTGCGCGACTGCGGTGTCGGCGTCGACGACAAGGGGTTCGTCAGGACGGGCGGCTCGAGCCTGCCCTTGGAAACCAGCGTGCCTGGCGTGTTCGCCGTCGGCGACGTGCGCGCCGGATCGGTCAAGCGGGTGGGCGGCGCGATCGGCGAAGGCGCCAACGTGGTGGCGCAGATCCACGCCTTCCTCGCCCGGGCCGGCCATGCAATCGAGCAACGATGAAAGCGCTCTGGAAGGACACGGTCATTGCCGAGAGCGACGACACGGTCGTCGTCGAAGGCAACCACTATTTCCCGGCGGCTGCGCTGCGCCGGGAGTTCGTGCAGCCGAGCGGCCACCACAGCTTTTGCCCCTGGAAGGGACAGGCCAGCTATTACACCGTGGTGGTGAATGGCGAGACCAATCCCAATGCCGTATGGTTCTACCCGGATCCCAAGGACGCCGCCAGCCAGATCAAGGGGCGCGTCGCCTTCTGGAAGGGCGTGCGCGTCGTCAAGTGAGCGACTATGCAGAGACCTTCGACCATCGCTGAGGCGAACCAGGAACTGCTCCGGCGCTACCGGGAAATCCGGCGCCGGACCCTCGAGCTCGCGCAGCCGCTGAGCGCCGAGGACCAGGGACTGCAGTCGATGCCCGACGCCAGTCCCACCAAGTGGCACCTGGCGCATACCGCATGGTTTTTCGACGCCATGGTGCTGGAGTCCCGCGTGCTCAGCGGACCGCGCTTTGCCCGGTTCGGGGAGCTGTTCAATTCCTACTACGAAAGCCTGGGCCAGCGGCATCCGCGCCCGCAGCGCGGCATGCTTTCGCGTCCCTCGCTTGCGGAAGTGCTCGAGTATCGCCAGGCCGTGGATGCGGCAATGCAGACGCTCATCGGCGAGATGCGGGCCGGCAGCGGGACGTCGCCGCATGAAGCCATCGAGCTCGGACTGCAGCACGAGCAGCAGCACCAGGAATTGCTGCTCACGGACATCCTGCACGCGATGTCGCTGAATCCCCTTCGGCCCGTGGTGATCGACGCTCCGGCTCCCTGCGTCCCGGCCGCGCCGCCCGGTTGGGAGGCACACGGCGGCGGCATCGTGCAGATCGGCCACACCGGGCAGGGCTTCGCTTTTGATAACGAGGGCCCGGCCCACCGCGTCTTCCTTCAACCGTATGCGCTGAGCCGGCGCCTGGTGACCAACGCCGACGTCCAGGCGTTCATCGAGGCCGGCGGCTATCGCGATCCACACTGGTGGCTGTCGGACGGCTGGGCGACGGTGCAGGCGCAGGGGTGGCAGCGGCCCCTGTACTGGACCGACGATGGCCGAGAATTCACGCTCCACGGCATGCGCTCGCGCGAGGACGACCAACCCGCGCGGCATCTGAGCTTCTACGAGGCGGCGGCGTACGCGCTGTGGGCCGGGGCGCGATTGCCGACCGAGTTCGAATGGGAGGCCGCCGTCGCGAGGTCGCCGTCGCTGCCGCAGGCGTTCGGGGTCGGATGGCAATGGACGCGCTCGTCCTACGATCCGTATCCGCGGTATCGAGTGCCGCAGGGCGCGGTGGGCGAGTACAACGGCAAATTCATGGTCGGCCAGCTCGTGCTGCGCGGCAGCAGCGAAGCGACGCCCGCCGGGCATGCGCGAACCACGTACCGCAACTTCTTTCCGCCGCCGGCGCGATGGCAGTTCACCTGCATCCGGCTGGCGCGCGATCCGTGACGGGGTTTGCCGACGAGCTCCTCGCCGGCTTGTCGCAGCGACCGCGGCGCGTGGCGCCCAAATGGTTCTATGACCGTCGGGGCTCCGAGCTCTTCAACCGCATCTGCGAGCTGCCCGAGTACTACTTGACGCGCGTCGAGCTCGCGCTGCTAGAGCGGCACGCTGCCGAGCTGGCGCAAGGCCTCGGCGCGGAGGTCGAGATCATCGAGTTCGGCGCGGGGGCGGCGAAAAAAGTGCACGCGCTGGCGCGCGCCCTCGAGCGCCCCGCGGCCTATCGCCCGATCGATCTTTCGGGCGATTTCCTGCTCGATGCGGTCGCGGCGGTGCGCGCCGGCCTGCCGGGCCTGACGGTGGTCCCCATCGTCGCGGACTATGCACGGTCGCTGCGCTTGCCGCCGCGTCTGGGACGCGGACCGCGCCTGGGTTTCTATCCGGGCAGTTCCATCGGCAACTTCGATCCGCCCGCGGCCGCGGCGTTACTGCGGCGAATCAGGACGGCGCTCGAAGGCGGCAGCCTGCTGATCGGCGTCGACCTGGTCAAGGATCCCGCGGTGCTGCACGCCGCGTACAACGATGCCGCGGGCGTGACGGCCGAGTTCAACCTGAACCTGTGGGCGCGGGCCAATCGGGAAGCCCGCGCCGATTTCGATCTTTCCCGCTGGAGGCACTCGGCGTTCTACAACCCGCCCGAGCGCCGCATCGAAATGCACCTGGTCAGCCGCTGCGCCCAGCGCGTGCGCGTCGCCGGCCGTTCATTTCGCTTCGACGAGGGCGACAGCGTTCACACCGAGTCCTCGTACAAGTACGGCATCGAGGGATTTCAGCGGCTGGCCGGCTCGGCCGGATGGGCTGCGGCGGACGTCTGGGTCGATCCCGAACGCCAGTTCTCGCTGCACTGGCTGCGCCCGCTCTAAGACCGCTGCGGGTAGAGCCATTCCTTGAATAGCCGCGTCAGCCGTGGCGCGACGACATAACTCATGGTGGGTACGACCAGCAAGGTAACGGCGGCGACGCGGAGCATGGACGGCGTACGGTCAGGCAGCAGATGGTGCAGCAATTCACCATAGACATACACGAGGGGGAAAATTCCCAACCAGCTGACCAGCGTCATTTTTCCGCGCGGCGGAGGCTGCAAACCCGACACCGAGGGCAGCGTGAACCAGCTCTCGAGGCCGGTGAGAATCTCGTAACGCGGTGCGCCCTGCGTGTACCGATTGGCTTCCTCCACCAGCGCATGCTGTCGGTCAGACTCCTCCCAGGCGCGCAGGTGCTCGCCGGTATCGAACTTGTAAACCAGCCGGAAGCCAGGCTGCACCGGCAATGACGGGCGAGTCACGTTGACGCCAAGATGCCCCGGAAATTGGAGGGCGGCGATATTGAGATTCTTGATCGCCCGCTCGAGCTGGCTCTCCATCCCTGGCCTCGGGACCCGGTCGATGATCTTCGTCACCGCACCCTCGGTTTCGTGTTTCATCGGGAGGGACTGACGAATTGGTCGACTCCTTGATCGGTGATCTTCCAGATGCGGCCGGTCACGTCATCCCCCTGCCATGACGTTGGCGAACAGGACGAAGAGCAAGCCGGTCAGAAGCACGATGCCGGCGGTAATTCCCGGCACCAGGCTTGCGACAATCGCCGCGACGGCGATGACCGCGATGATGGCGATGGCGAGCATGCCGTCATCGACGAACAGACCGATCAGCTCGCGCGCGATGCCGGCGAGCGTTCTCACGGCGAAACCTCGATCGGGCGCCTGCGCGCCGCGACGGCGAGCGCCGCAACCAGCAGGAATAGCGCAGCAAAGCCGACGATGGCGAGATCTGCGCCCGGCCAGGCCACGCCGAGGCCTTCGCCCGTCCAGAACACCCCGAAGGCCGAGAGCATGATCCCGACGGCGAATTTGAGTGTGTTCTCGGGCACCCGCGCGAGCGGGCGATGCAGGGCAAATCCGGCGATCGCAACCAGGCCGCACGCACCGAGCGCGCCGACGCTCGCCGGCACCAGCAGCCCCTGGCCCGCTCCCACGGCGATCACGATGAACACCACCTCCAGCCCTTCGAGCAGGACCGCCTTGAAGCTCGCGAGCCCCGCCAGCCAGTCGAGGCGCGAGCGGTGCTCGCGCAGTTCCGCGGTACCGGCGGCAAACGCCGCAGCTTCGTCGTGCAGCGGAATGACTCCCGCCGCCCGCAGTACCGCCTTGCGCAGCCAACGCATGCCGAAGAGCAGCAGCAGCACGCCGATCACGAGTTGCAGGGCGTGCAGCGGCACCTGATCGAGGAGCGGGCCGAGCACGGCCACCATAAGCGCGAGCAGGCCGAGGCCTGCAGCCGTGCCCAGTGCCGCCGGTCGCCAGCCACGGACGCTCGCAACGGCAAGCACGATCGTGAGGGCCTCGACCGCCTCGACCAGCGAACCAAGGAAAGCGGCCGAGAGGGCGGTCGCGGCGAGGTGCACGCTCATTTCGCCTCAAGACCTTGCGGATTCCACGGGCTCCACAGATCCGGCGCGACGGCGGTGCTGGAGGAGTGCCGGACCGTCCATTCATGGTCCGCAATCCGCGCTTGCCTGAGCTGCTGCAGTTGCCCGTACTCCTTCTGCCCGCCCGAATAAACGCAGTTGCAGCGGTCCGGATCGGCGAAGGTGTACACGGTCTTGCCCGCCTTGTCCCGCGTGACCAGCTGGCGCGGGAGCATCTTGGCGAGTTCCGCGCCGTCGGCATGACGCTTCTGGAAGCCGGCCGACTCGAGCAGCGCCTCGGCATCGGCCGCTTCCTGGCGGTAAACAGCCGCGCATCCGGACAGGGCGAGGAGGGTAGCAGCGGCGAACAGCAAGGGTTGACGTAGTTTCATGGTGGATCTCCTTTGTGCCGCCATCTTGATCAATCGCCGCCACGCGCCGGTTTCAATGCGGGCGCCGATCATTACGATTGAAATACCACGAGCGGTTACCGGCCCCGGTATTCGAGGTCGTCAGCCCGCCGACGGAATTTCTCTTTTCAGCGCCTGGCCAGCGCGCGCGCGAGGGCGGCGGCGAGTTCGCGGGACCCCAGGGGCTTCTTCAGGATTTCGGCGATGCCGGCGGCGGTCGCGCGCTCGGTCATCAGCGGCCCGATATAGCCGCTGACGAGCAGAACCGGCAGGTCGGGACGCCGGCGGTGAACCACGCTCGCGAGCTCGGTGCCGGTGAGGTCCGGCATCACTTCGTCGGTGATGACGGCGTCGAAGCGCCCGGGGTCCGACTCGAACTCGGCGAGCGCGGCCCGGGCGTCGGAGAAGGTGTAGGGTCGGTAGCCTAGCTTTGCCAGCACTTCGGCAGCGACACCGAGCAGCGCTGCCTCGTCGTCGACGACCAGCACGCGCTCGCCGTGGCTGCGCGGCACCGGGCTTTCGGTTTGGTCGATCGCCTCGACCGAGGCGTCGACCCGCGGCAGGTAGATGGTGAACGCGCTGCCGCGGCCGGGCCGGCTCGCCACGTCGATCGCGCCGCCGGAGTCGGTCACGATGCCGTAGACGAGCGAAAGCCCGAGGCCGGTGCCCTTGCCGACATCCTTGGTGGTGAAGAAGGGCTCGAAAATGTGCCCGAGCGTCGCCCCGTCCATTCCCGGACCGCTGTCTGCCACGGTCAATTGGGCATACGGTCCCGGCGCAAGGGATCCATGCTGAAACACGCGTTCGGCCTCGACATCGACGGCCGCGAGAGTGACCGCCAGCCGGCCTGCGCCATCCATGGCCTGGAGCGCGTTCGTGCACAGGTTCATGGCGACCTGGTGCAGCTGCGTCGGGTCGCCGATCACCGGCATCGGCGTGGATGGGAGGTGCATTTCCAGATCCACGCCTTCCGCCAGCGAGCCGCGCACCAGTTCGAGCGTTTCGGCGATGATGCGGCCGAGATCGACGGCGACGCGCTTGCCGCGCTGGCTGCGGCTGTAGGCAAGGATCTGTTCGACCAGGCCGCGTGCCCGGTTTGCCGCGGTGAGAACGTTCTGCGCGTAGCGCTTGAGCCGCGAACCCTCTGCGGTCTCCTCGACGAGCATCTCGCCGTAGCCCAGGATCCCGCCGAGGATGTTGTTGAAGTCGTGCGCGATGCCGCCGGCGAGTCGCCCCACCGCCTCCATTTTCTCGGCCTGGCGCACCCGCTGCTCGAGGCGCTGCAGCGCCTTCTCGCGGCGGGCGAGGCCCCATGCGGCGAGCGCGATCAGCACCAGCATGGCTGCCGAAGTGAGCAGCGTGCGCGCCGCGATGCGCCAAGCCTCGCTGCGCCACGGGGCGAATACCGCCTGCTCGGTGGCCCCGGCGAGCACCTCCAGCGGAAAACCGCGAACGGCGACAATCGACTCGAGCACGACCTGGTTCAGGATACTGCTCGGCAGCCAACCGATGAAGCGGCCTTCGCGCTCGACCGCGGCCGAGACTTCCGGATTTTGAAATTTGCGCGTGCGCGCGTCGGGAGCATCGGGAACCCTCGTGATGATGGTGCCATCGCGCGTGCGAAGGTTGATGAAGCCTCCCTTGCCGACGTCGATCGTGTGGTAGAGCCGGTCGAAATTCTCGATCTCGATCACCGCCGCGATGACGCCGCCAAACGCGCCGCCGGGCGCGTTGAGCCGCCGCGACATGACGAAGCGCCATTTGCCGCCCGCGGCGCCGCCCCGGTAAGGCTCGCTGAAGAAAAGGCCTGCGGCGCGCCCGTCGCGATGCGCGGTGTAGAACGAGCGTTCGCCGAAGCCTTGATCGATGGTGGGGGTCGCGTTGGTCCGGCCGGCGACGCGCCCGCCGGCATCGACCACCAGGAACGCGGCGACCTGCGGAATATGCATCGTTTCGTCGCGCAGCCGCGGCGCCAAGGCTGCCACTTTCGCTGCGCTGCCGTCGCGCACCGCGTCGCGCAATACCAGGTCCACGGCCTCGAGCGAGGCGGCGGTCTGCTCCGCCAGCAGCCCGGAAATATTAGACAGGTCGCGCCGCGCGCGCAGCTCCGTGCGCTCGCGATCGGTCCGCACGTCCCAGATCGCGGACCCGACATTGATGGCGACGAGCAGCGCCCCGAGCATGACCAGTGCGCGGGTGAGCGTGATCGGGGACACGGCGGGTCAGGCGGGCGGGCCGAGGAGCTCGGCCACCGCGCGGATTAATTCCTTGCGCTTCACCGGCTTGGCGAGCGCGCGGGCAGCCCCGGCGCCAAGCGCGGCTTCCGCGCTTATGCCATGTCCGGAATTGAAATAGCCCGAAATCGCGATGATGCGGACTCCCGGAACCTGTTCCTTCAGCCCGGAAACCGCCGCGGCACCGCTCGCGCCCGGCATGCACATGTCCGTCACCACCAGCGCCGGCGTGGCCAGCCTGGCCTGGGCGAGTCCCGAGTGGCAGTCGGCTGCCTTGCGTACGCAGTAACCCGCCGCCTCGAGCCAGTCTGCCACCAGCTCGCGCATGACGGCATCGTCGTCGATGACCAGTACGTCGGCCGGCTTGTTGACGGCATCGCTCACTGCGCTATTCCAAGCTCCCGGGATTGCGGGTAATTTACAACGCTGCGGTGCGCGTATTACAGCTGTAATGGGGCCCGAGGGCCCCTGGCTAGACTCGCACCCAGCCATGTATGCCGAAGCCATGAGCAGCGATACTCCGACGACCGCGCCTGCGGCACAACCACACGTGCTCGTCGTCGACGATGACCCGACGATCCGCGACCTGATTTCCGATTACCTCGGGAAGAACGAGATGCGGGTCAGCGCCGTCGCCGACAGTCGCGGCATGCAGGCCCTGCTTGCCGCGGAAGTCGTCGATCTCGTCGTGCTGGATCTCAAGCTCAAGGGCGAGGACGGCATGGGGCTCGCTCGCAAGCTGCGCGACGAGTCCGCGATCCCCATCGTCATGCTGACGGGCCGGGCCGAGGAGGCCGACCGCGTGATGGGCCTGGAGCTCGGCGCCGACGATTACGTGACCAAGCCCTTCAGCAACCGCGAGCTCCTCGCGCGAATTCGCGCGGTGCTGCGCCGCAAGCCCGAGATGCAGCAGGGCCGGCCCGAGGGCGTGCGCGCCTATCGCTTCGATGGATGGGAGC
>DASWEU010000113.1:0-2901 GCA_036394595.1 Burkholderiales bacterium | reverse complement strand
CGGGATTCTGTATAAGTTCTAATAGGCCGTAACCGGCGTAAGAGAGGGCGGCCGCGACGGTCGCCCTTTTTTTTGGCCGTAGCCCGGGTGGCGGAACTGGTAGACGCAGCGGACTTAAAATCCGCCGGCGCAAGCCGTGCCGGTTCGATTCCGGCCCTGGGTACCAGCTGGCATGTGGCTTGCTGCCGCATCGCCCTGATGACGGAAGAGAAGCCCTTACAAGACGAGGACCTCGCCCGCTGGGCGAGGGAGCTCGGCGTGAGCTACGAGGAGCTGGTTTCGACGCTCAACTACGCCGGGCCGACGTTCAAGGACCTGACCCATTCGAGCGAAGCGCGACGGGCCGGGTCGACGTCCATCCCGTCGTAGTAGACGTAGTCGAAGCTGCCGTCGTAGGACACGACGCGCGCCGGATTGCCCATCACCACCGCGCGTGCCGGCACCGACCGGCTGACGACCGAGCCTGCGCAGATCACCGCGTCGTCGCCCACCGTGATGCGGCCGACGATGACCGAGTGCGCGCCGATGAAGACGCGGTTGCCGATGGTGGGCGCGCCACGCTCCTCGGCGCCACCGGCGATGCCGATGGTGACGTTCTGCGCGACGCTGCAGTTATGGCCGACGCGCGCCTGCGCGGCGAGGATGATCGAGCCGTAATGGCCGATGTAGAGGCCGTCGCCGATCTCGCATTGCGGGGGAATGCTGATGCCGGTGACGATCTCGACGAGCTTCTGCGCGATGGCCGCGAACGGGCGCGCGAAGGGCGTGCGGCACACTGCCGCGCGCGCCATCCGGTAAACGGTGCTGGCCCAGAAGCCTTGCGTGAGGAAGATGGTGCGCAGCGCCGCGTCCGCGGTGACGCGATAGCGCCGGAAGTCGAAGTAGACGTGCCGCCACCAGGGCGTGTGGTGCAGCTCCAGGCGGGCGCCATCGCCGACCTGGACCCAGGCTGCGTTCGTCTTCTGCCTAGTGGCTTGGCGCATCGACGAGCAGCGGCGCCTCGTGCAGGTAGCGCGTGCTGCGGCGGCGTCCGGCAATGTCTTTGAACACGTGCGTGACCTGCTCGGGCGTGAGCCCTACCGCCGGCGCGACGGCCTCGGCCGGCATGCCGTGGTCGAGCGCATACATGCAGACGTCGAGCGTGCGCAGCGAGATGCCGAAGAAGAACTCCTCCTGCGTCTGCGCGAGCGAATACGTATCGGTGGTGGGCGCGCGGCTGCGGATCTCGTCGGGCACGCCGAGCGCGGCGGCGAGCTGGTAGACCTGCGTCTTGTACAGGTGCGCGATCGGCTTGACGTCGGCCGCACCGTCGCCGTTCTTGACGAAGAATCCCTGGTCGTATTCCAGGCGGTTCGGCGTGCCGGCCACCGCGTACTGCAGCCGGTCGGCATGGTAGTACTCGAGCTGCTTGCGCGTGCGCTGCTTCATGTTCGTCGTGGCGACGATGCCGAGGTACACCTCCGGCGGCATGCGCGCCTCGCGCTCCTCGCCGTGCGGGTCGCGCACCACGAGATGGAAAATGTTGTATCCGGCGGTGCCGTTCGCCTTGCGCAGCACGACCTTCGAGCGCCAGCCCGGCCCGTATTGCGGGAAGAGGCGGCGCATGTATTCGTCGCGCCGCCGATAGCAGCCGGCACCCTGCAGGATCGGCGTGATGTCCTCGAGGACGCCTTCGATGCCCAGCCATTGGGCGACGCTCGTGCCCAGGCGCAGGCTGTCGGCATCCGAATCCTGCTCGGGCATGAAGACGCCGAGCACATTCGCCGGACCGAAGGCGCGCACGCAGAGCGCCGCCACCACGCTCGAGTCGACGCCGCCGGACAAGCCGAGGACGATGCCTTTGCGCCGCAGCTGCTTCAGCACCTGGTGGCGCAGGGCAGCGGTGATGCGCTCGATCTCGGCCGGCGCGTCGAGCGCCAGGCTCAGCGGTTCGAAGCGGGCGTTCATGCCGTGGCGAGCTCCCGGCGGGCGATCTTGCCGTTCTCGCTCTTCGGCAGATGGCTGCGGAATTCGACGCTCGAGGGCACCATGAACTCCTCGAGGCGGGCGGCGCAATGCCGGATCACGTCGCGCTCGGTCACGCCTTCTTCCGCGGCCACGATGGCTTTCACTGCCTGGCCGAGGATCGGATCGGGTACGCCCACGACCGCCGCCTCGCGGATGCCCGCGAGCTCGTAGAGCACGTTTTCCACTTCCTTCGGGCTCACTTTCTCGCCGCGGGTCTTGATGATGTCGTCCTTGCGGCCGACGAAATACAGGTAGCCGGCGGCGTCGGTGCGGAAGAGATCGCCCGTATGCAGCACCTTCTCCCACGGGTGCGGGCCGGGCTTCAGCACGCGCGCCGTGGCCGCCTCGTCAGCCCAATAGCCCTTCATGACGTGCGCGCCGCGGATCACCAGCTCGCCGACAACGTCGGGCGGCACAGGCACGCCCTGCTCGTCGACGACATAGGCTTCTGTCCCGGGAATCGCGATGCCGACCGACTCGGGTCGCTCGGCAAGCTGCTCGGGCGGCAGGTAGGTGCAGCGCTTGCACTCGGTAAGGCCGTACATCGAGAAGAGCCTGGCCTGCGGGAACAGCTCGCGCAGGCGCTCGATGTGCGCGCGCGGCAGGGCAGCCGCGGTATTCGTCAGGAAGCGCAGCTCGGGGAACGTGCCCGGCGCGAGGTGCTTCATCTGCAGCAGCATCGCGGCGAGCGTCGGCACCAGGGGAAAGCCGGTGACGCGCTCGGCCTTCAGCTTCTCCAGGACGACCGCGGGATAGGTGAACGATCTCTCGAGCACCAGCGTGGCGCCGACCTTGGCGCACATCAGCGCCTGATACAGCCCGTAGTCGAAGGCGAGCGGCAGCACCGACAACACCACATCGCTCGAGCGCATTTCCAGATACGCGGTGATGGAG
>DASWEU010000112.1:0-3506 GCA_036394595.1 Burkholderiales bacterium | reverse complement strand
GGCGATGCCGGAGATCTCGTAGAAGCCGGGGCCTTTCATCTCGACGCCGACCGAAGGCCGCGTGATGAACGACTTCACCTCCTGGATGAAATAGAACTGGTAGGCCTTGCCGTCGGGCAGGATCGGCGCGTAGGTGCGCGCTTCGTAGTAGGTCATCGCCGGCGCCTCGGTGAGCTGCAGGCGGCGCAGCCACTTCACGTTCATGTTGCCTTCCCAGCCGGGAAGCAGCAGACGCATCGGGTAGCCGTTGCCCGGCATCACCCGCTCGCCGTTCTGGTAGAGCACGACCATCGCGTCGTCGAGGATCTTGTTGAGCGGCACACTGCGCGAGAGGTGCGGCGAGTCGGCGCCTTCGGCGACCACCCACTTCGCCTTCGGATCGATGCCGGTTTCCTCGAGCAGCGTGGAGAGCGGCACGCCGGTCCATTCCGCGCAGGAGGCGAGGCCGTGCAGCGCCTGTACGCTCGCCTGGATCGGCTCTGGCGAGAACAGCGGTGCGCTGTTGCCGCCGCATTCGACGAAGGTGAAGCGCGACACCAGCGGATAGCGATTCAGCGCATCGACGGTGAAGACCAGCGGGCGCTTCACCAGCCCATGGATCGCGAGCCGATGCTGCGCCGGGTCGATGTCGGCGTTGCCGGCGTGCGAAATCGTGAAGTGCAGCCCGTTCGGCGTCGCCGTGCCTTGCAGGAGGTGATGCGGCGTGCGCGCGTGCGACGTGCGCGGCTCGCCTTTGGGATTGCTGAGCGTGCGCACCGCGGCCTTCTCGAATCTGGAGGGCACGCCGTAGGGTTCCACCAGCATCCCGGGCTCCTTGCCCCAGGGCTGCTCGCCCAGCGTTTCCGCCTTCACCGAATACCCGGTCATTGCGGCCGCGAGCGCCGCGCCACCGCGCAGGAATTCCCGGCGGTCGAGCAGTCCGTTGCCGGCGACTGGAATCATCTTTCTCATGCTGCCTCCTCCCCAGAAGGTACGCAGCAAAACTATACGCCGGGAATCTAGCGGCGCGCCGCCTCTTTCGTAAATGGATAGAGCTTGCCGGTCACCGCGGTGCGGCGGTTATCGATCGGCATGAATACCGAGCGCTCC
The DNA here is from genome assembly GCA_036394595.1 of Burkholderiales bacterium. Taxonomy (GTDB): domain Bacteria; phylum Pseudomonadota; class Gammaproteobacteria; order Burkholderiales; family SG8-39; genus SCGC-AG-212-J23. The sequence goes on along the minus strand of DASWEU010000112.1, from coordinate 2,417 downwards.
AGCCAGAGCGCGAGCTTGTGGGCGTCCCGGCCGCGCACGTAGGCAATGCAGGCGCAATCGGTGAACAGCCATTCACCCCGCGCGAGTCCTTCGGTTGCCTGAACGAAATCGGCACCGTAGCGCGCCGCGAGCTTCGCCAGATCGAGCGCCGAAGGCGTTTCGCCCAGGATCTCGAAGATGTCGGCCGCGAATACCCGTGACGGCGTATCCCTCTCGCCGTCGAGCACCCGAACGCGGCGATCCTCGAAGGCGCGGTATTTACCGTGCCAGCCGCGATAGACGAGGCGCCGCCACCATTGCGGCGCGTCGTCCATCAACGCCGGGACGAAATACCAGGCGATCAAGACGCCGGCAACGGGAACGCTCAGCACGCCGATGATGCGGGTGCCTGGCGCCACCAGCAAATAGACGAGCAGGGCGAAGTACGCGACAACCAGGACCAGGCCCCATGCCCTTCGGGCGTGTGCTGCGCCGTCGACCGGGCTCTCTTCCATGCCTAGCGTGCGAGCGAAAGCAGTCCGATGATGCCGAGGGTGAGGAAGGCGAGCGCCTCGCCGGCGATCAGGCCGCCGCCGACGAGCGACATGCTGTCCATGTCGCGGGGCTGCGCAGTGTCTTTTTGTCCGCCGCGGCGCTGTACGACCCAGTTCCACACCGAGGAAAAGACGCCGCCGAGGCCGAACCACAGCGAGGTGTACCAGTCGACGAAGCCGCCGAAGCTCGAAGCGTAGGGGCTCGGGATGATGACCGCGTCGAGGATGAAGTCCGCGATCCTGGTGCCGGCGCTGCGCAGCTTCCACGCCTGGTAGGCGGCACTGCGCTTGAGGATCTCGCGCAGCACCTCGACCGCGAGGCCGATGGCAATGCCCAGGCCCATCAGCTTAAGCGTCGTGGTTTCGGCGGAGGTGAGCCCGCGCAGCACGCCGGCGAACTTGTAGGTCATGGCGCTCTGCCAGTTGCCGGTCTTCATCTCCGGGTGCAGGAAGGTGTCCACCTGGAGCACCGGATAGGCGGCGAGGAACAGCTTGGTGATCACCACCGCGAACACCCCGCCCATCAGGATGCCGATCACCTGGTAGCGGAACTGGATGGTGCGGTTGGTGCTCAGGCGCCATCCGGTCGAGCGGTCCTGCTGCATGTCGCCGCCGACCACGGTGCTGATGAGGAGGATCGAGCCGGCCAGAAGGCCGATCACCGGGTCGACCAGGCCGACGAGCGCCATCACCGTCACGCCGACGACGAACGCTGAGGAGATCGGATTGCTGTCCGAGATGCCGAGGCTGATGCCGTTCACCAGCACGAACACGCCGGCGAGCGCGACGCCGAGCACCGCGTAGCCCACCGGCACGCCCAGGTTATGCGATACCGCGACCACGGCCACCGCCCAGAAAGCGACCCAGGCGACGAGCTTGCGCGTATCGACTCGCTTCCACTCTTCGACCGGCGCCTCGGGTTGCTCGGCGCTGGTCGCTTTATGGCGCGCCAGCGCCTGCCGCACGATCAGCGTGATGTCGACGATCGCGGCCCCGAGGATGGTGCCGAGCGCGATCAGGAAGCCGACCTTGCGCCACGGGTCGTTCGGCCCGAGCAGGCCGACTTCTCTCAGCCACGGCGTGAGCGCGAGGCCGATGGCGCCGACCACCAGGGCGGGCACGCCGATGCGCGCGCCGACGATGATGCCGGCGCCGAAGGTCGAGGCGGAGAAATGGACCGCGCCGAGCAGCGCGACGTTGGCCTTTTCCGCGAGCAGCGTCACGCCGGCGCCGAGGCCGATGCCGCTCCCGAGGCGCGCCACGGACTGGCGCAGCACGCGCGGATCGGTCAGCGCGCGCAGGATGTTCGCCACCGCCAGGCCCGACGGATACTTGAGCTGCATGCGGTCGACCACCAGCGGCGTGTAGAGCATGCCGAGGCCGACGCCGAGCATGCCGATGCACAGGAAGTACGCGATCAGCAGCCAGGTCGGCGGCTCGGCGAGGCCGAGCCAGATCATCGTCTGGATCAGCACGCCCATCGCCCCCATGCTGGCCACCGAGGCGGCCATCGACTGCATGTAGTTCGCGCCGTGCTTGCCTTCGGCGCCGTAGCCGAAGGTCACCACGCTGCCGAGAATCCCGGCGAGCACCTGCCCGCCGACGAAGAAGCCGAGCGAGAAATTCATGTAGGCCGCGGTGATCCCGCCCAGCGGCCCGAGAATGAAAATCGCGATTACGCCGAGCAGGACGTAATAAGCGCGCGAGCCGATCGGCGGCAGGAACGCGAATTTCGGCGCGGAATTCGGGGCCAGGGTCGTAATTATTGTCGGCGTGCTTTGGCGCGCACTATACCGGGCGTCAACGGCGTCGCCAATGGAGCACGAACCAGGCGATTACGATGGCCAGCACGACGAGCATCAGCAGCACGATCTGCGCGTGCTG
>DASWEU010000111.1:0-37999 GCA_036394595.1 Burkholderiales bacterium | reverse complement strand
TGGCTGAGCGTGCGCATGAACGGCGTGCTGCGCTACCCGCCGTTGCTGCATTTCTTCCGCGCCGTGAGCTGGCTCGGCAACGGTATCTTCTGGTATTCGCTGATGCTCACGCTGCTGGTGCAGCGGGGCAACGAGGCAGTGCCGGCGGTGTTGCACATGGCGGCGGTGGGCGTTGCCTGCACGCTCGCTTATGCGCTGCTCAAGCGTGGCACGGTGCGGCCGCGCCCCTACCAGGTGATGCCGGCCATCGCCGCCGGCGCGTTGCCGCTGGATGCCTACAGCTTTCCCTCGGGTCACACGCTGCACGCGGTGGCTTTCACGATCGTCGCCGCGAGCTACTACCCGGGGCATGCCGGCCTGCTTGGCGCGTTCGCGGCGCTGACCGCGGCATCGCGCATCGTGCTCGGCCTACACTATCCGAGCGATGTGCTCGCTGGCGCGGCGATCGGCGGCGGCATTGCCGCCGCGTCCCTCTGGGTCTGAGCTGACCCAGTCCACCAGGCGGCCCTCGAGCGCCGCTTCGAGGTTACTCAGGCTGTCGCTGGCGCGCCGCAGGTAGTCGTCGAAACGCCGCGATCCCAGCAGGCTCAGGCAGAGTCGCGGCACGGGCGAGGCGCGCAGCCAGCCGTCGGCGGCGGCGAGCCAGGCCGTGGCGTGCGCGGCGAGCGCTTCGCCGCAGCCGAAGTGACGGCTGACGAATAGCACGACCGCGGCATGACGATCGAGCAGCGCCTCGCGCGGCTCGACCGGGACGCGAAGGTGCAAGTGCTGGTCCATCGCCCATTCGGCGAGCGCGTGGGTGAAATGCGGGATGCGGGCGATGCGCGCCTCGTGCTCGGGCACGAAGGCATTGTGCGCGACGACGTCGGCGAGCAGGTGGCTGGCATAGCCGACGGCGAGGGCGTGCTCCTCTTCGCTGCGCGGTGCCGCGGCAAGGCGGCGCAGCGTCGACCAGAGATGCGCGCGCCGGAACGCCGGCGTGCCGAGGAAGCGACCGGCGAGCGCGAGATCCGGCAGGCAAGCGCCGGCGAACACCAGCGCGGCGCAGCCCGGCGACACGGCGGGCAGCGCCTGCTGCGCGAGAAACAGGTGCGTCTGCAGGCCCCAGGCGAGCGCGTCGCCGGCGAACAAGAGTAACGAGAGGAAAAGGCCGATCTTCACGGGCGGCGCAAGAATGCCGCCGCGCCATGACCGCAGGATTACGAGCTGGACGTGATCTCGACCGGTACGATGCGGCTCGGCGGGAAGCGCACGGTGAAGCGGCTGCCTTCGCCCTCGCGGCTTTCGATCTCAAGGGTCGCCTGGTGGCGCGCGACGGCGTGCTTGACGATGGCGAGTCCGAGTCCGGTGCCGCCGGACTCGCGCGAGCGGCCGCGATCGACGCGGTAGAAGCGCTCGGTAAGCCGCGGGATGTGCTCGCCGGCGATGCCGGGGCCGCTGTCTTCTACCGCGAAGGACGCGCCCTCGGCGCCGTCGCTCCACACGAGGCTGACACGGCCGCCGGCCGGCGTGTAGCGCACGGCGTTGCTCACCAGGTTGCCGAAGGCGCTCGCCAGTTCCGTCTCGGAGCCCGCCAGGTCGACGTGGGGGCTCGCGCGCAGCGCGATCTGGTGGCGCCCCGCGGACAGCGCCTCGGCGTCGGCGCGCAGCCGCTCGAGCAGCGGCGCCACGCGCACGCGCTCGGCCGCCGGCGGCGGCGCCGATTCGAGCACCGACAGCGTCAGCAGGTCCTCGATGATGCGGTGCATGCGGCCTGCCTGCTCACGCATCATGCCGACGTAGTCGCGCACGCGCTGCGGGTCGAGCTTGAGCTCGCGCACCGTCTCGAGGAAGCCCACCAGCACGGTGAGCGGCGTGCGCAGCTCGTGCGACACGTTGGCGACAAAGTCGCGGCGCATGGTCTCGACGCGCTCGGCCTGCGTGACGTCGCGGCACAGCAGCAGCGCCTGCGACTGCCCGTAGGGGAGCAGCTGCAGCGAAAAGATGGTGCCGCTCGCCGCCGGCACGCGGATGCCCGGCGTACTGGTGCGTTCCCTGCGATCGTCGGCGCGCTCCGACGCGGCCAGGTGGTCGACGAAGCCCGGGTGCCGCACCAGGTTGACGATCGGCTGCCCGAGGTCGCTGCGCGGGTCGAGCTCCAGCATCGCCGCGGCGCGGTCGTTGCACCATTCGATGCGGTTTTCGGCGTCCAGCATCACGACGCCATCCGGCAGCGCCTGCGCCGCGCGGCGAAAGCGCGTCAGCGCCTCGGCCAGCGCCTCCTCGCGCCGCGCCGCGTCGCGCTCGAAGTGATGCAGTAAGGCGAAGACGCGGTCCCAGGTGCCGCTGCCCTCGGGAACCTTGCCGGATTCGGGATGCTCGAGCCAGCGCGCCAAGCGCGCGAGCTGGCGGCGCTGGTGAAAGAGCAGGGCGGCGAGCACCGCCGCGACCAGCGCCCAGCCCCAGGCCCAGAGCGCGCTCAAGCCGTCAGCAATCCGTAGCCGGAGCCGCGCACCGTGTCGATCAGCCGGTCGTGGCCGGAGGGCTCGAGCGCCTTGCGCAGGCGCCGGATGTGCACGTCCACCGTGCGCTCCTCGATGTAAACGTGGTCGCCCCAGACGTGGTCGAGCAGCTGCGTGCGCGAGTAGACGCGCCCGGGGTGCGTCATGAGGAAATGCAGCAGCCGGAATTCCGCCGGCGACAGCGAGAGCCGATGGTCGCCGGTGGCAGCGCGCGCAATTACCCGGTGGGAGGCCGGGTCGAGCTTCAGACCCTCGACCTCGACGGCGTCGCCCGAGAGCTGCGGCGCGCGCCGGCGCAGCACCGCCTTGATGCGGGCGGCGAGCTCGCGCGGCGAGAACGGCTTGGTGAGATAGTCATCGGCGCCCGATTCCAGGCCGGAGAGCTTGTCCGATTCCATCGCGCGCGCGGTGAGCATCAGGATCGGCAGGTCGCGCGTGCGCTCGTCGGCGCGCAGCCGCCGCGCCAGCGACAGCCCCGATTCACCGGGCAGCATCCAGTCGAGCACCAGCACGTCGGGCAGTTCATCGCGGATGGCGCGCTCGGCTTCCTCGGCGCTCGAGGCGCGCCGCACCACGTGTCCGGCATGCTCGAGGTTGACGGCAACCAGCTCCTGGATCTGCGGCTCATCCTCGACGACCAGCACCGTGGCGCTCATTTCGCGGCGCTGTCGATCCCGTCGAGCTTGCCGGTATGGCGCACGTCGGTGCCCTTGACGATGTAGATGACGTACTCGGCCAGGTTCTTGGCGTGGTCGCCCATGCGCTCGATCGCCTTCGCCACCCAGATGGTGTCGAGCGCCGTGGAGATGGTGCGCGGGTCTTCCATCATGTAGGTGATGAGCTGGCGCAGGATGGCGCGGAACTCGCTGTCGATGCCGGCGTCGTCGCGAATCACCGCCTCGGCGGCCGCCGTGTCGAGGCGGGCAAAGGCGTCCAGCGCCCGGCGCAGCATCGACAGAGCGATGTCGGCGGCATGGCGGATGTCGGCGGCGCGCGGCGCGCGCGCGGTGCCGTCGCGCTCGCGGATGCGCTTGCCCATGCGCGCGATCTTCTTCGCTTCGTCGCCGATGCGCTCGAGGTCGGTGACGGTCTTGGTGATGGCGACGATCAGGCGCAGGTCGTTGGCCGCCGGCTGGCGCTTGACGATCACCTGGCTGCAGTCGCCGTCGAGCGCCATTTCCATGGCGTTGACCCGCTGGTCCGTGCTGATCACGTCCTCGAGCAGGGCGCGGTCGCCGCTGGCGAAGCCGTCGAGCGCGCGCCGGATCTGCGACTCGACCAGCCCGCCCATTTCCAGCACGCGCGAGCGGATGGTCTCCAGCTCGGCGTCGAACTGCTTCGACAGGTGTTCGGTCACGCCCATGACGTTCGCAGGCCTCGATTATGACAAATTGGCAACCAAAGGACCCACGCAGGCTACCGGCGGCGTGTGACCGTCTGATTACCGCGGCGCGAAACGGTCATGATCCGGAAACAATCGGGAAATACGCTGGCCTCCGCGTGAAATTCAACTTCCAGGAGAGCTTTCCCATGCTGAAACGATTTGCCGGCGGAGCCGCGCTCGCCGCGGCGCTGCTCAGTGCCCCGGCCCAGGCCGCCGACATCACCGGCGCCGGCGCCACCTTCCCTTACCCGATCTACGCCAAGTGGGCCGACGCCTACAAGAAGGCCACCGGCATCGGGCTCAATTACCAGTCGATCGGTTCGGGCGGCGGCATCAAGCAGATCACCGCCAAGACCGTCGATTTCGGCGCTTCCGACATGCCGATGAAGCCGGAGGAGCTGGAGAAGAACGGCCTGATTCAATTCCCCGCCATCATGGGCGGCGATGTGATGGTCTATAACCTCAAAGGCGTGCCGTCCGGGGCACTCACGCTGACCGGCGCCGTGATCGCGGACATCTACCTCGGCAAGATTACCAAGTGGAACGATCCGGTCATCGAGCGGATCAACGCGGGCCTCAAGCTTCCCGATCAGGCGATCTCCGTGGTGCACCGCGCCGACGGCTCCGGCACCACGTTCATTTTCGTCAACTATCTTTCCAAGGTCAGCCCGGAATGGAAGGAAAAAGTGGGCGAAGGCACGTCGGTTTCCTGGCCTGCCGGGGTCGGCGGCAAGGGTAACGAAGGCGTGGCGTCGTACGTGCAGCGCATCGACGGCGCGATCGGCTACGTCGAGTACGCGTACGCCAAGCAGAACAAGCTGTCGGTCGCGAAAATGGCCAACCGGGACGGCGTGGTGCTCGCGCCGGGAGACGATACCTTCGCGGCCGCGGCGGCGGGTGCCGACTGGGCGAAGGCGCCGGGCATGTATCTGGTGCTCACCGACCAGCCGGGGAAGAAGAGCTGGCCAATGACCGGCGCGTCGTTCATCCTGATGCACAAGGCCCAGGAAAAGCCGGAGAACGCGAAAGAGGTGCTGAAATTCTTCGACTGGTCGTTCAGGAACGGCGCCAAGATGGCGGACGATCTGGACTACGTGCCGATGCCGGACCCGGTCGTCAGGCTGATCCAGTCGGAGTGGAAATCCAAGCTGCGCGATCCTGCCGGCAAGCCGGTTTACTGAACCGCTGGTCCGATCCCTTGGCTTAGAATCCGCCGCAGGCCGCCGATGAGCGCCCTCGTCATCCCTATTCCGCACTCCGTCCACAGCGAGGAAGCGAAGACTGGCCAGCCCGGCGGGCCGCGGCGCGTGCTACCGATGCGCTGGGCGGACATGGCTTTCGAGCAGATCACGCGGTTGTTCGCGCTGCTGGTCTTCAGCCTGCTCGCCGCGATTCTCGTTACGCTGGTCATCGGCAGCCGTCATAGCCTGGACCGTTACGGCCTGGGCTTCCTCTGGACCTCCGACTGGAACCCGGTGCAGGAGAAGTTCGGTGCCCTGATTCCGATCTACGGCACGCTGATGACCTCGCTCATCGCCATGCTGATCGGGGTGCCGGTGAGCTTCGGCATCGCGCTTTTTCTCACCGAGCTCTCGCCGCCCTGGCTCAAGCGGCCGCTCGGCACCGCGATCGAACTGCTGGCGGCGATTCCGTCGATCATCTACGGCATGTGGGGCCTGTTCGTCTTCGTGCCGATCTTCCAGTCGCACGTGCAACCGGCGCTGATCGGCTCGGTCGGCGGCGTGCCTTTGCTCGGCGCGCTGTTCCAGGGGCCGCCGCTCGGCATCGGCATGCTGACCGCCGGGCTGATCCTGTCGATCATGGTGATTCCTTTCATCACGGCCGTGATGCGCGACGTGTTCGAGCTGGTGCCGCCGCTGCTCAAGGAGTCGGCCTACGGGCTGGGCGCGACGACCTGGGAAGTGGTCTGGCGGGTCGTGCTTCCCTACACCAAGGTCGGCGTCATCGGCGGTGTGATGCTCGGGCTGGGGCGCGCACTCGGCGAGACCATGGCCGTGACCTTCGTCATCGGCAACGCGCACCGCTTCGCGGTGTCGCTGATGGCGCCGGGCAACAGCATCGCCTCGGCGCTCGCCAACGAGTTCACCGAGGCGGTCGGCGACGTGTACTTCTCGGCACTGATCGAGCTCGGCCTGATCCTGTTCCTCATCACCTCGGTCGTGCTCGCGTTGTCGAAGTTCCTCCTCATGCGCCTGGCGCGCCAGGAAGGCACGCGCACGTGACTGCGGCCGCCGCTCCCGCGATCAATCCCATCGCCGCCTCCAACCCGTTGTACCGCTCGCGCAAGCGCGTCAACGCGCTGCTGCTCGGAATTTCGGCGCTGGCGCTCGCTTTCGGGCTGTTCTGGCTGGTCTGGATCCTCGGTACGCTCTTCTACGAGGGCGGCCACGCGCTCGCGCGCGCCACGCTGTACTACGAGATGACGCCGCCACCGGGCGCCGACGGCGGCCTGGCCAACGCCATCGCCGGCAGCGCGATGCTGGTGGTGATGGGAACGCTGCTCGGCACGCCGGTCGGCATTCTCGCCGGCACCTACCTCGCCGAGTTCGGCCACCGCGGCTGGCTCGCGCCGGCGACGCGGTTTCTCAACGACGTGCTGCTGTCCGCGCCGTCGATCATCATGGGATTGTTCGTGTATTCGGTCTATGTGGCGCGTGTCGGGCACTTCTCCGGCTGGGCCGGCGCCATGGCGCTCTCGCTCCTGGTGGTGCCGGTGGTGGTGCGCACCACCGACGACATGCTCAAGCTGGTGCCGAACAGCCTGCGCGAGGCGGCGGTAGCGCTGGGCTGCCCGACCTGGCGCATGGTGCTGCTGATCACCTATCGCGCGGCGCGCACCGGCATCGTCACCGGCATCCTGCTCGCCGTGGCGCGCATCAGCGGGGAAACCGCGCCGCTGCTCTTCACCGCGCTCAACAACCAGTTCTGGTCGCTCAACATGAACGGCCCCATGTCCAACTTGCCGACCGTCATCTTCCAGTTCGCCATGAGCCCGTACGCGGACTGGCATCGCCTTGCCTGGGGCGGCGCGGCGCTCATCACGCTCGCCGTGCTGACGCTCAACATCCTCGCCCGCTCGCTCTTCAGAAAGGACTGACGCCTTGGAAGCCGCCGCCCCGTCCCCGCAGCTGCAGCGACCCGCCCTCCGCACCGCCGTGCGCGCGAGCGAAACCGCGGGCGAGCTCGCCCTGGAGCCCAAGCTGCGGGTGCGCAACCTGGGCTTCTTCTATGGCGGCTACAAGGCGCTCTACGACATCAGCCTCGACATCCCGAAGAACCGGGTGACCGCGTTCATCGGGCCCTCGGGCTGCGGCAAATCGACGCTGCTGCGCACGTTCAACCGCATGTACTCGCTCTACCCCGACCAGCACGCCGAGGGCGAGGTGATGCTCGACGGCGAGAACCTGCTCACCACCAAGCAGGACGTGTCGCTGATCCGCGCCAAGATCGGCATGGTGTTTCAGAAGCCGACGCCGTTTCCGATGTCGATCTTCGACAACATCGCCTTCGGCGTTCGCCTGTTCGAAAGATTGTCCAGACGGGAAATGGAAGAGCGGGTCGAGTGGGCGCTGACGCGGGCCGCGCTGTGGTCCGAGGTGCGAAACAAGCTGCACCAGAGCGGCAACAGCCTCTCGGGCGGCCAGCAGCAGCGCCTGTGCATCGCGCGCTGCATCGCCATCCGCCCCGAGGTGCTGCTGCTCGACGAGCCCTGCTCGGCGCTCGACCCGATCTCGACCACGCGCATCGAGGAGCTGATCCACGAGCTGAAGAACGATTACACCGTGGTGATCGTCACCCACAACATGCAGCAGGCGGCGCGCGTCTCGGACTTCACCGCCTACATGTACCTCGGCAAGCTGATCGAGTTCGGCGTCACCGACCAGATCTTCATCAAGCCGCAGCGCAAGGAAACCGAGGATTACATCACCGGCCGCTTCGGCTGAAGGCCAGCAGCGCGGCGGCGGCGCCGATGATCTGCGCCGCGATGAACGCCGCAACATCCGCAGGATCGATGCCCGAAAAAGTGTCGGTGAAGGCGCGCGCGATCGTCACCGCGGGATTGGCAAACGACGTCGAGGCCGTGAACCAGTAGGCGGCGGCGATATAGGCGCCAATGGCGAATGGCGCGGCGGCCGAGCGCTGCCGTTCGCAGGACAGCACCAGGTACACCAGTCCGAAGGTCGCCACCACCTCGCTGATCCATTGCCCCGCGCCGGTTCTTGGCTGCGTAGAGATCTGAATCAGCGGCAGGTCGAACATGGCGTGCGCGAGCAGCACGCCGAGCAGGGCGCCGGCAACTTGCGCCAGCAGGTACAGAAGGATCTGGCGGCGTGAGAGTACGCCGCGCAGCGCAAGGGCCGTGGTCACCAGCGGGTTGAGGTGCGCGCCGCTCGCCGGCGCCAGCGCCACGATCAGCGCCGCAAGCGCGCAGCCGGTAGCCGTGGAGTTAGCGAGCAGCGCGATCGCGACATTACCGTCGGCGAGGCGCTCGCCCATGATCCCCGAGCCGACCACGGCAGCGAGCAGCAGCGCCGTGCCGACGGCTTCAGCGAGCGCCGATTTCATCCAGCAGGCTCTTGATTCGGGCGCCGAGCTCGTCAAAGGTCCCCTGGAATGCACGGCGCTTGTCCTCGTCGCTGCCCTCGACCGCTGCCGGGTCGGCGACTCCCCAGTGCGCGCTCATCGGCGCGCCGGGCCAGTAGGGACAGGCCTCGGCCGCGGCGTTGTCGCAGACGGTAATGACCAGGTCCATCTTCGGCGCGCCCGGCTGCGCGAATTCGTCCCAGCTTTTCGAGCGTAGCCCGGCGGTGGCGATGCCGTTCTTCGCCAGCAGATCCAGGGCGTAGGGGTTAACGCGTCCGCCGGGCTTGCTGCCGGCGCTGTAGGCGCGAAAGCGGCCCTTGCCCTCCGCGTTCAGGTAGGCCTCGGCGAGAATCGATCTCGCTGAGTTGCCGGTGCAGAGGAAGAGGACGTTGTAGGTGCGCTCAGCCATGCGCGGCCTTTAGCCGACGTAGTTCTCCGCCAGAGTGAGGGCTTTTGCCTTCGAGCTCACCACGTAGTCGAGCTCCGAGAGCTGGATGCGGTGCTGGAACGGCGAGTCCTCGGGAAACTTGTGCAGCATCGAGGTCATCCACCAGGAAAAGTTCTCCGCGCGCCAAACTCTTTTCAAGGCGGTTGTGGAGTAGCTTTTCAAGCCTGCTTCGCTCTTCTTTTCATAAAAGTCCATCAGGGCCGAGGCCAAGATTCTCACATCATTGATTGCCAGATTAAGTCCTTTGGCGCCCGTCGGCGGCACGATGTGCGCAGCGTCGCCGGCAAGGTACAGGCGCCGGTAGTTCATCGGCTCGACCACGAAGCTGCGCATGGCGATGATGCCCTTCTGGAAGATTCGGCCCTCCTTGACCTTCCAGCCGTCGGAACCTTCAAGGCGCGCGTGCAGCTCCTCCCAGATCCTCGCGTCGGGCCAATTGCCGACCTCGTCCTTGGGGTCGCATTGGAAGTAGAGGCGCTGAATGGTCGGCGAGCGCGTGGAAATCAACGCGAAGCCGCGCTCGTGGTGCGCGTAGATCAGCTCGTCGGTGGCAGGCGGCGCCTCGACCAGGATGCCGAACCAGCCGAAGGGGTAGTTGCGCTTGAACTCGGTGCGGCGCGCCGCGGGAATGGCCGGGCGCGAGATGCCGTGGAAGCCGTCGCAGCCCGCAATGAAATCGGCCTGTATCTGCTGCTTTTCGTTTTTCCACAAAAAATTCACTTCGGGAGAAGTCGAATCCAGACCTTCCAACGCCACATCCTTCACCTCGAAAAGAATCCTCCCCCCGGCATCGAGGCGCGCCTTCACCAGGTCCTTGATCACCTCGTGCTGCGCGTAGACCATGATCGAGCGCCCGCCGGTGAGCTCGGTGAGCGGGATGCGGTGCGATTCGCCGCGAAAGCGCAAGTAGATGCCGTGGTGCACGAAGCCCTCTCGCTTCAGGCGCTCTCCCACCCCGCTTTTCTCCAGCAAATCGACCGTTCCTTGCTCGAGCACGCCGGCGCGGAGGGTGGATTCGATCTCCTGGCGGCTGCGGGACTCGAGCACCACCGAATCGATGCCGGCGCGATGCAGGAGGTGCGAGAGCAGCAGCCCCGCGGGGCCCGCGCCGACGATTGCCACCCGGGTTTTGGTGATTTTCATGCGATGGCCGCGACCACAATGTAGCGCGCCAGGCGGCCCGCCGTCATGAAGCAGAGGGCCGCGATCCAGTTCACCCGCAGCCAGCCGGCGGCGGCGCAGATCGCATCGCCTACGAAAGGCAGCCAGACGAAGAAGGTGACCGGCGCGCCGTAGCGCTTGAGGTAATAGGTCGCCTTATCGTTCAGCTTCTTTTGCGGCAGGACGCGTCCCAGGATGAACGTCGTCATTCCGCCGGCCGTGTTGCCGATCGTCGCCACGGCGACCCCCAGGGCGGCGTGCTCCGGGAACGCCTTGAGATAGGCGAACAGCGCCACTTCCGAGGGCAACGGGATCAGCGTCGCCGCGGTGAAGCTCGCCAGAAACAGGCCGGCCAGTTCCTCCATGCTAAATTCCCCGGGCGATGAGCAAGAATTACCTCGAGCGGATCCTGAAAGCGCGCGTCTACGACGTGGCGACCGAGTCGCCGCTCGAGGCCGCGCCGGCGCTCTCGCGGCGCCTGGGCAACCGGCTGCTGCTCAAGCGCGAGGACCTGCAGGCGGTATTCTCGTTCAAGCTGCGCGGCGCCTACAACAAGATGGCCGGGCTGCCGAAAAAGCGCCTGAAGAAGGGCGTGATCGCCGCGAGCGCCGGCAACCACGCGCAGGGCGTGGCGCTCGCCGCGCAGCGCCTGGGCTGCCGCGCGGTGATCGTGATGCCGGTGACCACGCCGCGCATCAAGATCAACGCGGTGGCCGCGCGCGGCGCCGAGGTGGTGCTGCACGGCGATTCCTACGACGAAGCCTACGAGCACGCGCGCCGCCTGAAGCGCCGCCGCGGGCTCACCTTCGTCCATCCCTACGACGACCCGGAGGTGATCGCCGGGCAGGGCACCATCGGCATGGAGATCCTGCGCCAGCATCCCGGGCCGCTCGACGCCATCTTCGTCCCGGTGGGCGGCGGCGGCCTGATCTCCGGCATCGCCGCTTATGTGAAAGCGGTACGTCCTTTGACAAAAATAATCGGTGTTGAACCGGTAGACGCCGCGGCTATGCAGAAATCCCTCAAGGCTCGCAAGCGTATCCGGCTCGACCACGTCGGCCTGTTCGCCGACGGCGTGGCGGTCAAGGAAGTCGGAAAGGAAACCTTTCGCCTCTGCCGGCAGTACGTCGACGAGATGGTGCTGGTCGACACCGACGAGATGTGCGCCGCGATCAAGGACGTGTTCGAGGACACGCGCGTGGTGCTCGAGCCGGCCGGCGCGCTGTCGGTGGCGGGCGCCAAGGCCTGGGTGGCGCGGCGCAACGCGCGCGGCCAGACCCTGGTAGCGGTCGCCTCGGGCGCCAACACCAATTTCGACCGCCTGCGCTTCATCGCCGAGGAAGCCGAGCTCGGCGAGCACCGCGAGGCGGTGCTGGCGGTCACCATCCCCGAGCGCCCGGGGAGCTTCCGCCGCTTCTGCGCCACGCTCGGCGCGAGGAGCGTCACCGAGTTCAATTACCGCATCGCCGACTCGAAGGACGCCCACATCTTCGTCGGCATCGAGACCCAGGGGCGCGAGCAGACCGCGCGCCTGGTGAAGAACCTGCGCCGCCACGGCCTCAAGACGCTCGACCTCTCCGACAACGACATGGCCAAGACGCACGTGCGCCACATGGTCGGCGGGCGCGCGATCGCCAGGGACGAACTGCTCTACCGCTTCGAATTCCCCGAGCGGCCGGGCGCGCTGGTGCGTTTCCTCGATTCGATGCGCGGCGGCTGGAACATCAGCCTGTTCCACTACCGCAACCACGGCGCCGACTACGGCCGCGTGCTGGTCGGCATGCAGGTGCCGCGCGACGAGATGAAGCAGTTCCGCTCGTTCCTGCGCAAGCTCGGCTACCCCTGCACCGACGAGACGCGCAACCCGGCCTACCGCATGTTTCTCCGGTGAGACCCGGATGAGCGTCCTGCGCATCGCGAAGATGGGAAACCCCATCCTGCTGAAAGTCGCCGAGCCCGTCGCCGACCCGACGGCGCCCGAGATCCGCAGCCTCGCCGCCGACATGCAGGAGACACTCGAAGACATCGGTGCGAGCGGCCTCGCCGCGCCGCAGGTTTTCGTCTCGAAGCGCGTCGTCGTCTACCGCATCATCGCCTCGCGCATCCCGGAAGGCTCCGGCCTCAGGCCGCGCCCCTGGACCGTGATGGTCAATCCGGTGATCACGCCCAAGGCCCCGGTGAAAACGCCGGTGTGGGAGCGCTGCCTCTCGATCCCCGGCCTGCACGGCAAAGTGCCGCGCTTCCTGCACATCGAAATCGCTTACCAGGATCTCGACGGCAACTCGCATCGCCACGACGCCCACAGCTCCTGGGCCGCGCTGCTGCAGCACGAGTGCGACCACCTCGACGGCGTGGTCTACCCGATGCGCATGACCGATCTATCGCTGCTGGCCTACAACGAAGAGCCGGGACCGCTTGCGAAGGAAGTGACCTCCGACCCGACGGGCATCGACCCGCTCTTCATCGACCTCGTCGAGAAATGGCCGGGACGAGAGCGTTGGTTCGGCGCTAATCGCGCCTGATTTCGTCGGCGTAGCAAACCGGTGACGCAAGTTTGCTCGGCTCGCCCGACTGCGGCTCACCCAGGAACGCCAATCCGTCCGGATCGCGCCGGTAGACGCCGCGCTCGGTGACGACGTAGTCCATCGGGATGTCCCAGCTCTGCGGGTCGATGGTGGCGATCTTCGCCAGCTCGTAGGAGATGCCGACGGTGACGGGTTTCTTCGACGCGGCGGCGAGGGTGCGGTCGAAGAAGCCGCCGCCGTAGCCCAACCGGTATCCCTGCATGTCCCAGCCATTCATGGGCAGCAGCACGGCGTTGGGGCTCACTTCGGGCGAGCTTTTGGGAAAGGGAATGTCTAACGGACCGGTGGCGAGCTCGACGCCGGGATGCCATTCGCGGAACACCAGCGGCTTATCACGAGAAATTACAACCGGCAGCGCGGTCAACGCGCCACGCTCGCGAAACGTTTTGGCAAGATGGCGGGCGTCGTATTCGCCCTTGATCGGCCAGCAGAAGCCGAGACGGGCGCGGGCAAGTCCTGGAAAGGAAAGCTCGAGGAAGGCATCGATGCGAAGCCGCCACGATTCAATTTGGTCCGGCGCGATGGCGAGGCGCGCGGCGATGAGCCGGTCGCGCTCCGCTTTGCGCCAGGCCTTTAAGGAAGCCGCATCCATGCGCGTGTTAAGCTTAACCTATGATTTTCAAGCATTTCCGGCATCTTAGCGCGCTCCTCGCGCTCGCGTTCGCGTCGGCCGCCGGCGCGAACGAGGATGCCGCGATCGTCGCCGCCTATGACGCCTACCAGAGGGGCGATGCGCTCAAGTACGCGCGCCTGACGAAAGGGATGGAAGGCCAGCTGCTCGCGCCTTGGCTCGAGTACTGGCGCCTGTCGATCCGCATCGACGATACGCCCAATGAAGAAGTGCGCGAATTCCTGGAGGTCAACAAGGGCACTTATGTCGCTGAATTGATGCGCGGCGACTGGCTGAAGGCGCTCGGCCGGCGCGGCGAATGGCAGGCGTACGACCACGAGTCGGCCTCGTACAACACCGATGACCTCGAGCTGCGGTGCTACGGGCTGCTCGCGCGCCTGGCGCGCGGCGACGACAGCGTGGTAGCAGAATCCGACGTCATGTGGAGCGAGCCGGCGGAACTGCCGGAGGGCTGCAACACGCTCGCCAGCCGCCTGCACGGGCTCGGCCACGTGTCGGCGACCGAGGCCTGGACGCGCGTGCGGCTGCTGTTCGAATACGGCCACATCACCGCGGCGAAGAACGCGCTCGGCATGCTGCCGAAGTCCGAGCTGCCCGACGAGCGCTCCCTCGCCGAGGCGGCGCGCCAGCCCAAGCTGCTGATCGCGCGGCTGCCGGCTTCGCTCGAGCGCCGCCCGGTGCGCGAGGTCGCGGTGCTCGCGGCGCTGCGCCTGGCGCGCGCCGATCCGGCGGCCGCCGCGAAGGCGCTGGAAAAAGTCTACGACTCGCGCCTGTCGGAGAAGGAGATGAAATACCTCTGGGGCCATGTCGCCTACGAGGCGGCGCGCGAGCACATGCCCGAGGCGCTTGGCTGGTACGAGCGCGCGGGCGACACGCCGCTCGACGACCGCAAGCTCGCCTGGAAGGCGCGCGCCGGCCTGCGCGCCGGGCGCTGGGCGGCCGTGCGCGACGCGATCGACCGCATGTCGGCCTTCCTGCGCAATGAGCCGTCCTGGACCTACTGGTACGGCCGCGCCCTGGCGGCGCAAGGCGAAGAGACCGGCAGCCGCGCCTACTACCTGCGCATCGCCGGCCAGCCCAATTTCTACGGCCTGCTCGCCAACGAGGAGCTCGGCTATGTCGCGGGGCTGCCGGAGGTGACGCATGTCGCCTCCGAAGCCGAGATCGCGGCGGCCGGCAAGAACCCCGGCCTGATGCGCGCCATCGACCTGATCCGCCTCGGCATGCGCACCGAGGGCGTGCGCGAGTGGCTGTTTGCGCTGCGCTACTTCGACGACACCAAGCTGCTCGCCGCGTCGGAATTCGCCATGCGCGCCGAGATCTATGACCGCGCCATCCAGGCCGCCGACCGCACGGTGCGCGACCACAATTTCGAGCTGCGCTATCCGATGCCGTTCCGCGGCGTGTTCAGCGAGTTCGCGCGCAGCCACGGCGTCGACGAGGCCTGGGTGTTCGGCCTGGTGCGGCAGGAAAGCCGCTTCATCGTCGATGCCAAGTCGAGCGCCGGCGCCGCCGGCCTGATGCAGGTGCTGCCGTCCACCGCGCGCCTGGTGGCGCAGAAGATCGGCCTGCGCAACTACCGCCAGAAGGGCGTGAACGACGTGCCGACCAACATCACGCTCGGTACGGGTTATCTCCGCATGGTGCTCGACCAGCTCGGCAGCTCGGTGCTCGCTTCGGCGGCCTACAACGCCGGCCCGGCGCGCGCGCGCCGCTGGCGCGACGCGCGCCCGCTCGAGGGCGCGATCTTCGTCGAGACCATTCCGTTCCCGGAAACGCGGGACTACGTGAAGAAGGTGATGTCCAACGCGGTGTTCTACGCCGCGATCCTGGAGAACAAGCTGACGCCCATCAAGGCGCGCCTCGGCATGGTGCCGGCGCGCAACGGCGCGGAAGTCCCGCTCGACGAAGAAACGCAGTAACCTGCCGCCATGAGGCACGACAACATCCTGGTGCTGGGCGGCTCCGGTTTTGTCGGCCGCCACCTGGTGGCGGCGCTCGCCGCGCGCGGCACGCGCGTCACGGTGCCGGCACGGCGGCGCGAAAACGCCAAGCACTTGTTCACGCTGCCGACGGTGGAGGTGATCGAGGCCGACGTCGGCGCGCCCGGCGTGCTGCCGCGCCTCGCGCGCGGTCGCGAGGCGCTGATCAACCTGGTCGGCATCCTGCACGGCCGGCGCGGGGCGCCCGGCGAGCGCGGCCCCAATAATTACAGCCCGGATTTCGCGCAAGCGCATGTCGAGATCGCCCAGGCCGCGGTGTCGGCCTGCCGCGTCGCGGGCGTGAAGCGGCTGCTGCAGATGTCGTCTGCTGCAGCCGCGGCGGACGCACCCTCGCAATACCTGCGCTCCAAGGGAATTGGCGAACAGGTGGTTCTCGCCGCCCAGGATCTCGACGTCACGGTGTTGCGGCCGTCGGTGATGTTCGGACCCGAGGACCTGTTCCTGAATCGCTTCGCGCTGCTGGCGCGCTTTTCGCCGGTGTTCGCCGTGCCGAGCCCTGACGCAGTTTTCCAGCCGGTCTACGTCGGCGACGTGGCGCGCGCCATGGTCGCCGCGCTCGACGATCCGGGCGCGCGCGGCCGGCGCTACGATCTGTGCGGCCCGCGCCGCTACACGCTGCGCGAGCTGGTCGAATTCACCTGCGCCGCGATCCACCGGCGCCGCCTGGTGATCGGGCTGCCCGACTGGGTGGCGCGCCTGCAGGCGCGGCTGCTCGAGCTCGCGCCGGTGCCGCTGATGAGCGTCGACAACCTCGACTCGATGCGCGCGCCGAGCATTGGCGAAGGCCCGTTCCCGTTCGGCCTGCAGCCGCAGTCGCTCGAGGCGCTGGCGCCGACCTGGCTCGCGCCGCACGGCCCGCGCGAGCGCTATCCCGAGCTGCGCTGGCGCGCGCGCCGCTAGTCGTGCCGCGGCGCCGCGCGGGTCGCCGGCCCGCTATCGAGAGGGCGAACCGGGTTGCGATCGAAAGGATCCTGCAAGGCGATCCGGTCCTGTGCGGCGTCGCGCGCGCCGGAGAATTGATTCCGGAACTCGACGCCGATCGCCTGATCCTGCACGCGGGGCCGCCGATCGAGTGGCCGCGCATGTGCGGGCCGCTGCGCGGCGCCATCTGCGGCGCCATCGTGTTCGAGGGCTGGGCGCCGGAGCTTGCCGCCGCGGAGAAGCTCGCCGCAAGCGGCGGCGTGCGCTTCGCGCCCAACCACCATTACGGCGCGGTGGGGCCGATGACCGGCATCACCACGCGCAGCCAGCCGCTGCTCATCGTGGAAAACCGCGCCTTCGGCAACCGCGCCTTCTGCACCTTCAATGAGGGCATCGGCAAGGTGATGCGCTTTGGCGGCAACGACGCCGAGGTGCTCGCGCGCCTCGCCTGGCTGCGCGACGAGTTTGCGCCGTTCTTCCGCGAAGCCGTGGCGTTCGCGAAGGGCATTCCCCTCGTGCCGCTGATCGCGCGCGGCCTGTCGATGGGCGACGAAATGCACCAACGCAACGTCGCCTGCACGTCGCTGCTGATGAGGGCGCTTTCGCCTTTCGTTTCACAAGGAGGAAAGAATTTATCGAGAAACTTCGACTTCATTGCCAATAATGATCAGTTCTTTCTCAACGTTGCCATGGCGATGGGCAAGAGCCTGCTCGACCCGCTGATCGGCCTCGCGGACTCGACCATCGTGACGGCGATGTGCCGCAACGGCACCGATTTCGGCATTCGCGTTGCTGCCGCCGGCGAGCGCTGGTTCACCGCGCCGGTGGAGATGCCGCAGGGGCTCTATTTCGCCGGCTACAGCGCGGCCGACGCCAACCCCGACATCGGCGACTCGGCGATTCTCGAGGCGGTGGGCCTGGGCGCCTTCGCCATGGCGGCGGCGCCGGCGGTGGCGGGCTTCGTCGGCGCCGGCGGCTTCCACCAGGCGCTCGCCATGACGCGCGACATGGGCGGGATCGCCGCGGCGCGCAACCCGAAGTGGACCATTCCGGTGCTGGATTTCGCCGGCACGCCGACCGGCATCGACGTGCGCCGCGTGGTGGAGACCGGCATGGCGCCGGCGATCAACACCGGCATCGCGCATCGCAAGGCCGGCATCGGCCAGGTGGGCGCCGGCGTGGCGCGCGCGCCGCTCGCCTGCTTCAGGAAGGCGCTGGCGTTCCTGACCGCGGTCAGTGGGCGCGCAGCACCGCCATCGCGCCGGCGAGCCCGTCCCAGCCCGAGCAGTGGCCGACGGCGTCGAGCCGCTCGAATTCCAGCTGGCCGTTCAGCACCTCGTGCAGCGCCTCGTGCGCCTCACCGGCGGCGGCGGCGGCGAGGTGCGCGGCGCTGATCGCGCCGGTGCGCTCCTTCAGGCGCGGCTCGAGCCAGCGCCACAGGGCGTCGGCCTGCGCGCCGCGATCGATCAGGCGCAGCGCCACCATCACGCCGCCGAGATAGTCGTCGCCCGAAGGCGTGAGCCCCGGACCGAGCCCGACCAGCTGCTCGGCTTCCTGCGCCAGGGTATGGCCGGCGAGCCAGCGGTCGATCGCCTCGATCGCCGGCTGCGCGTGCTCGCTCAACGCGTTGTGGCGCCCGGTGATCAGGCAACCCAGCCCTTCCTCCGGGACCAGCGCCATGCCGCGGATCGCCTCGAGGTCCGGCAGCCCGCGCGGCGGCGGCGGGCTCCAGGAAATCGGGGTTTGCAGAAGAATCTTTTCACCGACAACGTGATGCTTGAAAGAGCCAACCAGCGCATTCAACGGCCCGCATCCCAGCGAAGGCTCGCCGATGCAGGCGTAGCGTTCGCCGGGAAAACGCGCGTAGAAGCTGCGCCGAAAAACGGCGCAGACCTCGCCCTCGCCGCGCGAGGCCGCCTCGCGCGCGAAGCGCCCGGCGACGCTAGCGGTATGCCGCGAGTGCTGCATCGAGCGCCGCGCCCTGCGGTAGTTTGAATTTTTCCAGGAGCAGAACCTTTTCAAGCGCCGCGAGCGTTTGCACCACCGCATCCTTGCGCGCGTTGTAGCCCATGGTGCCGATGCGCCAGATCTTGCCGTGCAGCGGACCGAACGACGTGCCGATCTCGATGTCGTGCGTCTCGAGCATGGCGCGGCGCACCTGGTCGCCGTTCACCCCCGCGGGAATGTGCACGCCGGTGATGTTGGCCATGCGGTGCCGCGGGTCGCCATAGAGCGCCAGGCCCATCGCCTCCAGGCCGGCGCGCAGCGCGCGCGAAGCCGTGGCGTGGCGAGCGACGGCCATTGGCAGCCCTTCGCCGAGCAGCACGCGCGCGCACTCGCGCGCCGCATACAGCATGGTGGTGGCTTCGGTGTGGTGGTTGAGCGCCTGGTCCGACCAGTAGTCCATGATCATCGCCAGGTCGAAGTAGTTCGACCGGATGACCGGGCCGTCACCGGCTTTGTAGTTCGTTGAACGAAGTCCTTCTTCGATGTGACGGCGTTTTGAAATGACGGCCTCGGCCCGTTCATTCAGCGTCAGCGGCGCGCTGCCGGGCGGGCCGCCGAGGCATTTCTGCAGGCCGGCGCTCACCACGTCGAGCTGCCAGGCGTCCGTCGGCAGGTCCATGCCGCCCAGCGTCGCCGTGGCATCGACATAGAGGAGGGCTTCAGCGGCTCTGCAGATCTTTCCTAGATTGGCGAGGGGCTGCGCCATGGCGGTCGAGGTGTCGCCGTGGGAAATGGCGACGACTCCGGGTTTGAATTTTTTGATTTCGCTTTCGAGGATATCGTCGGGAAAGATCCCGCCCCAATCCACTTGCAGGACTTTGACTTCGGCGCCCAGGCGACGCGCGATTTCGACCTTGAGGTGGCCGAAGCGCCCGAACACCGGCACCAGCACGCGCTCGCCCGGCGCGACCAGCGACGCGAGCGCCGCCTCGATCGCCGAACGCGCCGTGCCGTCGATGAGCAGCGTCCAGCGGTTCTGCGTCTGGAACACGCGGCGGTAGAGCGCCGACACCTGCTTCATGTAGCCGCGGAACTGCGGGTCGAACTGCCCAAGCAGCTGCACGCCCATGGCGCGCAGCACCTGCGGGTGGGCGTTGATCGGCCCCGGGCCCATCAGCAGGCGCGGCCGGGGGTCCAGCTCCTCGAACAGCTCATCCATGCGGGTGGTGTTTCAGCCAGTGGCGCGCGATGTCGATGCGTCTCGTGATCCAGACTTTCTTTTTTTTCTTCGCATAGTCAATGAATTTTTCCAAAGCCGAAAACCTTCCAGGCCTCCCCACCAGGCGGCAGTGCAGGCCCACCGACATCATCTTGCCGCCCTCGGCGTAGAGCACGTCGAAGCTGTCTTTCAGGTAGCGGAAAAAATCGTCGCCGGTGTTGAAGCCCTGCGCGGTGGCGAAGCGCATGTCGTTGGCATCCAGCGTATAGGGCACCACCAGTTGCGGCTTGCCGTAGCGCAGGTCGTAGAACGGCAGCTCGTCGTTGTAGTCGTCAGCGTCGTAGAGGAAGCCGCCGTCTTCGACCACCAGGCGGCGCGTATTGGGGCTGGTGCGGCCGGTGTACCAGCCGAGCGGGCGCTCGCCGGTGAGCCGGCGCTGGATCTCGATGGCGCGCTGCAGGTGCTCGCGCTCGACCTCCAGCGGCACGTCCTGGTAATTGATCCAGCGCCAGCCGTGGCTCGCGATCTCGTGGCCCGCCTTGAGGAAGGCTTCCACCACCGCGGGGTTGCGCTCCATCGCCATCGCCACGCCGAACACGGTAAGCGGGACGCGGTGGCGCGCGAACAGGCGCAGGATCCGCCACACGCCGACGCGCGAGCCGTACTCGTAGATCGATTCCATCGACCGGTGGCGCGCGCCGGCGACCGGCTGCGCGCCGACGATCTCCGAGAGAAATGCCTCGGAGGCCTGGTCGCCGTGCAGGACGGCGTTCTCGCCGCCTTCCTCGTAATTGAGGACGAACTGCAGCGCGATCTTCGCGCCGCCCGGCCACTTCGCCTTGGGCGGGTTGGCGCCATAGCCGACCAGGTCGCGCGGGTAGGTTTTATCCATCATTGCTTTTTGAAATTGGCAATGAACTGGAGCAGGCCGCGTGCCCCAGCGCCGGCGTCCGCCTCGGTGATCGCCTCGGCCGGGTTGTGGCTGATGCCGCCCTTGCAGCGCACGAAGAGCATGGCGATGTCGGCGATCGCCTGGATCGCCATGCCGTCGTGGCCCGCGCCCGAGGGTAGCCGGCGCACTTTCAGGCCCTCGGCGGCCACGGCACGGTCCATTTGCTCCATCAGCCAGGGCGCGCAAGCCGCGACGCCCTGCGACTGAAGATCTTCGATCGTCATGACGATTTTTCTTCGATTTGAAATATCAGAGAGTGCAGAGCGGACGTCATCGACAGCCTTCACTCTCGAATCATCCTCAGGCGCCCGTATATCCACGGTGAACAGGACGTCGCCGGGGATGACGTTGATCGCGCCGGGCAGGGCGTCAAGCCTGCCGACCGTGGCGACGAGCTCGGGCTTGCTGCGGCCGACGCGCTCGACCGCCAGCACGCACTCGGCGGCGGCGGCGAGCGCATCGCGCCGCAGATTCATCGGCACGGTGCCCGCATGACCGGCCATGCCCGTGAGCGAGACGCGCAGCCGCGAAAAGCCGTTGATCGCGGTGACCACGCCGATTGCCAGGCCCTCCGCCTCGAGCACCGGGCCCTGCTCGATGTGCAGCTCGGCGTAGGCCAGCACCTCGCCTTTCTTTTTCGCCGCTTGCGCAATTCGCTTGGGGTCGAGGCCGGCGTCGGCCAGCGCCTTTTCGAGGGGGATGCCGTTCGAATCTTTCATTTTCAATGTTGCAAAATCAAACTTGCCGGCAACGGCCCGACTCCCCAGCAGCGTGGTGCCGAAGCGCACGCCTTCCTCGTCGCCGAAGCCCACTACTTCGATGGCGAACGGCAGCCTCTTTTTCTTTGAATTCAGGGTATCGACGCATTCGATGGCGCTGATCACGCCGAGCATGCCGTCGTATTTGCCGGCGTTGCGCACCGTGTCGAGGTGCGAGCCGAGCATCAGGCAGGGCAGGCCGGGGCGCTCGCCCTCGTAGCGCCCGACGACGTTGCCGATGGCGTCCAGGCGCGCCTGCATGCCGGCCTCGCGCATCCAGCCGAGCACGCTCTCGTTCGCCGCGCGGCTCTCGGGCGACAGGAACACGCGCGTCAGTCCGCCGGCGAGCTCGGAGTGCCTGGCGAGCGCGTCGCAGCGTTCCATGATCCTTCCGGCCGAGGGCATGCGCCGATAGTATATTGACCGGGTGACGCTCGACGATGTCCGGGAGGTTTTCGAGCACTCGCCGTGGGTCGCGGAGCGCGCCTGGGAGAGCGGCGAGTTCCGCTCCGCTGACGAGCTGCACGCGGCGATGATGGCGGTGGTGCGCGAGGCGTCGCGCGAGGAGCAGCTCGCGCTGGTGCGCGCGCATCCCGAGCTCGCTGGCGCGCAAGCAGTGGCGGGCCGCATGACGCCGGCCTCGACCGGCGAGCAGGGGCGTCTCGGCTTTGACCGGATGTCGCGCGGGGAGCTCGACAAGATGCGTGAGCTGAACAAGAGCTACCGGGAGAAATTCGGCTTTCCCTGCATCGTTGCGCTGCGGCTGCATGGCTCGCGCGACAGCGTGCTGGCGGCGATGCAGCGGCGCCTGAAAAACAGCGCGGCAACGGAAATGGCGAATGCCCTTGACCAAATCGGCCACATCGCCCGCGGCCGGTTGGATAAACTCGCTGGATGGGAAAAATAACGACCCACGTGCTGGATACCGCGAACGGCCGGCCCGGCGCTGGCATGAAAATCGTGCTTTCGATGCTCGAGGGGCAGGGCTGGAAGCGCCTGAAGACCGTGAATACCAACAAGGATGGCCGCACCGACGAGCCGCTGATCGAGGGGGCCGCCCTGAAGGCGGGCCAGTACCGCCTGCAGTTCCACGTCGGCGACTACTTCAAGACGGGGGATTTTCTCGACGTGGTGCCGGTACGCTTCAACGTTGCCGATGCCGCCGCGCATTACCATGTGCCGCTCCTGTGCTCGCCTTGGAGCTACACCACTTATAGGGGAAGTTGAATGAAACGATTTGCCCTTCTGGTTGCCCTTCTAACGGCGAGTTTTTTTGCAAATGCACAGGTCTGGCCCGCCAGGCCCGTCCGGGTGATCGTGACCTTCTCGCCCGGCGGCTCGAGCGACATCGTCGCGCGCCTGATTTCGATTCCGCTCGGCGCCGAACTCGGCCAGAGCGTGGTGGTCGACAACAAGCCCGGCGCCGGCGGCACCATCGGCGCGCTCGAGGCGGCGCGCGCGGCCCCCGACGGCTACACCCTGCTGCTCTCCAACAGCGCGCCGATCAGCATCTCGCCGGCGATGCAGGACGAGCCGCGCTACGACCCGGTGAAGTCCTTCTCGCACGTGAGCTATATCGGCTCGGTGGCCAATGTCTTCGTCGTGCATCCTTCGGTGCCGGCGCGAAACTTCGCCGAGCTGCTCGCCTGGATCCGCGCGCAGCCCGACCCGGTGCCCTATGGCTCGGGCGGTATCGGCTCGATCGGCCACCTGGTGGGCGAGACGATGAAGAAGGATCACGCCGGCCTGCGCATGGAGCACGTCGGCTACAAGGGCTCCGCGCCGATGCACAACGACCTGCTGGCGGGCACCATCAAGCTCGCCATCGACACGCTGCCGCAGAACGTGCCGTTCATCAAGGACGGCAAGCTGCGTGCTCTCGCGGTCACTTCGCCGACACGCGCGCCGATGGCGCCCGAGGTGCCGAGCGTCGCCGAGCTCGGGCAGCGGAAGCTGGTGGCGGAGAACTTCCTCGGCGTTTCGGGCCCGGCCGGCCTGCCGCGCCCGATCGTCGAGCGCCTGCACGCGGCGATGAGGAAATCGCTCGCCGACCCGACGATCGCGCAGCGGCTCGCCGAGCTCGGCGTGCAGGGCGCCGACCTGACGCCGGAGCAGTTCACCGCCTTCGTCGCCAACCAGGTTAAGGAGTGGGTGCAGCCGGTGAAGGACTCCGGCGCCAAGCTGAATTAGGAAACTGCGGATATGCCGGGAATCTCGATCCACGTCGTCGACGTCTCCCGCGGCGTCGTCGCCGAGGGGATGAAGGTCGAGCTGCACGGCCCGGAAGGGCGCCTGGTCGCCTCGGGCGTCACCAACTCGAAAGGCCTGCTGGAGGTGGACGCGACGGTTCCCGCCGGCGCCTATGAGGCGGTGTTCCACATCGCCGCCTGGTACCGCAAGGAGGGCGTGAGGCTGCCCGAGCCGCCGTTTCTCGACGTCGTGCAATACGCCTTCGGCATCGCCAACCCGAAACAGCACTACCACCTGCCGTTCAAGTGCACGCCCTGGGGATACTCCTGCTTCCGGGGTGGCGCCTAAGTTGGAGGCTTACCTTCTAGACTGGGTGGCGCTGCTGCTGCGCTGGGCGCACGTCATCGTCGGCATCGCCTGGATCGGCGCCTCCTTCTATTTCATCTGGCTCGACAACCGCCTCGAGCCGGCGCGCGATCCGGCGCTTGCAGGCGAGCTCTCGGCGATCCACGGCGGCGGCTTCTACCGTGTGCAGAAATATCGCCTCGCCCCTGACGAGCTGCCGGCACGCCTGCACTGGTTCAAGTGGGAGGCCTACTGGACCTGGATGACCGGCTTCGGGCTGCTGGTCGCGCTGTACTACGCCAACGCCGAGCTCTACTTGATTGACCCCTCCGTAATGCCGCTAAGCAAGTACGCAGCCATCGGGATCGGCCTCGGGTCTTTGATCGTTTCATCGATCTCTTATGAAGCCATCTGCCGTTCGCCGCTCGGAAAAGACGACAGCGTATTGTCGTTTTCGCTTCTGGTGTTCGCCGCGCTGCTCGCTTGGGGCCTGGCGCAGGTGTTCAGCGGCCGCGGCGCGTTCATCCATTTCGGTGCGGTGCTCGGTACCCTCATGGTGGGCAACGTGGGGCACGTCATCATTCCCGGCCAGCGGCGAATGGTCGAGGCGATGAAGGCGGGCCGCGAGCCCGACGCGCGCGATGCGCTCCTCGGCAAGCAGCGCAGTGTGCACAACACCTACTTCACGCTGCCCGTGGTGTTCACCATGATTGCGGGCCACTCGGCCACGAGCTTTGGCCACCGCTGGTCCTGGCTGCTGCTCGTCGCCCTGACGCTCGCCGGCGCCCTGATCCGCGTCTGGTTCGTTCAGCGCCACAGGGGAGCGGCTCAAGCCTGGGTGCTCGGAGCGGGACTGCTTTTTGTGGTCGTCGCGATGATTCTTGTTTCCCCAAGAACCGTAACGCAGGGCCCTGCCGTCGGCTTCGAAGAGGTGCAGAGAATCATCGAGCAGCGATGCCTGTCCTGCCACGCCGAAAAGCCGACGCTGCCGGGCCTCGCCGAAGCGCCCAAGGGCGTGAAGCTCGATACGCCGGAGCGCATCCGCACGCTGGCGGTGCAGATTCACCAGCAGTCCGTCCTTTCCAGGGCGATGCCGCCGGGCAACCTCACCGGCCTCACCGGCGAGGAGCGCCAGCAGCTCGACCGCTGGTATCGTGCCGGCGCGAAGTGAATTAGACTTTCCCCGTTCATCCAAGGGGAATTTCATGCGTTTCATCGCTTTGCTTGTCGCGACGCTTTTATCAGGCGCCGCGCTGGCGCAGAAAGACATGCCGATCCGTTTTGCGCTCGACTGGCGCTTCGAGGGTCCGGCGGCGCCGTTCTTCGTCGCCATCGACAAGGGCTACTACAAGGCCGAGGGGCTGGAAGTGACGATCGACCCGGGCTCGGGCTCGGTCGAAGGCATCAACCGCGTCGCCTCCGGCGCCTACGAGGTGGGCTTCGCCGACATCAATTCGCTCGTCAAGTACCGCGACAACCCGAGGAACCTGCCGGTCAAGGCAGTGATGATGATCTACGACACGCCGGCCTTCTCCATCGTGTCGCTGAAGAAGAACGGCATCGCCAAGCCGAAGGACCTGGAAGGCAAGGTGCTCGGCGCGCCCGCCGCCGACGGCGCCTACGCGCAGTGGCCGATCTTCGTGCAGGCCAACAAGATCGACGTTTCCAAGGTGAAGATCGAGAACATCGGCTTCCCGGTGCGCGAGCCGATGCTGGCGCAGGGCAAAGTGGACGCCATCGCCGGCTTCTGGTTTTCCTCCTACATGAACCTCAAGGCTAACGGGGTAGCAGGCGAAGACATCGTGGTGCTGCTGATGAAGGACTACGGCGTCGACCTCTACGGCAACGTCATCGTCGCCAACCCGGACGTGATGCGCCATTCGCCGAAGGCCATTGCCGGCTTCGTCAAAGCGACCATCCGCGGTATCCAGGACACCGTGAAGGACCCCGAGTCCGCCATCGACTCGCTGATGAAGCGCAACCCCATCGCCAAGCGCGACGTCGAGCTCGAGCGCCTCAAGCTCTCGCTGGAGAAGAACTACGTCACGCCCGACGTGCGCAAGAACGGGCTCGGCGCGGTGGACATGAAGCGCCTGCAGCGCTCGATCGACCAGATCGGGCTCACCTTCCAGTTCACCAACAAGCCCAAGCCCGCCGACATCTTCGCCGCGCAATTCCTGCCGCCGAGGGAGCAGCGTCTCGTCAGGTAGTTTGGTCACCCTCGACCGCGTATCGATGGTCTATGGCCGCGGCGCCGCCGCGGTCAAGGCGATTGAAGAGGTGAGCCTCGACATCGCGCGCGGCGAATTCATCGCCGTGGTCGGGCCCTCCGGCTGCGGCAAGAGCTCGCTGATGAGGCTGATCTCGGGCCTGCACCCGCCGGCGTCCGGCGCACTGACGGTGGAGGGCAGGCCCGTCACCGGCCCGTTGAAATCGGTCGGCATGGCGTTCCAGAACGCCAACCTCCTGCCGTGGCGCACGGCGGTCGAGAACGTGCTGCTGCCGCTGGAAATCGTCGAGCCTTACCGCAGTGGATTTTCAAAAAACAAATTCTCGGGAAAAGCGAAAGACCTCCTCGAGTCGGTCGGACTCTCCGGTTTTACCGACAAGCATCCCTGGGAACTCTCCGGCGGCATGCAGCAGCGCACCTCGATCTGCCGCGCGCTGGTGCACGAGCCCGAGATGCTGCTGCTCGACGAGCCCTTCGGCGCGCTCGATGCCTTCACGCGCGAGGAGCTGTGGTGCGCGCTGCGCGATATCCAGGCGAACCGGAAAGTGACGGTAATGCTGGTGACGCACGACCTGCGCGAAGCCGTGTTCCTCGCCGACACCGTCTACGTCATGTCGAGCCGCCCCGGGCGCATCGTGTGCCGGCGCGAGGTGCGGCTGCCGCGGCCGCGCGAGCTGGAACTGACCTACACGCAGCCGTTCCAGGACATCGTGCATGAGCTGCGCAGCCTCATTGGCAAGCACGGAGCATCCTCCTAGTGGATCGCCGCGATTTCGCGATCAAGGTGATTTCCCCGGCGGTATTTACCGTGGCGCTTTTCGCGTTGTGGGAATCGCTTTGCTTTTTGTTAAAAGTCCCTTTGACCATATTGCCGGCACCCAGCGACGTCTTCGGCGCGCTGTGGCAATACCGCAATCCCATCGCCGACAACTCGTGGGTGACGCTGTGGACCACGCTCGCCGGCTTCCTCATCGCCACCGCCTTCGGTCTGCTGCTGGGAATCGCCATCGGCTGGCACCGCGCCATCTACTCGGGCATCTACCCGGTGCTGGTCGGCTTCAATTCCATCCCCAAGGTGGCGGTGGTGCCGGTGCTGATCCTCTGGTTCGGCATTGGCGAGGTTCCCGCCGTGATTACCGCGTTCCTGATTTCCTTCTTTCCCATTGCGGTCAATGTCGCCACCGGGCTCGCCACCACCGAGCCGGAGCTCGAGGACGTGCTGCGCGCGCTCGGCGCGTCGAAGCTCGACATCATGCGCAAGGTCGGCATCCCGCGCTCGCTGCCGTATTTCTTCGGCTCGCTCAAGGTGGCGATCACGCTCGCCTTCGTCGGCGCGGTGGTGTCGGAGACGGTGGGCGCGAACAAGGGCATCGGCAAGCTGATGCTCGACGCGCAGGCCTCGTTCCAGGTGCCGATCGTGTTCGCGGGCCTCCTGGTGCTGGCGGTCCTCGGCATCGCGCTTTACGCGGCGACCGCTGCCATCGAGGCGCACTTCACCGGCTGGGCGTTCCGCGGCCAGGCCAACCGCTAGAATCACCCATGGCGCGCGTCCCTTACGAAGACGAAATCATCGTTTCGTGGGTGGAGCTCCACCGCGATGCGCGCTTTCTCTCCGAAGTGCTGCACGCCAAGGGACCGTGGCAAGGCATCATCGCGGTGACCCGCGGCGGCCTGGTGCCGGCGGCGCTGGTCGCGCGCGAGCTCGACATCCGCCTGGTGGATACCATCTGCGTCACCAGCTATGAGGCTGGCCCGGGAGTAGAAATGCGGGGACGCCCCGAGCAGCAGCAGGGCGACGTCAAGGTGCTCAAGGGCGTCGCGGGCGACGGCGCGGGCTACCTGCTGATCGACGATCTGGTGGACACCGGTCGCACGGCGAAGGCGGTGCGGCGCCTGCTGCCGAAGGCGCACTTCGCCGCGCTCTACGCCAAGCCGGCCGGCAGGCCGATCGTCGACACTTTCGTCAAGGAGTTCAAGCAGACGAAGTGGATCCACTTTCCCTGGGACATCGAATACAGCTTCGCCAAGCCGATCAAGGACGGCGGCAAGGTCACCCCCGGGCCGTAGGCGGGAAAATGATTCTCCTCATCGGGAACAAGAACTACTCTTCGTGGTCGCTGCGGCCGTGGATCGCGATGAAGGTCCTCGGCATTGCGTTCCAGGAAAAGCGCATTCCGCTCTACGTCCCCGGCGCGCGCGAGCAGATCCTGGCCCATGCACCGTCTGGGAAAGTTCCAGTTCTTCTTCATGATGAAAATACCATTTGGGATTCGCTCGCCATCCTCGAATACCTGGCCGAGAAACACCCGACCCTGTGGCCCGCCGAGCGCGCGGCACGCGCCCAGGCGCGCTCGATCGCGGCCGAAATGCACTCCGGCTTCCCGCAGCTGCGCAATCACATGAGCATGAATATCCGGAAACGTTACCCGGGGAAAGGGCGCGCTCCGGAAGTGCTTGCCGAAATAAAAAGAATCAATGAAATCTGG
Organism: Burkholderiales bacterium; assembly: GCA_036394595.1. GTDB lineage: Bacteria > Pseudomonadota > Gammaproteobacteria > Burkholderiales > SG8-39 > SCGC-AG-212-J23. The sequence goes on along the minus strand of DASWEU010000111.1, from coordinate 9,633 downwards.
AACGCCGCGAAAGGGCCTTTTCTCTTCGGTTCCTTCGGCGCCGTGGACGCCATGTATGCGCCGGTGGTGCTGAGATTCCGTACTTATGAAGTCAAGGCGGAGAACCCCGCCTACTACGACGCAGTGCTCGCGCTGCCGGCGATGAAGGAATGGATCGCGGCGGCCGAGCGCGAGACCGAGACACTGCCGCAATTCGAGCCGTACGCGTGAAGATCGAATAGCTAGCCGTGAAAACCTATATTGTCGGCGGCGCAGTGCGCGACGAGCTGCTCGGCCTGCCCGTGCGCGAAAGAGACCACGTGGTGGTGGGCTCCACGCCGGAGGAAATGGTGCGACTCGGCTACAAGCCGGTCGGCAAGGACTTCCCGGTGTTCCTGCACCCGCAGACGCACGAGGAGTACGCGCTCGCCCGTACGGAGCGCAAGAGCGGCAAAGGCTACAAGGGCTTCACCGTGTACGCCTCACCCGAGATCACCCTCGAGCAGGACCTGGAACGGCGCGACCTGACGATCAATGCCATCGCCAAGGACGAAAGCACCGGCGAGCTCATCGATCCCTACGGCGGGCGGAAGGACCTGGCGGCGGAAGTGCTGCGGCACGTCAGCCCGGCTTTCGCCGAGGATCCGGTGAGGATTCTTCGCGTGGCGCGGTTCGCGGCTCGCTTCGGCTTTCCTGTCCATGAAAAAACCATGAACCTCATGCGCGGCATGGTCACATCGGGCGAGGCCGATCACCTGGTGCCGGAGCGCGTCTGGCAGGAATTTTCCAAAGGTCTAGCCGAGGAACACGCGGAAAGGATGTTCGCCGTCCTCGATGAATGCGGATTTCTTCGTAGATGTCTTCCAGAGATCCCGGAAAAATCCGAGATCCCGATTCGATTCTCGGGCTCGATTCCTGTGCGATTTGCTTCGCTCGCGTGGGCGATGGATCCGGATCCCGTTTCGGTTTTGTGCACCTTACGATTGCGTGCGCCAATCGATGTGCACGAACTTGCGTTGGCCGTTAGTCGCAACCGGAAAGCGCTTGAAACCTTGCATAGCGCGGCGCCGTCGGGATTGCTCAGGATCCTGAAGACCACAGATGCATTTCGTCGCCCAGAGCGCTTCGCTGAACTGTTAAAGGCGGCGCGCCTCGCCAAACCCGAGTTGGACACCGGGCCCCTCGAGCGCGCGCACGTGGCGGCCGCGGCGGTGGACGCCGGGGCGATTGCCGCAACAGCGGCGTCGAAGCCGAAGATCCCGCAGCTCATAGACCAGGCGCGACTGAAGGCGATCCAGGGCTCGTGATCTTTCGCTCGCTGCCGCGCAACCTCGTCGCCGGGGCCCGACTGGCGCTGTTCCTGCCGGTGCGGCCTTTCGACTATCGCGCATCGCCGGCGGACTACGCGCTGCTCGTCGTATTCAACTTCGTGCTCTGGGTGGCCGCGGCCTGGGTGCGCGCCGGCTATGCCGGGGAGTTCGATCCAATGGCCGTTCCCATCTACTTCGGCGCGGTGCCGCTGGTCCTGCTGGCGGCGTTTATTGCGGCCGCGGCGGCCAGCGCGCCGGAACGGCTAATGCTTGTCGCGACCGCACTTACCGCGAGTGACGCCGTGTTCGAGGCGATCGGCCTCGTCCTGCCGGGACTGACCGAGGGCCTCGGTCCGGTGGCGGGACTCGCGCTCCTCGCCTGGATCTGGATCGTGGCGCTGCGCGCGGTGGCGGTAGCGGCTGGCACGCGCCCCTGGCCGTTCGCGCAGGGCGCGCTGGCGGTGACGGCGATGGTGGCGACCGGTTTTCTCGGCTATCCGCGCACCGACGTCTGGCTGGCGTCGAACGACGATGCGGTGGTCGAGCCGCTGGCCCGGGAGGATCTGTTCCACGCGCAGGGCCGCCTGATCGAGCGGACGCTGGCGGCGATCCGGCCCGGCCGGCCGGGCCGCGCCGAGTTCTACTTCGTCGGCTTTGCCCCGGACGCGAGCCAGGACGTGTTCCTGCGCGAAATGCGGTTCGTGCGCACGCTGTTCGACGAGCGCTTCGGCACCACCGGCCGCTCGATCGTGCTGGCGAGCAGCAGCGACGCGCTCGAGGAATTCCCCATCGGCAGCGCGACCAACCTGAAGCGCGCCCTGGCGCGGGTGGGCGAGGCGATGAACGCCGACGAGGACATCCTGTTCCTGCTGGTTTCGGCACACGGCGACCGCGAGCACCGGCTCTCGGCGTCGCAGCCGCCGCTCGAGCTCGCGCCGCTCACGCCGACCGCGCTCGCGCGCATGCTGCAGGACGCGGGCATCAAGTGGCGCGTGATCGTGGTGTCGGCCTGCTACTCGGGCGGCTATATCGAGCCGCTGCGCGACGCGAACACCGTGGTCATCACCGCCGCCGCCGCGGACCGGACTTCTTTTGGCTGCGAGCCGGGGCGCGACTGGACCTATTTCGGGCAGGCGTATTTTCGCGATGCGCTGCCATTCACCGGTTCCATTACCGGCGCCTTCGAGGTGGCGAAGAAAATCGTCGCCGGGATGGAAAGCAAGGAGAATCAGCCATCCTCGCTGCCGCAGATCTGGATCGGGCCGGCAATCGCCCGGCGCCTGGAGAAGATGAACATGCAACCGGAGAAATGAAGAACATGATCGAGCTTTACACGTGGAGCACGCCCAACGGCCGCAAGGTGTCCATCATGCTCGAGGAGTGCGCCCTGCCGTACCGGGTGCACAAGATCAACATTGGCACCAATGCCGAGCAGTTCGCCCCCGCGTACCTGAAGATCAACCCCAACGGCAAGATCCCGTCGATCGTCGACCCCGACGGTCCCGACGGCAGGCCGCTTGCCCTGATGGAATCGGGCGCCATCCTGATCTACCTCGCGGAGAAGACCGGCCGATTCTTTCCAGAAGAGAATCGCTATCAAGTCCTGCAATGGCTGATGTTCCAGATGGGCGGCGTCGGGCCGATGTTCGGCCAGGCGCACCATTTCATGCGCGCGAAGAAGGACGAGATCCCCTACGGCAGCGAGCGCTACGGCAACGAGGCCAGGCGCCTCTATGGAGTGATGAATACGCATTTTGGAAAATATGAATTTTTTACCAAGGATTATTCAATTGCGGATATCGCCACCTATCCCTGGGTCGCTCGCCATGAGTGGCACCGCGTGGACCTCGCGCAGTTCCCGCACGTGAAGCGCTGGTATGACGCGATCGGCAGGCGGCCCGCCGTCGTGAAAGGCATGGCCGTTCCCGCTATTTCCTAGCGTATTTCTCGAGGAAGGCGTTGATTTCCTCGACGCGCAGCTGCGGCTCGCCGGGAACCGGCCTGGAGCCGACCACGCGGTTCATCCACAGCATGTTCTCCTGCATGCGCGCGACCACCGCGCGCCACTCGCCGGCGGTGTGCCGGCGCGGATCGGGCAGGACATGGCACTGGCTGCAGGCGACGCGGAAGGCCTCGCCCGAGGCACGCTCGACCTCGGGGTAGCGCCTGGCGTCGAGCGGCAGCTGCGCGTGCTTTCGCAGGTAGGCCGCCAGCACGCGCGTCTCCTCGGCGGCGGGCGCCTGTACGCCCGCCATCATGTCCGCCATCAGCGTGCCCAGGTTGCCGCGGCCTTCCATGCGCATGACCATGCGCTGGACGATGGCGCGCCATTTCGCGGCGTGGTGCATCGCCGGGTTGGGCAGGTTATGGCATTGGACGCAGTAGCGCAGGGTGAGGCGCGCGCCCTCCGACGCGGGCTCGGGCAACTCGCGCGCTTCGAAAGTCGGCGGCAGGATGCGCTCGAGCATCGGTCCGTGCGGGCTGTCGGCCCAGCGCTTGCGGGCGTCATCGATCTCGTCGGCCGACGCTTGCGCGCACAGCGCCAGCGCTAGGAGAAAAACCCTTTTCAAAGAGAACCCTGTTTGTCGCCGCTACTGAAGCCCAGCAGGGGCCCGTCGATTCCCTTGCCGAGCGCGAGCACCTTGAAGAGCTCGCCCATCTCGGCGGGCGAGAGCAGCTTCTGCGCCTGCGCCGCGATCGGCGCGTAGTGCAGCGCGTTCTCGACGTTCGCTTCGCCGAGGACATCGGTGATGCCGCAGTTGACGAGGAACTGCGCCTGTGTCGCGTAGCCGAGCACCTCGGCGCCGGCAGCGCGCGCGGCCGCCGCGGCGGCGCTGAAGTCGACGTGCGCGGTGATGTCCTCCTCGCCGGGATGCGCGAAGGGGTCGGGATGCGCGCGGTGCCGGTGATGGCACATCAAGGTGCCGGCGGCGCGTTGCGGGTGGTAGTACTCATGCCTTGGAAAGCCGTAGTCAATGACAAAAATCGCGCCGCGCGCGAGGCAGTCGGCCAGGCTCGCGATCCAGGGCTCCAGGAGGAGATTGATTTCGCTGATGTAGGGCGCTGCAGGGTTGATGCTTTTCGCCCTCTGCAAAAGATCCTTCGTTGTCGGACGATCCTGCCATTCAAATTTTTCTGAAACACCACGCTCGAAAATCCCCTGGTTCGTCCAATGCACGACGTGCACCGGCATCGCGTCGGCGACTTCGTTGGCGAGGATCGTCCCTTCGAATTTTTTGGGAAGTTTTTCGAGATGAACCGCCTTTTTCCCCAGGCGTTTCCGTTGCCGCTCGCGCAACTCTGCACTGGTTTCGAGGATCAGGTACTCGCAGTCGAGCGCCTTGATCAGCGTCTCAGCGAGCGCGCCGCTGCCGGCGCCGATTTCAAGCACGCGCTTGCCGGGAATTTCAGCGAGCTGGCGGGCGAGGGTGCGGCCGAACAGGTCTCCCAGCTCCGGCGCGGTGACGAAATCGCCCGCCGCGCCGAACTTGCGCGCGCCGCTCGCGTAGTAGCCGACGCCCGGCTCGTGCAGCGCGAGCTGCATATAGCGCGCGAACGGGATCCAGCCGCCCTGGCTCTCGATCTCCCGGGCGATGCGGTCGCGGGGGTGCATGCGCGGAATCTACCCTAGAATTCAATGCACTTATGCAAGGCAAAGCTGCTCTCGTCACCGGCGGCGCGCGCCGCGCCGGCGCGGCCATCGCGCGGCGCCTGCATCAGGCCGGCGCCAACGTGCTGGTCCATTATCGCGGCTCCGAAGGCGACGCCGTGGCGCTGGTCAAGGAGCTCAATGCCGCGCGCGCCGGAAGCGCGGCGACGGTCAAGGCGGATCTGCTTGCACCCGTCGCCTCGCGCGCCCTGATCGGGGCCGCGCTGAGCGCGTTCGGCCGCCTCGACCTGCTGGTGAACAACGCTTCGGCGTTCTATCCGACTCGCGTTGGTGCGATCGAGCCGTCGCACTGGGAGGAGCTGATCGGCTCGAACCTACGCGCGCCGCTGTTCATCGCGCAGGAAGCCGCGGCGGAGCTCTCGAAGAACGAGGGCGCGATCGTGAACATCGTCGACATCCATGCCGAGCGCCCGCTCAAGGGCTACCCGGTCTACAGCATCGCCAAGGCGGGGATCGCGGCGCTGACGCGCTCGCTCGCCCTCGAGCTCGCGCCGCGCGTGCGCGTGAACGGCGTCGCCCCCGGCGCCATCGCCTGGCCCGAGGACGGGCAGTTCGAGCAGGGCGAGCGCAGCCGCATCATCGCCAGCACGCCGCTCGGGCGCACCGGCAGCTTCGAAGACATCGCGCACGCGGTACACTTCCTTGCTACCGCGCCCTTCGTCACCGGGCAGATTCTCGCCGTTGACGGAGGACGTTCGATTTTCCTTTAGGTTTTTGCATGATTCATCCCCTCAGAAAAGTCGAATACGAAGGCAACAAACTCGCGAAACGCCTGCGCCGCCAGGTGGGCGAGGCGATCGCCGACTTCAGGATGATCGAGGCGGGCGACAAGGTGATGGTCTGCCTGTCGGGAGGCAAGGATAGTCATGCCATGCTGGACATCCTGCTTTCCCTCCAGGAGAAATCTCCCGAGAAGTTCGACCTGATCGCCGTCAACCTCGACCAGAAGCAGCCGGGCTTCCCGGCGCAGGTGCTGCCCGAGTATCTCGAGTCGCGCGGCGTGCCCTACCAGATCGTCGAGCAGGACACCTACTCGGTGGTGAAGCGCGTGATTCCCGAAGGGCAGACCATGTGCTCGCTCTGCTCCCGACTGCGCCGCGGCGCGCTCTACCGCGTGGCGGGCGAGATCGGCGCCACCAAGATCGCGCTCGGCCACCACCGCGACGACATCCTGGCGACCTTCTTCCTCAACTTCTTCCACGGCGGCCAGCTCAAGGCGATGCCGGCCAAGCTGCGCTCCGACGACGGCAAGCACGTGGTGATCCGGCCGCTGGCCTACGTTTCGGAGCAGGATTTGATCGAGTATCTTGAAGTGAAGGGATTTCCGATCATCCCCTGCGCCCTGTGCGGCGCGCAGGAGAACCTGCAAAGAAAAGTCATCGGCGAGATGCTGAACGAGTGGCGGCGGAACCATCCGGGCCGCGTCGAGTCCATGCTTAGAGCGCTCGGCGAAGTGCGACCCTCGCATCTGCTCGACCGCAAATTGTTCGATTTTTCGGGGTTGAATTGAAAGTCCTTCTCCTTCTCGTGGTGGGTGCGCTTCTGGCATCCCGTCTTTTCGCGCAGGACTGGCGCAGCGCCAGCCGCGAGCCGGTCGGCCTCGCCCCGGACCCCAAAACGGTGAATGAGGCAGTGGTGCAGGTCTACGGCGCGCGCACGCTCGGCCTCAAGGGCCTGTTCGGCGTGCATACCTGGGTGGCGGTCAAGCCGACGGCGGCGACCGAGTGGACCGTCTACGAGGTCATCGGCTGGCGCTTGCGCTGGGGCGAGTCGATCGTCGTGGTGCGCCACCGCGCGCCGGATGGGCGCTGGTTCGGCTCCGAGCCGGAGCTCTATGTTGAGAAGCGCGGCGAAGGCGTCGACGAGCTGATCCGGCGCATCGACGAGGCGGCGCACGCCTACCCGTACCCCAACGAATACACGATGTGGCCGGGGCCCAACTCGAACACCTTCACCGCGTGGATCGCGCGCGCCGTGCCGGAGCTGGAGCTGGATCTGCCGGCCACCGCCATCGGCAAGGATTACCTCGGCAGCTCGATCTTCGGCACCGCGCCGAGCGGCAGTGGCTTCCAGCTCTCACTCGCCGGCTTGCTTGGCGTGTCGGCGAGCGGTGTCGAGGGGATCGAGCTGAATCTGCTCGGGCTGAATTTCGGCGTCGGCCCCTCGGGCCTCAAGCTGCCGCTGGTCGGGCGCATCGGCCCGTCGCGCGCCGCCCGGCCGCCGGCCGAGCCGGCGCAGACCTTCCAGCCCTAGTCAGCCCTCAGGAAGTCTTGACGTAGCCTGCTTCGATGCAGACGTTGAGCAGCGCTTGGCGCTTCTCTTCCTTGACGATTTTCAGCGCGCGTTCGAGCGCCGGCATCAGGTCCTTCGGTTGGGTGACGCGCTCGCCGTGCCCGCCGGAGGCCTGGATTACGTGCTCGAAGCGCGGCGAGGGCTCCAGCGTCGCGAAAGGCGGTTCTTTCATCATCGAAGCTACGCCCTTGGGATAGGTCACGAGCGTCGAGCGGTGCACCGCCGCCCAGCGCGCGTTGTTGGCGATGATGAACAGCACCGGCAGTTTCATCGCCTCGGAAACATAGTGGCCCGCCGTCGGGTTGCCGAACATGTAGGAGCCGTCGCCCAGCGCGCAGATCACCGTCTTGTCGGGCGCGGCGAGCTTGGCGCCGAGCGCCGCGCCGAGCCCCCAGCCGAGGCCGCCGGCAGAAGCATTGCCGAAGTAGCGGCCGGTTTCCTTGAAGACCATTTCTTCCAGCACCGTCGGATACTCGTTGACGAGAATGGTGTTGGCGTCGAGAACCTTGTTGATGCAGGCGGAGAGCCACTTGCCGGTGATGGCGGCGGGCATAGGCTCGACTCCGCCGCGGGCCTTCGCCCTGATGTCAGAAGATATTGTTGTAACGGCCTTGCGACGTTCCTCGATTCCTTTCGGTGACACGGCCTGCTTCTGCGCGCTGCGCCACAGCGCCTGCAGCGTCGGCGCAACGGCGCCCGTGAGCGAAATGTCGGCGCGGAAGCCGCGCAAAGGGTAGCGCGCGAAAAGCGGGTCGGTGCCGATGTGGATCACCTTGGCTTCGGCCTTCGGCTTGCCCTCCTTCGGGATCCAGGGCACGTCGCAATCCACCACCAGGACGACATCCGCCTCCTTGAGAAGCGCATGCGGGTCCCAGCCGCAGTGCATGGGGTGCTCGGTGGAAAGCGCCAGATAGCGCGGGCGGTAGTGGATTACCGGCACCGCCAGGGCGTGCGCGAGCTGCTCGATGGCGCGCGAGGAGTCCGTGGTGCGACCGCCGTTGGCGGTGATGAGCAGCGGATGGTGCGCATTGCCGAGCAGCTTCGCCGCTTCCTCGAGCGCTTCCGGATCGGCTGCCGGCGGTGTCGCCGGGGCAATGGTCGAATTTTCCGAAAAGGGAATCTTCGAGTAGTCCGAGGCGAGAATTTCCCTCGGCAGCGTCACGTACACCGGGCCCTGCGGCTCGCTCTTCGCGATGGCGAGCGCGCGGTCGATCACCGTCTCGACCTGCTCGGCGTGGCGCAGCTCGTAGTCCCACTTCATGAACTCGCGCAGCATGCCGCCCTGGTCGAAGTGCTCCTGCGCCCAGTGGATGTAGTTGTTGCGCGCCGCCGGCAGCGTGCCCGATTCGGTGATCGGGGTGCGCCCGGCGGTGAAGAGGATCGGAATGTTCTGGCGCGAGGCGTTGATCAGGCCGTTCAGCGCGTTCGCGGTGCCGACGCCGACGTGCACCATCATCGCCTGCGGCCGGCCGGTGACCATGGCGTAGCCGTGCGCCATGGCGACGCCCATGTTCTCGTGCGGCACGATCACCACTTGCGGCAGGCGCCAGCCGAGCTTCTGCCCTTTGGCGTAGGCCTCGACCACCGGCGCGAAATCGGTGCCGCCGTTGGCGAAGAGATATTCGACGCCGCGCGCGGCGAGCAGGCCGAGCCAGGCGTCGGCGGCGGTTTCCGGTTTGAAGGTAACGGGATGATCGGGCTTCACGCGACAAACCTCCTTGTCAAACTGCGCTTGACATGCTACTTTTGCGGCCAATGAACTGCGCTGAAAGACTAGTCGAAATCTTCGGCAGTCAGGCGGATGTGGCCCGCGCATTTCAACTCGACCGCGCGGTTGTCCACAACTGGGTGAAAACGGGCTACGTCCCGGCCCGCTGGGCAGGCGAGGTCGAGCGCATCACCCACGGCCGCATCGGTTCCGCCGACATCGTCAACGAAGCAAGCGCGAAGAACCCGGTGCGCGTGAAATCGCGCCCGGACGACGCCCAGTTTGGACTAAGCGAAAGCGATCCCATGAACCAGTACGCCCCCGCAAAGCGCATCCACTCCTTCCACCCACCGCAGCGCACGCTGATGGGTCCCGGCCCGACCGAGATCCACCCGCGCGTGCTCACCACCATGAGCCAGCCCGCCATCGGCTACCTCGACCCGGTGTTCGTCGAGATGATGGAAGAGCTCAAATCGCTGCTGCGTTACGTCTACCAGACGAAGAACGCGCTCACCTTCCCGCTGTCCGGGCCAGGCTCGGTCGGCATGGAGTACTGCTTCGTCAACCTGGTGCGGCCGGGCGACAAGGTCATCGTCTGCGTGAACGGCGTGTTCGGCGGCCGGATGGTCGAGAACGTGGAGCGCATGGGCGGCGTGCCGGTCGTCGTCGCCGAC
>DASWEU010000110.1:0-4800 GCA_036394595.1 Burkholderiales bacterium | reverse complement strand
AGCGTCACCACGCCAAGCACCGCCATGCCGAGGCCCGCAGCGATGGCGTTACGCACGCTGCCGGCAATGCCCCCGGTCGCGCGCCTTTCAAGTGCGGGATAGGCGCGGCTTGCGACGTGCTCGACGATCTGCTGCATGCCGAATACGCTCAGCAGCACCAGCGCGGTCAGCATCACGACCGGCACGAACAGGATGATCAGCAGGAAATTCGCCAGGAAAGTCGCTGCGGTGCCGAAGTCCACCTGCAGGAAGAACACCGCCGAGTCGAGCCATTGCTTGATCTGGCTCGCGAGCCACAGGACGGAGCGCGCCCACAGCGTGAAGGCCACCGTGCCCCAGAGGCCGGCGGCCACCAGCATCGGCCACAGCATCAGCCAGAGCATGCGCGGGTGCAGCAGGTTCGCCAGGCCGTAGGCGAGCGAGCCGAACAGGTTCATCGCCGCACAGTCTGCCAGAGTTTGGCGAGGCGCTTGGCCGACACCGGCACCGGCGTGCGCAGCACCTGCGCGAAGAGCGAGACGCGCAGCTCCTCCAGCAGCCAGCCGAACTGCTCAAGCGCGGCGCCCGGCGGCCCCTGGCGCGCGCGCGCCGAGAGCTCGCGGCGGAAGGCCTGCTCGAGCGGCGCGAGCTCGGCCGCAAGGCGCGCGTCGCGCGCCGGGTCGGCACGCAGCTTGTCGAGCCGCATCGAGACCGCTTTGAGGTAGCGCGGCAAGTGCTGCAGCCGCGCCCATGGTGTGCGCGCCAGCCACCCGGGCGGAAGCAAGCGGGAGATCTGCTGTCTGACGTCTTCCGATTCCCTGGGGAAATTCTTCGAAAAAATTGCGATTTTCTTCTGCAAGGCAGTTTGTTCTGCCAGTATTCCCGCCGCCGCGCGCGCGATCTCCTGTGCGATGAGATTGAAGCGGCCGCGGCCGGCGTCGACGCGCCGGGCGAAATCCTGCTGCGCCATCGGCAGCGAGTCGGCGAGAAAAGCGCGATCGAGCGCCGCGGCGATCACATCGGCCTTCAGCGGTCCCAGCGTCACGTCCTTCGCCAGGCTGCGCTCCAGGTCGCGAATGCGGTCGCGGAAAGCGATTGCGAGCAGGCGCCGCACGCCCGCGCGGTGCGTCGCGCGCGCTTTTTCCGGCGAATCGAAGACTTGGAGCGTGACCGCCTCCCCGGCGTCGGAGAGCGCAGGGTAGCCGACCAGCATCTGGCCGCCGCGCTCGATTTCCATCATCTCGTCGAGCTCGCCCATGGTCCAGCCGGTGTGGCGCTCGGCGGCCACGTCTTCTTGCAGCAGCGCCTCGGTGCGCCCGGAAAACTCCGCCTTCAGCTCCGCCAGATCGCGGCTCAAGCCGAGCTGCCGGCCGTCTTCATCGACCACGCGGAAATTCATGCGCAGGTGCAGCGGTGCGGAATCCGGTCGGAATGCATCCTGCGGCACCTCGAGGCCCGCGCTGTCGCGGATGTAGCGCGCCAGGGCGCCGGCCAGCGGCGTGTCGGATGGCGCCACCGCGTCGCAAAAGCGCGCGGCGAACTCGTCGAGCGACCCGAGCTTGTGCCGCAGGCGCTGCGGGATTCCCTTGGCGAGCGCGCGCACCTTTTCTCGCCGCAGGCCCGGCACCAGCCATTCGCTGCGCGCCGCCGGCACCTGGTTGAGCGCGGCGACCGGCACGGTGAGCGTGACGCCGTCGCGCGCCGAGCCGGGCTCGAAGTGGTAGTCGAGCTCGAATCGATTGGCGCCCACCTGCAGGACCGGCGGAAAGTTGTCGGTGGTGATGCCTGCCGCCTCGTGGCGCATCAGGTCTTCGCGCGCGAGGAACAGCAGGCGCGGATCGGCGCGCTCGGCCTCGCGGCGCCAGCGCTCGAGATCGGCCGCGCTCTTCACCCCTGGCGCAACGCGCTGGTCGTAGAACGCGTGGATCAGCTCGGCGTCGACCAGGATGTCGGGTCGGCGCGACTTGTGCTCGAGGCGCTCGATGTCGGCCACCAGTCGCCGGTTGTGGGCATAGAACGGCGCGCGGCTGTCGAAGTCGCCCTCGACCAGCGCCGCGCGGATGAAAAGCTCGCGCGCCAGCACCGGGTCATGCGCGCCGAAATCGACGCGGCGTCCGGCGTACACCGGCAAGCCGTAGAGCGTGCCGCGCTCGAGCGCCACCACCTGGCCGCGCGACTTTTCCCAGTGCGGGTCCTGCCGGTCGCGCTTGAGCAGGTGGCCGCCGAGCTCCTCCAGCCATTTCGGCTCGATCGCCGCGACGGTACGCGCATAAAGGCGCGTCGTCTCGACCAGCTCGGCGGCGATGATCCAGCGTCCCGGTTTTTTCACCCAGGAGCCGGGGTGCTGCCAGAACTTGATGCCGCGTGCGCCCGTAAAGCTGCCTTCGGCGTCTTCGCGCAGTCCCGCGTTGCCCAGCAAGCCCGTCAGCAGCGCGCGATGAACGGCCCGATAGCCTTCGGGCTTCTCCGCGTTCACCGTCGACGCTTTCCAGCCCAGTTCTTCCAGCGTCGATTCCAGCTGGCCGGCGACGTCGCGCCACTCCCGCATGCGGGGAATCGAGAGGAAATTCTCGCGGCAGGCCTTTTCCCACTTGCCGTCGAACAATTTCCACAGCTTCAGCAGCGAGAGGAAATCCGAGCGCTGGTCGGCGAATTGCTGGTGGCGCGCGTCGGCCGCGGCGGCGCGCTCGAGCGGCCGCTCGCGCGGATCGCGCACCGAGAGCGCCGCGGCGATGATGCGCACCGGCGCGAGGCAGCGCTCCTCGCGCGCTGCCACCAGCATGCGCGCCACGCGCGGATCCAGCGGCAGCCTGGCCAGCTCGAGGCCGATGGGCGTGAGCTCCTTCGCGGCGTCGACGGCGGCCAATTCTCTTAATAGATCGTATCCATCCGCAATCGCGCGCGGACTCGGCGGGTCGAGGAAAGGGAAGTCCTCGATCTCGCCGAGGCCGAGGCTTTTCGCCCGCAGGATCACCGCGGCGAGCGAGGAGCGCAGCAGCTCCGGGTCGGTGAAAGCCGGCCGCTGGTCGAAGTCCTCCTCCGCGTAGAGGCGGATGCAGACGCCGTTCGCCACGCGTCCGCAGCGTCCGGCGCGCTGTCTTGCGGAGGCCTGCGACACCGCCTCGACGCGCAGCATCTCCACCTTGTTGCGGTAGCTGTAGCGCTTGAGGCGCGCGTCGCCAGTGTCGATCACGTAGCGGATGCGCGGCACCGTCAGCGAGGTCTCGGCGACGTTGGTCGCCAGCACCACCCGGCGTATGCCGCCGGGCTTGAAGACGCGGTCCTGCTCGGCCGTGGACAAGCGGCCATACAAAGCCAGCAACTCGACATTCTTGATCCGTTTTTTGGTCAACGTCGCTGCCGCATCCCGGATCTCTCTTTCTCCGGGAAGGAATACCAGGATGTCGCCCGGGCCCGCGCGGCACAGCTCGTCCACGGCGTCGGCGAGAGCCTGCTCCTCTTCGTCGCGCGTCGTGTCCTCGGCGTCGCCGCCCACCGGCCGGTAGCGCACCTCCACCGGGTAAAGCCGGCCCGAGACCTCCACGACCGGGGCCTTTCCGAAAAATCCGGAAAATTTCTCCGCGTCGATGGTCGCCGAAGTCACGATCAGCTTCAGGTCGTTTCTCCTTGCTTGAAGACCTTTCAGATACCCCAGCAGAAAATCGATGTTGAGCGTGCGCTCGTGCGCCTCGTCGATGATGATCGTGTCGTACTCGCGCAAGCTGCGGTCGCTCTGCGTCTCGGCGAGCAGGATGCCGTCGGTCATCAGCTTGACTGCGGTGCGCGGCCCGACCTGGTCGTTGAACCGCACCTTGTAGCCAACAAGATCCCCCACCCGGGTGCCGAGTTCCTCGGCCAGCCGCGCGGCGACGGCGCGGGCGGCAATGCGCCGCGGCTGAGTGTGCCCAATGCGGCCGCGGCCCATCTCGAGCAGCATCTTGGGCAGCTGGGTGGTCTTGCCCGAGCCGGTCTCGCCGCAGACGATCACCACCGGATGCGCCGCGACCGCAGCCTGGATCTCCTCGCGCCTGGCGCTGATCGGCAGCGCCGGGTCAAAAAGCATATGCTTGAAAGTCATGGTCTCGTTAAGAGCGGCGGCACTGATCGTCGTCGGTTGCTCGGCCTGTACCGCGCAGGGCGAATTCTCCAGGCCCGGCGCAAGTGCCGCGCAGTTCGAGGCGGACCACCAGCGCTGTGCCGGCATCATGTACGCGGCGCGGCGCTCGCACAGCGCGCCCGACTGGAGCGTCTACGACTACTGCATGGAGCGGCGCGGCTATCGCCGCAGCAACCGCCCGGCTTAGGTCGCCGCGGAAAATGCGCGGCGCTATTCCGGCAACCTCTCTTTTCTGACCCTCAAATCCTGCATCCCGTCGTAGACCGCGCGCTCGATGTCCTCCGAGTGCTGCTGCTGTTCCTCGGCGGGCTGCAAGGGCGACGGCTTTTCCATCGATAATTCCTGCAGCCGCTCCAAGTAGCGAGCCGCCAGGTCCACTTCGAGATTCACTTTCGCGCCCGGCGCGAGGCGCTTGAGCGTCGTGACTTTGAGGGTATGCGGGATCAGGTTCACCTCGAAGGCAAGGCCCTGCACGCGGTTGATCGTAAGGCTCACGCCGTCGATGCAGACCGAGCCCTTGGTCGCCATATAGCGAGCGAGCGGCGGCGGCAGCTTGACCTGCAGGAAATTCTTTCGTCTTTTGACGACCTCGCCGACCCCGTCGACGTGGCCCGTGACCAGGTGGCCGCCGATGCGGTCGCCAAAGCGCAACGCCTTTTCGAGATTCACCGGGCCCGGCCGGTCCAGGCCGGCGGTGACCTTGA
>DASWEU010000109.1:0-13242 GCA_036394595.1 Burkholderiales bacterium | reverse complement strand
CGGCCGAAACTGGCGCGCACCCGCGCGGCGAAGCGGGGGTCCGCGGGGGTGAATTCTGGCGCGTGCGCGGGGGCGTTCATCGAGCCGGCTAGGCTACTTGACGTTTACGTAAACGTCAACTTTGGCGGAGGCGCTTCTTGACCTTCTTCTCGAAGCCGCGGATCTCGGCGAGTTGCGCCTCGATGTCGGTGCGCTGCTGCAGCAGGCTCGCCTGGTGCGATTCCAGCACCGCGAGGAAGCGCTGCAGCTGCGGCCGCTCGTCGCGCCCCGGCTCGTACATGTCGATCAGCTCGCGGATCTCCGACAGCGTCAGGCCGAGGCGCTTGCCGCGCAGCGTGAGCTTGAGGCGCGTGCGGTCGCGTAGCGTGAAGATGCGCCGCTGGCCCTCGCGGCGCGGCGCGAGCAGCCCATGGTCCTCGTAGAAGCGGATCGCGCGCGGCGTGATCTCGAATTCGCGCGCCAGCTCGCTGATCGAGAATTCGGCGCGTTCGGTTTCCATGATAGCTTTGCCCCGGATTCTAGCGGATGTCATCCCAGACGAACTCCCAGCTCTCGTATCCCTTTCCCGAGGTTCCGGCGCCCGGCACGTCGCGCGAGGTTGCGCCCGGCATCCATTGGCTGTCGATGCCGCTGCCCTTCCAGCTCAACCACATCAATCTCTGGATCCTCAGGGATGGGGATGGCTGGACCATCGTCGATACCGGAATCGGCGATACCCACACGCGCTCCCTTTGGGAATTGCTTTTAAAGGAAAAAAGCAACGTCAAACGGATCATTGTCACCCACTACCACCCTGACCATGCCGGCAACGCGGCGTGGCTTTGTAAGCGATTCGGCGTCGAGCTATGGATGACGCAGGGCGAATACCTGACGGCGCACGCGGTGCGCTCCTCCGGCGCTGGCTACACCACCGACGCCGTGGTCAAGGTGTTCCGGCAGAATGGTCTCGACGCGGAGCGCAGCGATCGCCTGAGTGCGACGCGCGGCAACAACCGCTACGCCGAGCTGGTGCCCGATTTTCCCGTCTCTTACCGCCGCATCATCGAGGGTGACCGCGTGGCGATCGGCGGCGTCGCCTGGCAGGCGATCATCGGCCACGGCCATGCGCCCGAGCACCTGTCGCTCTACGCCAAGGACCTCAACGTCGTTATTGCCGGCGACATGCTGCTTTCCACCATTTCCACCAATGTCAGCGTGTGGTCGATCGACCCCGAGGGCGACCCGCTGCGGCTGTTTCTCGAGTCGATCGAGCGCTACCGCGCGCTGCCCGCGGACGTGCTGGTGCTGCCCTCGCACGGCAAGCCATTCCACGGCGCGCACCGGCGCGTGACGCAGCTCGAGGAGCATCACCGCGCGCGCCTTGGCGAGCTGGTGCAGGCCATGGACGGCCCGAAGAGCGCCGCCGACCTGCTCGGCGTGCTGTTCCGGCGCCCGCTGGACACCCACCAGATCTTTTTCGCCATGGGCGAGGCGATCGCGCACCTGCACTATCTCTACTACGCCGGCAAGGCGAAGCGCGCTCCAGGCGCCGACGGCATCATGCGATATGAGCCAGCCTGACGATCTCGCCAAGGTGATGCACGACGTCGCCGAGCGCTCCTCGCGCATCCTGGGCGAATTCGCGCAGAAGCAGGGCGAGAGCCTGTCCTCGGCGACGCGCGACGAGCTCGGCATCGCCAAGGCCTACATGGACCTCTACTCGCGCATGGCGGCCGACCCGAGCCTGGTGGCGAGCCTGTCGGTGAACTGGTGGCTCGACGCCATGCGGCTGTGGCAATCGAGCTGGATGAAGGCCGTGGGCCTGGAAGCGCCGCCGGTGGCCGAGCCGGCGAAAGGCGACGCGCGCTTCAAGGACGCCGACTGGTCGGGCAACTTCCTGTTCGACTACATCAAGCAGTCCTACCTGATCACCGCGCGCCACCTGCAGCACGCCGCGTCGAGCGTGCAGGGCCTGCCGGAAGAGTCCGAAAAGAAGGTCGCGTTCTTCACTCGCCAGTACGTCGACGCACTGTCGCCGACCAATTTCCTGCTCACCAACCCGCAAGTGCTGCGCGAAACAGCGGCAAGCGGCGGCGAGAACCTGGTGCGCGGCCTGAACAACCTTCTCGGCGACATCGAGAAAGGCGGCGGGCAGCTGCGCATCTCGATGACCGACGAAAGCGCCTTCCAGCTCGGTCGCAACGTCGCCACCACGCCGGGCGCCGTGGTCTACCAGAACGACCTGATGCAGCTGATCCAGTACCGGCCGGCGACGTCCGAGGTCTACCGCGCGCCGCTGGTCATCATCCCGCCCTGGATCAACAAGTATTACATCCTCGACCTGCGCGAGAAAAATTCCTTCATCCGCTGGGCGGTGGCGCAGGGGCACACCGTGCTCGTCATCTCCTGGGTCAATCCGGACGCGCGCCTGGCGCAGAAGGGCTTCGAGGACTACCTGCTCGAGGGCCCGCTCGCCGCCCTCGACCACATCGAGAAGGCGACCGGCGAAACCAGGGTCAACTTCATCGGCTATTGCCTGGGCGGCACCCTGCTTGGTGCAGCGTTGGGTTTCCTGAAGAGCAAAAATCAGGATCGCGTGGCAACCGCGACGTTCTTTGTCAGCCTGCTCGATTTCTCGCAGCCCGGCGAGCTCGGCGTATTCATCGACGAGGAGCAGGTGGCGAACCTCGAGCGCAAGATGAACCAGCGCGGCTACCTCGAGGGCTCGGAGATGGCGGGCACCTTCAATCTGCTGCGCGCCAACGACCTGGTGTGGTCCTTCGTCATCAACAACTACCTGCTCGGCAAGGACCCGTTCCCCTTCGACCTGCTCTACTGGAACACCGACTCCACGCGCATGCCGGCGCGCATGCACAGCTTTTACTTGCGCAACATGTACATCAAGAACCTGCTCGGCGTGCCCGGCGGCATTACGCTCGCCGGCGAGCCCATCGATCTGTCGCAGGTGACGCTGCCGGCGTATTTCATCTCGACGGCGGAGGACCACATCGCGCCCTGGAAGACCACCTACCGCGGTTCGCGCTACCTCGGCGGCCCGGTGCGCTTCGTGCTCGGGGGCTCGGGGCACATCGCCGGCATCGTCAATCCGCCGGCGGCGAAGAAATACCAGTACTGGACGAACGAGGCGCTGCCCGACACGCCGGAGCAGTGGTTCGAGACCGCCACCGCGCATCCCGGGTCCTGGTGGAACGACTGGCAGGCGTGGATGGAAAAGCAGAATGCCGAAAAAGTGCCTGCGCGCCTGCCGACCAATGCGCTCGAAGATGCGCCGGGCAGCTACGCCATGCTGCGCCTGTCGGCTAAGTAGCGTCCCTCGGCTTGCGCGGCGCGCCCGCCGCCAGGCGATCGTAGAGCCATCCCGGCAGGTTTCGCAGCACCGCGGCGACCAGCGCCATCTGCCAGGGAATCACGGCGCGGCGGGGACGACGGGCGATGGCGCGCGCGATGCGGCCCGCGGCGTCCTCGGCCGTGATGAGGAAAGGCATGCGGAAGCGGTTGACACGCGTCATCGGCGTGTCGATGTAGCCCGGGCAGATGCAGACCACGGAAACGCCGCTGCCGTGCATCTCGGTGCGCAGGCTTTCCATCCACGTGATCGCCGCGGCCTTGGAGCCGCTGTAGGCGCCGTTGCCGGCAAGGCCGCGAAATCCCGCCACGCTGCAGATGCCGGCAAGGGTGCCGCGGCCCGCCGCGCGCATCGACGGTGCGAATGCCGCCAGCGTGGCGGCGAGGCCGACCACATTCACGTTGAGCAGCCGGCGCAGAATTTCCAGGTCGCGCAGATCCGCGCCCAGCGTGCCGCCGGAGACGCCGGCGTTGGCGATCACCAGGTCGGGCGCGCCGAAGCGGCCGACGAAATCCCGCGCGGCTGCCTCGAGCGCGCGTTCGTCGGTGACGTCGACCGCGTAGGAAACGACGGTGCCGGCAACGGAGAGCTGGATCGGGCGCCGGGCGATCAGCCCGAGCACCGCCTGCGGCCCGGCGTAGTGCCGCGCCAGCGCCTCGCCGATGCCGGACGACGCGCCGGTGATGACGACTTTTATTTATTCTTCCTGATCTGGTCGACCAGGCTGGACACCGTCTCGAGCATGGCTTCGCGCGAGGGGTTCTGGTCCGCGCCGACCGTGTAGCGGCCGTGCACCGCCATCGAGGGCGTGCCGTCGACCTTGTAGGCTTGCGTCATCACGGCGGCGCGCCGCAGACGGCTTTGCACGCCGAAGGACTTCATGGTTTCGGCGAACTTCTTCGGATCGACGCCCTGGCGCTGCAACCACTCGTCGAGCGCCTTCGGATCATCGGTGCGCAGGCGGTCGCGGTGGATGGCGTCGAAGAATGGCCGGTGCAGCCGGTTGAGGACGCCGAGCGCCTCGAAGCTGTAGAAAATCGCGGCGTCGTGGGCCCAGCGCTCGTTGAAGATCGCCGGCACGCGGCGGAACTGCGCATCGGGCGGCAGCTTCTTCAGCCAGGGCTCGAGCACCGGCTCGAGGTTGTAGCAGTGGATGCAGCCGTACCAGAAGAATTCCAGCACCTCGATCTTGCCCTCGGTCTCCACCTGCAGCGGCGGCTTCAACTCGGTGTAGGCAGTGCGCGCCTGAGCCTGCGCCAGCGCCGGCGTGAGCAGGGCGAGGGAAAGCAGCAGGGCCGGCATTGTCCTCATTTCTCTCCTCACGGCTTCGGATCCTTGATTTTGACCAGGTTGGCGTCGATTCCGTTCTGCGCCAGCGCCTGGCGCACCTTGTTGATGTCCTCGATCCGCGTGTAGGGCCCCATCCGCACCCGGTACCAGGTGCCCTTGTCGGGCAGGTTCGCCGGCTCGACGCTCGAATCGAAGCCGAGGATGGCAAGGCGCGCCTTCTGGTTGTCGGCGTCCGCCGGGTTCTGGAACGAGCCCGCCTGGATGAAATAGATGTCCTTCGAGGCTTCCTGTTGACTGGAGGGCTGGCTCTTCGCGGTGCGCAGGCGCTCGCGCAGCTCCTTGTCGCTCACCGCTTCCTCCGCCCCCGGCAGGATCTTGTAGAAGTCGAACTTGGGCTTCTCCCCGCCTGCCGCCGCGGCCGGCGCGCTCTGCGGCAGGCCGGCGATGGCCGGCGGCTTGGCCGGCGCCTGGCCGTCCTTGTCCGCGCCCTTCGGCGGCTTCGCCACCAGGAAGGGAATCGGCGTCTTGTTGAGGTAGAAGGCGATGCCGAGCGAGACCGCCAGGCCGAGGATCACGCCGACGAAAATGCCGAGCAGGAAGCCGCCGCCGGAGCGCGCGTTCGAGGCGGGAGCCAGTCTCGGTGTTGCCATCACATCTTCTCCGGGGCGCTGACGCCTAGGAGCGCAAGCCCGTTGGCGAGCGCGTGGCGCACTGCGGCGCACAGCGCGAGGCGCGCCGCGCGCAAGGCCTCGTCATCGACGAGGATGCGCTCGGAATTATAGTAGCTGTGGAACTCGGCCGCGAGTTCGCGCAGGTAGAACGCGACCGCGTGCGGCGCGAGTTCCTGCGCCGCCGCCGCCGCCACCTCCGGAAATTCGGCCAGGCGACTGGCCAGCGCCAGTTCCTTCTCGCCCGTGAGGCGTTCGAGCGAAGCAGCGCCCGCGCGAGCGTCGCCGAGCTGGGCGAACACGCTGCAGACGCGGGCGTGCGCGTACTGCACGTAGTACACCGGGTTCTCCAGGCTCTTCTCCCGCGCCAGGTCGACGTCGAACACGAATTCGGAATCCGCCTTGCGCGACACCAGGAAAAAGCGCACCGCGTCGCGGCCCACCCAGTCGATCAGGTCGCGCAGCGTGACGTAGGACCCCGCGCGCTTGGAGATCTTGACCTCTGCGCCGCCGCGCACCACCTTGACCAGGCTGTGCAGCACGTAGTCGGGATAGCCCGCCGGAATTCCCAGCGCCAGGGCCTGCAGCCCGGCGCGCACGCGCGTCACGGTGCTGTGATGGTCGGTGCCCTGCACGTTGATCACCTTGGCGAAGCCGCGCCGCCACTTGGTGACGTGGTAGGCGACATCGGGAACGAAATAGGTGTAACTGCCGTCGGACTTGCGCACCACGCGGTCCTTGTCGTCGCCGAAGTCGGTGGTGCGCAGCCACAACGCGCCGTCCTTCTCGTAGGTCTTGCCGCTCGCCACCAGCGCCTTCACCGCCTGCTCGACCTTGCCCTCCGAGTACAGGCTCGACTCCAGGACATAGACGTCGAACTTCACGCCGAACGCCTGCAGATCGGCGTCCTGTTCCTTCCTGAGGTAGGCAACGGCATGCCGGCGAATCGCGTCGAGGTTTTCTACCGCGGTTATTTCTTTTGCAATTTCTTCGATGTACTCGCCGGCGTAGCCTTCCTCGGGCCAACCCGTCTGGCCGGGCTCGATGCCCTTGGCGCGTGCCTGCACCGACCAGGCGAGCTTGTCGATCTGGGCGCCAGCGTCGTTGTAGTAGTACTCGCGCGTTACCGCATGGCCCTGCCATTCGAGCAGCCGCGCGATGGCGTCGCCGAGCGCCGCCTGCCGGCCGTGGCCGACGTGCAGCGGGCCGGTCGGATTCGCCGAGACGAACTCGACCTGCATCTTTTCGACTTTCGCCGCCTTGCCGCGTCCGAAATTACGTTGCTCCCGAAGGGCCTGCTCAATCGATCTGACTTTGAAGTCGGGATTGACCTTGATATTTAGAAAACCTGGTCCTGCTATCGATATGCCTGCCGGAGTCGTAAGACCCTCTGAGACCAACGCCGCGGTGGAAACGCTGCGAAGTTTTTCGGCAACGTCGCGAGGCTTCAGTTTGAGTTGCTTCGACAATTGAAGCGCAATGTTGGTCGACAGGTCCCCGTGATCGGGATTCTTGGGGCGCTCTACGTGCACCACATCGACGACGGCATTGGGCGCAATAGTGCGCACGCCGTCCTCGAGAATCTTCTTAAAAATGTCTTTGGCGTCAGCCATGCTGAATTATCAGTCGAATTCGATCGGATCGACGTCGAGGTGCCAGCGCACCTGCCGCGGCGCGGCGTCGAACAGGCCGGCGCTGAGCGCGCCGACGTAGGCCTGCAACTTGGCGCGCGAAGCCGACTGCATCAGCAGCTGGGCGCGCTCGTATCCGGCGCGGCGGGTGATGACGTGGGGCACGGGATCGTAGACGCGCACGCCTTCCGGCGGCTCGACGCTGCGCGCGGCCTCCCGCAGGAAGCGCGTCGCGACGTCCAGCTTCGGCGCCTCGGCACGCAGCGCCGCCTCGAAGACGAGGGGCGGGAAGCCGGCGGCTTTGCGCTCGTCGAGCTGCGATTGGGCGAAGCCGGCGAAGTCATGCCGGATCAGCGCAGCGAACAACGGATGCTGCGGGTAACGCGTCTGCACCAGGACCTCGCCGGGGCGGTCGCGGCGCCCGGCGCGGCCGGCGACCTGCTCCAGCACCGCGAACAGGCGCTCGGCGGCGCGGTAATCGGTGGAGAGGAGCGCGGTGTCCGCGTTGAGCACGCCGACCAGCGTGAGCCCGGGAAAGTCGTGGCCTTTCGCCAGCAGCTGCGTGCCCACCAGGATGTCGATCTCGCCCCGTTGGGCGCGCTCCAGCGTGCGGTTGAGGTCGGCGCGTCGCCGGGCGCTGTCGCGGTCGATG
Organism: Burkholderiales bacterium; assembly: GCA_036394595.1. Taxonomy (GTDB): domain Bacteria; phylum Pseudomonadota; class Gammaproteobacteria; order Burkholderiales; family SG8-39; genus SCGC-AG-212-J23. The sequence goes on along the minus strand of DASWEU010000109.1, from coordinate 5,655 downwards.
CGCTCGATGCGCGCCCCTGGGAAGAGCGCGGCGAGCGTTTCCTCGATGCGCTGCGTGCCGCGGCCCATGGGACGCAGGTCGACGTTGCCGCAGGTGGGACAGGCGCCCGGGATGGCGTCCTCGGCGCCGCAATGGTGGCAGCGCAGGCGCCGGTCGGCGGCATGCATCACCATGCGCGCACTGCAGCGCGCGCAGCCGGCGGCCCAGCCGCAGGCCTCGCAGGCGAGGACCGGGGCGTAGCCGCGGCGATTGATGAAGATCAGGCTCTGTTCGCCCCGCGCGAGCCGCGCGCCGATCGCGGCCAGCGTCACCGGCGCGAATCCCTGTTCGGGCGCTTCGCGCCGCAAATCCACCGTACGCACCTCGGGCAGCCGCGCTCCGGGGACTGCGCGTTCCGGCAGTTCAAGCTTCACATAGCGCTTCTGCTGCCAGTTGAACCAGGTTTCGAGCGAAGGCGTCGCCGTGCCGAGTACGACCGGGCAGCCGGCGAGCTTGGCGCGGTAGACCGCGGCATCGCGTCCCGAATAGCGCAGCCCCTCCTGCTGCTTGAAGGAGGTGTCGTGCTCCTCGTCGATCAGCACCAGCGCGAGCTTGGGCAGGGGCGCCAGCACGGCAAGCCGCGTGCCGAGGATGATCGAGGCCTGGCCCCGCGCGGCAGAGAGCCATGACGCGGTGCGGGCGATGTCTTCCAGTCCGCTGTGCATCAAGGCGATGGCGGCGCCGGGGAAGGTTTGCCGGAACCTCGCTTCCAGTTGTGGCGTGAGGCTGATTTCCGGCACCAGCACCAGCGCCTGTCCGCCGCGCTCCAACACGCGCGCAATGAGATGAAGGTAGATCTCTGTCTTGCCGCTGCCGGTGATGCCGTGCAGCAGAAAGGCCTCGAAGCGCCCGAGCGACTCGCTGGCGCGTGATAGCGCGCTTGCCTGCTGCGCGGTCAGGGCGTGGGCGGGCCGGAATTCGTGCGACGTTGATTCGGCGAGGGCGGCGATCGCCTTGCGTGGCAGCGGCTTGACCGAGCGCAGGCGCGGCGGCAAAGCACCGATCACGGATTCGCCGAGCGGCCGCTGGTAATACGCGGCGAGGAAGCGCATCAGCTCGAGCCAATCGCCCGGCAAGCGCGGTGCATCATCGCGGATCGCGAGCACGGTTTTGAGTCGCGACTTCGGCAATTCGCTCAGTGCATCGATCTCCACGACGACGCCGATACGCTGGCGCGAGCCGAAGGGCACCACGACGCGATCGCCGATCGCAACATCGATGTTCGCGGGAACCGAATAATCGAACAGGCGAGCGAGCGGCACGTTCAGCGCTACCCGAACACAGGAAAACCCCCTATCGGGCAAGGACTTAGGCGTTGTGGATAAAGCTGTGGGTAAGCGCTTCATAGCCCCTTAACGAGCGCACCGCACTGCAGAGTGGCTTGGGCGCGGGGCGGCATCGCGGGTATTTTTCTTATATTTTTCAGCAGTTTCGGCAGTGTAGGGGAAGGCCTACGGTAGAGCGGCCGTGGCCGTCGGACGTCCCAAAAATGTGCATAAGTCAAAGTCGGGCCAGGTTTTTCTCCCGCGACTTCCGGCTGTAAGTGCGCACTTCGTCTATCAGTACGGCAACCGAATCAACCGGCGTTTTCGGATCAATGCCGTGCCCGAGATTGAAGACATGGCCGGCCTCGACGCCGAAGCTGTCGATGACCTTGCGAACGCGATCGCGCAGCCGATTTTCCGGCAAGAAAAGTTCGGCGGGATCGAGATTTCCCTGCAATGCGATGCGCCCGCCGGCGAGACGGCGTGCTTCGCGAGGATCGGTCATCGAATCGAGGCCCACCGCGTCGCAACCGCTCGCCATCATCGCCGCAAGCCAAGGCTTTCCGCCTTTGGTGAACAGGATGCTCGGCACGCGCTGCCCTTCAAGCTGCCGCGTCAGGCCTGCAAACACCTTTCTCGAATAGGCGAGCGAAAACGTCTCGTAATCTTCGTGCGCCAGGATGCCGCCCCAAGTGTCGAACAGCATCGCAGCCTGGGCGCCGGCCTCGATCTGCGCGTTGAGATAGCTGGTTACCGCGCGCGCGTTGACCTCCAGCACGCGGTGCAGCAGATCCGGCCGCGCCTGCAGCATGGCCTTCAGCGCGCGCCAATTGTCGCCGCCGGCGCCTTCGACCATGTAGCAGGCGAGGGTGAAGGGGCTGCCCGAGAATCCGATCAGCGGTATGCGCCCGGCGAGCGCCCGACGGGTTTCGCGCACCGCGTCGAGGACGTAACGCAGCTCGGCACCCGGGTCGGGAACGCGCAACCGCGCGACGCCAGCTTCATCGCGTACCGGGCGCTCGAAGCGCGGTCCCTCGCCTTCAGCAAAGGCGAGGCCCAGCCCCATCGCGTCGGGTACGGTCAGGATGTCCGAGAACACGATGGCGGCGTCCAGCGGAAAGCGCTCGAGCGGTTGCAGCGCCACCTCCGTGGCGAGCGCCGGGGATTTCGCCAGCGCAAGGAAGCTGCCGGCCCGGCTGCGCGTCACGTTGTATTCCGGCAGATAGCGCCCGGCCTGGCGCATCAGCCAGACCGGCGTATACGCAGTCGGCTGGCACAGCAGCGCCCGCAGGACGGTGTCGTTCTTCAGATCAGCTTTCCGGTGATGTAATCCCACTCCGCCCGGGTGACCGGCGTGATGGACAGCCGATTGCCCGGCCGCAAGGTCAGCATGCCGGCAAGCGCCTTGTGCGCCTTGAGCTCCTGGATGGACACCAACGGCGTTTTCTTCAATGCCTTGACATCGACCGCGACCCAGAGCGGCGCCGCCTGTTTCGACTTCGGGTCGTAGTAGTCGCTCTTGCGATCGAACTGCGTCGGATCCGTATATGCGCCGCTCGCAACTTCGGCCAGGCCCGCAACGCCCGGCTCGGCGCAGCTCGAGTGGTAGAAAAGTACGCCGTCGCCGATCCGCATCTGGTCGCGCATGTAATTGCGCGCCTGGAAATTGCGCACCCCGGTCCAGGGCGTGATGCGGCGCTGCGCGGCGAGCGCATCGTCGATCGAGCACTCGTCGGGCTCGGTTTTCATCAGCCAGTAGTTCATCGGGACGTCATGGGAGATCCGGGGAAAGGGTTCCCCGCTCATGCCGGTGGGCTCGCTCCCGAACCCCGGCTAAACAGGGTGGTCGCTTACCGGTCACATCAGGTTCGTCCGGCATGCGCCGAGGCGCAGGGACGATCACAACAGTGACACTAGGGCCGCAACCTGAGGAAGCTATCGGTCCGGAAAATATGAGCCCGGTCGCACACGGCAGGGAACCGGGATAGTTTTAGAACAACTTCTCTTGTTTGGCAATTGCAGAATCCAGCTGCGATTCGATCGCCGAAATGCGCCGCTTCGCCTGTCCGAGGTCAAAGCCTGCGCCGAGCCGGACGCTCAGCAACTCGTGTGCCACGTTGAGCGCCGCCATGACGGCGATGCGCTCGGCGCCCATCACCTTGCCCGCCTTGCGGATCTCGTTCATCTTGGCGTCGAGGTAGGCGACCGCCTGCATCAGCGCCTCGCGCTCGCCGTCGTCGCAGGCGACGCGATAGGTCCGTCCCAGCAGGCTTACTTCGACCGTCTTCTGGCCATCGGCCATGCGTGCGCCTCAGCCCGGCAAGCGGCTGATCAGGCCCTCCAGGCGGGATTTGGCGCCGTTGATCTTGTCGCTCAGCTTTCGGGCGTCGTTCTGCGCGCTCACCAGTTGCTGGCGCAGCACGACGTTCTCGGCGCGCAGCCGCTCGCACAGGGTGACGAACTGCGCCACCTTGGATTCCAGGGAATTGAACTCCGCCTCCACGCAAGCACTATCTTTCAAAATTCAAGCAACGTCAAGCAGTAAGAGGAGTTTTTGCATGTAATTCATGATCTTGGTTATCATAGGGCTTCGCTTCCAGGCGTTCGGGAAACAGGTTCAAGGCCTGTACTGCCCCCGCAACGGTAGGCGAGAGATGCGCTCCACCCAAGCCACTGCGCCGGATAGATCCAAGGCGTGGGAAGGCGGAGCGCCATGCCTCGCGAGTCCGGAGACCGGCCGGGATGCGCTTTCCAACCACATTTGGCGTCGGGGAAGACGCCGGGGAGGTTCGCATGCACCGCTTTGCCGCCGGCGCGATGGCCGCGCTAACCGTTTCCCTTTGCTTTGCGCAGGACGACGCCGTGGTCATCACGGCCACCCGCTTTCCGGACAGCAAGCGGGACCTGCCGGTGGGCGTCACCGTTATCACCGCCGACGACATCAAGAAGAGCGCCACCTCGGACCTGGCGGAGATCATTGCCCAGTTCAGCCTGGTCAACGTGCGCGACAACAGCGGTTCGCCCAACAAGCAGCTCGACCTGCGCGGCTTCGGCATCACCGGCGACCAGAACACGCTGGTGCTAGTGGACGGTATCCGCCTGTCGGACAACGAACTGTCGACGGCACAGCTCACCGCTATTCCGCTCGACTCGATCGAGCGCATCGAGGTGCAGCGCGGCAGCGGCGCCGTGCTCTACGGTAGCGGCGCGAGCGGCGGAGTGATCAATATCGTTACGCGGCGCGCGCAGCCCGGCGAGCGCCAAGGCTACGCCAGTGCACGCGCTGGCGGATATGGCACGCGCGAGCTGCGCGCAGGTACGCGCAGCGCGGGCGAAGGACTCGGTTTCTCGCTCGATTTCTCGAACGACAATACCGAGGGCTATCGGCACAACAACGAATACCGGCAGACCAATCTCGGCGCCCTGCTCGAGGCGCGCGGCGAAAAATCGCGCGCTTATCTGCGCATGGCGCTCGGCTGGCAGGACGCCCACCTGCCCGGCGCGCTGACCGAGGCGCAGATCGCCGCCGATCCGCGCCAGCGCGGCGCATTTCTCGCCACCGCCGGCCGCGACGACGCCACCTGGACGCTCGGCGGCTCGACTGTCACCGGGCGCCACGACTGGGCCGCGGACCTCTCGTACCGCACCAAGGACGCGCCGGCCCATTTCAACGGCTTCGATCTCGATACGCGGGTGAACCTGTGGTCGTTTCTGCCGCGCGGCAAGCTGCGCTTCGACGCCCTGGGGCGCGAACACGACGTCACCGTTGGTGCCGATCTCGAGGACTGGGACTACGACAGCCGCAATAGCTTTGGCCGGCGGAATGGCCACCAGTCGACCCACGCCGTCTACGCCCAGGGCAATCTCTGGCTCGCCGATCGCACGCGTCTGGTGCTCGGCGGGCGCCTGCAACGCACCAGCTCCCAGGTCGATCAGGACCGCACCGACAACGACCTCACAGCGTTCGAAGCGGCTCTGCGCCAGCGTTTCGCCGGCGCCTGGTCGGCCTACGGCAAGCTTGGCTCGAGCTTTCGCATGCCGACCTTCGACGAGGTCTGTCTGGCCTGCGCCGCGCCGCTGCTCAAGCCGCAGACCGCGCGCGGTGGCGAGCTTGGCGCCGAGTATGAGGCGCGTGGCACGCGCCTGCGCGCCGCGGTTTACGAGACTCGGCTGCAGAATGAGATCTACTTCAGCCCGCTGATCCCGCCGTTCGGCGAAAACACCAATCTTTCGCCGACGCGCCGCCGCGGCATCGAGCTGGAGGCGGCGGGGCAGGCGACGCAAGCGCTGGAGTTGCGCGCCGGCCTGGCGCTGATGCAGGCCAAATTCAGGAGCGGCGCCTACGGCGGGG
>DASWEU010000108.1:0-11598 GCA_036394595.1 Burkholderiales bacterium | reverse complement strand
GATCATCGGCGCGGCGCCGCGCCACGCCAATCTCTGGTTCGCCTTCGGCCACGCGCATCACGGCCTGACGCTGGGGCCGGTCACCGGGCGGCTGGTCGCCGAGATGGTCACCGGCAATGCGCCCTTCGTCGACCCTGCCCCCTACCGGGTGGAGCGGTTCTAGAATGATTCACGGAGGTGCACGGTGCTGAGACTCTGCGGTTTTCCCATCAGCAACTACTACAACAAGGTTCGCATCGCGCTGCTCGAGAAGGGCATCCCGCACGAGGCGGACCCGGGCTGCACGCCTTCGCAGAAGGACGATTTCCTGGCGCGCACGCCGATCGGCAAGGTGCCGTTCCTCGAGCTGGACGGCGGCCGGCGGCTCGCCGAATCGCAGGTGATCATCGAGTACCTGGAGGATGCCTACCCGCAGAAGCTGCTTTATCCGCGCGATCCCTACGAGCGTGCCAAGGTGCGCGAGCTGATCGAGTTCCTCGAGCTGCACCTCGAGCTGGTGGTGCGGCGTCTGTATCCGTCGGTGTTCTTCGGCAAACCCGTACCCGAGGAGATCAAGGTCGCGGTCGAGAAAAGCCTGGCCAAGGGCCTGCGCGCGCTCCAGGCGCTGGCCAAATTCTCACCCTATGCCGCGGGCGGCGCGCTGACCTACGCCGACTGCGCGGCCTTTGTGCACCTGCCGCTCGTTTCGCTGTCCACCAAGCTCGCCTACGGTCGCGATTTCCTCGCCGAGATGCCGCAGGTGAAGGGCTACCTGGCGATGCTCAAGGCGCGCCCGGCGTTCGCCCAGGTGGACGAAGAACGCAAGGTCTATCAGGCAGCGATGAAGGCAGCGGCGACTAAGTGAGCTCGCTCCAGGAATACCTGCGCTTCGCGGTGACGCTCACCGCGGTGCTCGATCCGTTTCTCGCCGTGCCGATCTTCCTCGCGCTGACGGCGTCGCGCGAGCCGGCGTCGCGCGCCACGCTGGTGCGCGTCGTCGCCATCACGGTGTTCTCGGTGCTCGCGGTGTCGGCGCTGCTCGGCGAGGCGATCCTCACCCTGATCGGCGCGAGTCTCTCCGCCTTTCGCGTCGGCGGCGGCCTGCTGCTGCTGCTGATGTCGCTTTCCATGCTCAACGCCCAGGCGGGCGGCGTGCGCCAGTCGCGCGCCGAGGCGGCCGAACTCGAAAGCGGCGAGCTCTCGGGCGTGGTACCGCTCGCCGTGCCGCTGCTCGCCGGGCCGGGCGCCATCAGCACCACCATCATCGCGGCGCAGAAGGGCGGTGCGGCGCACCTGGCGGCGGTCCTCGCCTGCATCGCCGCGGTCAGCGCGCTCACCTGGATCGTGCTGCGCGCGGCGCCTGCGATCGGTGCGCGCCTGGGCACCACCGGGCTCAACATCGCCACGCGCCTGCTCGGGCTGCTGCTCGCCGCCCTGGCGATCCAGACTATGGCCGAGGGCCTGCGGGCGCTGTTCCCGGGGCTTGCCTAGCGAGCCAGTCCTCAAGCGCGGCGCGCATCGCCTCGGGCTGCTCGGTCGGGATCCAGTGCCGGGCCGGCAGCTCCCTGATCTCGACGTCCTTCAGCTCGGCCATGGCCGCACGCGTCAGCGCCGCGTCGGTCATCCGGCTCTCGCGTGCGAGGAGCACCAGGGCGGGGCAGCGAATGGCGGCCGCCGGCGGCAGCGGCTCGAGCACGCCGAGTACGCCCTGGAAGTAGGCCGCCGACGGCGTGTGGCGCAGGTCGGAGAGCGGCGAGGCGAAGCTGGCGAGCGCGCGCGCGCCGCTCGCGGCAGCCAGGTCCCACTGGTGCAGATCCACGTTGCCGACGCGGCCGCGCTTCAACCCCAGCGCGTTGCCGCACCGGGCAGCGAGCGCGGCGAGGCGCACCAGGAAGCGCAGGCGGAGCAGCGTGCGCATGCCGCCGATGAGAGCCTCGCGCGGCATCGGCTCGATCAGGATCAGACCGGCGGCGCGCTGCGGGTGGCGCGCCGCGAAATGCAGTGCGATATTGGCGCCGAGGCAGTGCCCGCCGACCACCGCGCGTTCGCAACCCGCCGCGTCGAGCGTCGCGACGAGGTCGTCGCACCAGCGCTCGACGTCGATGCGCCCGCGATCCGCGGACCCGGCGTGGCCGCGCAGCTCGGGCGTGACGAGCTGCCAGCCGCCGAACGCACGCGGCAGGCGCCACCAGCGCGTGGCGTTGCTCGCTAGGCCGTGCAGGAGAACTACAACGCCAGGGGGTTGCGCGGCGAGCGCTCCTCGATAATGTCGTCCATGCGCGCGCGGATCGCGCCCTTGATGCGCGGGTGAGTGAGGATGTAGAAGCGATCCTCCTTCACCGCGGCAACCACCGCGTTGGCGACGTCGTCCGCCGACAGGCGGCCGGAGGCGACGGCCTTTTTCAGGCTGGCTTCCCTGGCAATGGTTTCTTTTGACTTCTCGGAAGCAATCATTTCTTTGGGACGATTTCGCTCTGAATTTGAAATTCCCGTCGGCACGTAGGCCGGGCACAGGACGGAAACACCCACCTGTGAATTTCTTTCCTTGAGGTCGTGAAGCAGACTTTCGGACAAGGCCACCACCGCATGCTTGGTGACGTTGTAGGCGCCGGAGCCCGGCGGCGAGATGAGGCCTGCCACCGAGGCGGTGTTGACGATGTGGCCGGCGTTTTGAGCGATGAGGCGCGGCGCGAAGGCGCGCACGCCATGAATCACTCCCCACAGATTGACGCCGAGGATCCACTGCCAGTCGCCGACGCTGTTCTCCCATACCGCGCCGAGCGGCGACACGCCGGCGTTGTTGCACACGAGGAAGGGATCTCCGACGCGATCACAGAAGGCGCGCACTTCCGCTTCCTTGGAAACATCGACTCGCATCGAAAAGCCTTTTACCTGCGAAGCAGTTTCACCTAAGCCTTTTTCGTCGACATCCGCCAACGCCAGATTCATCCCTTCGCGCGCAAACGCGAGCGCCATGGCGCGGCCGAGGCCGCTGCCGGCGCCGGTGACCACGGCGGTTTTTCCCTTGAGTTCTTTCATTGTTTCTCCAGCCAGTCGGTGGCGTCGCGCCACAGCGTGTCACGGAAGCGGTCGCGGAAGAAGCCGAAATGCCCGATGCGCTTGGCGCCGACGTCGCCCGGGCGCACGCGCTTGAGCTCGCTGCGCGAGGCCGGGTAGAGGTCGAGCAGCGCCTGTACCGCCCCGGCGGGTGCGAACGCATCGTCGCTGATGGCGTAGGCGCGCAGCGGCGCGGTGACGCGCGCGTAGGCGGCTTCGACGCCGAGGTCGCCCACCAGATACGTCGGGTTGCGGCACCAGCGGGCCCATTCGATCGCCACGCCCTTTGGCAGGTCCTCGCCGAAGCCCAGGCGCGACGAGGGAAAGTAGCCTTGCAGCCGCGAAACGACCGGCAGCACCACGTGGGACGCCGGCCACATCCAGGCACGGCCGAGCAGCGGCCAGTTCCTCCAGTAGCCGCTCTGCGAGCCGACCATGAACGCGGCGGCAACCTCGTTCGCGGCGGGAAGCAGCCCGATCGCCTGTCCGCCGAAACTGTGGCCGGCCACAAAGATTTTTTTGTTTCCCTTCTGCAAGAACTCAAATGCGGCGGCAGCGTCGAGTTGCGCCCAGTCGCGCATGCTGGCGACGACCCCGCGCACGTGGCCGGAGAGCGACTTGCCGATGCCGCGATAGTCGAAGGTGAGCACGTTGAAGCCGCGTTCCATCAGGTAAGCGGCATATTTGGCGTAGTAGTCCTGCGGCACGCCGGTCGCCGGCATCACCAGTACGCCGCGCTCGGAGCGCGTCGCCGCCCGGTAGAGAGTCGCCCCGAGCGTGTAGCCGTCGCTCGCCGCCAGCAAAAAGGCGCCGTTCATCGCCACGAGTGCCAGAGCATGAATGCCCCGCCCGCCAGGATCAGCCCCTCTATGAACAGAATGTGCAGGTGCGCGTGCAGGCGGTTCACCAGGACGGCGGCGAGCGCGCTTCCCGGGATGGTAGCGACGCCGATCACCACGCCAGTGGAAAATGTGCGTGCGTCGAGCAGGTCGAAGCGCTGGAACAGCAGCGCCTTGCTGAAGTCGAGCGCGATGGTGGCGAGCGCATCGGTGGCGAGCACGGCCTGGCCCGTCAGGCCGGCGCCGAGCAGCAGCGAAATCAGGATCACGCCGGTGCCGGTAGCGACGCCCGAGGCGAGGCCAAACACGCTGGCGCCTGCAACGATTCCGGTTTTTTGCAAAATGATCTGTTTTCTCTGCAGAACACGACGGATCGGCACTGAGGCCAATATCAGCACCCCCAGTACCGTTCCCAGGGAGCGCGGGTCGAGCACGGTGTAGATCCAGGTGCCGAGCACCAGAAACGGCAGCGAGCCCGCCAGCACCAGCGTCAGCGCGCGCCGGTCGAGGCTCGTGCGGTAGAACCAGAAGCGGCCGGCATTGATGACCACGCCGGCCACCGCCAGCACCGGCACCACCGCCTTGACCCCGATCAGCGGCGTCAACGCGGCGGTCAGGATGATGCCGGTGCCGAAGCCGCCCATGCCGCTGATCACGGCAGCGCCGAGCGCGAGCGCGGCGACCGCGGCGAGCGTGGGTGCGTCGAGCAGCAATCTAGCTTCGCGGCACCGGGCGCGGGCGCCCGTCGCTATCGATGGCGACGTAGGTGAGCGTCGCCTCGGTGACCTTTACCACCTTAGGTTCGGAGGGCTTGCGCTCGGCGTAGACCTCGACGTTGACGGTGATCGAAGTATTGCCGATCTTCACCAGGTCGACGTAGAACGACAGCAGGTCGCCAACGTGCACCGGCTCCTTGAACACGAACGAGTTGACGGCGACGGTGGCGATGCGCCCGCGCGCCAGGCGGCCGGCGAGCGTGCCGCCGGCGATGTCGACCTGCGCCATGATCCAGCCGCCGAAGATGTCGCCGTTCTGGTTGGCGTCCGCCGGCATCGGCATGACGCGCAGCGCCGGTTGCCGGTCGGCGGGAAGCGCTTCCGTCACCACCTCGGCACGCGATTCTTCACTTCTTCCGACGTGGCGGTCCGCGTCAGCGCTTGGCCGGCGCTTGATTGCCGCCCGCGCCCGCGGAGCCTTGAGCCTGGATGACCTTCGCGTTCAGAGTCGTGCACACCTTGACTCCGATCAACCACCAGGACCACGTCTCGGTCACACGTACGTCCGAGATGAAGCCGCCCGCCGCCTGCGTTTCGATTCCCTCATAAGCACGCGACTGTCTGTCATTGACCATAATTGGAATCACGCCGAGGAGCTGGAAGCCACAATTCCTGGACTGAACCTGGCGTTCCGGCCCGGTCGGAATCGGCCCAGAAACCTGCGAGCCGAGCGACACAGGTACCCCGGAACATCCGGTAGCGAACATAGCCGCGGCAATGATTGCAATTTGCCTGGTACGCGCGTTCATTTGATCGCCTCCGCCGATACCCTCGCGCAGCGCATGGTTCCAATGCCCACGAAATACCAATCGTCATGGAGTTTGGCGTTGACCAAGCCCGTCGCGCCGGGAACACTGGTCAACGCTTCGCGGTAGGCGTGCTCGACCCGGCTGTTATAGCTGATCGGGATGATGTTAAACAGGTGTACGCCGCATGCCGAGCCTTCAGCCGCGCCCAGGCGCTGGAATTTTTGCGGCGGTGTCGGCGCGACGTTAATGGGCTGCGAAGAGCACGCGCACAAGACCGCTGTCACAAGGAGTGCAAAAGCAATCCTGGTCTTTCTGTACCGTTCCATAAGTCTCCCTTTTCCCTGAAATACAGGTCGCAGGAATTCTGTCGATCTGCCGCCAGCAGGAAGTCTAACCCTAACGCCCCTTCGCTTCCGAAACGGAATTCAGGTAATGCAACGGTCCGCCGCGGAAAGGCGCGAAGCCGGTGCCGAAGATAAGTCCAGCATCGGCCAGGTCGGCATCCGCAACGATGCCGTCGGCCACCGCCGCCTGCGCCTCGTGCAGGTAGGGCTCGATTAGCGACTCGATGAGCGAAGGCAGATAGCTGTCGGGAGCGCCCTTGACCGCTTTTCCGTTCTCGTATTTGTAGATGCCCTGGCCGCTCTTCTTGCCGAGATGGCCGAGCGCCACGTTCTTCGACAGCACCTTGGGCACGTCGGCTTCCGACGAGACGTTCTTGGCGAGAGCTTTCCCGGCGGCGAGGCAGATGTCGAGCCCGACGGTGTCGGCGAGCTCGGCCGGCCCCATCGGCATGCCGAATTCTTCCATCGCTGCATCGATGGTCTCGGGCTTCGCGCCCTCGTCGATCATGCGGAAGGCGTTCTGCATATAAGGGCCGAGGACGCGGTTGACGAGGAAGCCCGGCGCGTCCTTCACCGGCAGTGGCAGCTTGTCGATCTGGCGCACGAAGCTTGCTGCTTTTCTTGACATGTCCGGATTGGTATTTTGCGAAGCAACCACTTCAACCAGCTGCAGCAGCGGGACCGGGTTGAAGAAGTGGATTCCCACCAGTCGCGTGGGATCCTTCAACGCGGTGGCGATGTCGGAGAGCCGGAGGCTCGAGGTATTGCTGGCGAGCACGGCGTCCTTTTTGGCGACTGCTTCCAATTTTGAAAAAAGCGTCCGCTTGGCTTCGAGGTTTTCGAAGATCGCCTCGATGATCACGTCGGCATGGCGCGCGCCGTCGCCCTTGACGTCGGGAATCAGCCGGTCCATGGCGTCGCGGATGCGCCGCTCGTCGCGCAGGCGCCGCTTGAACAGCGCGGCCGAGCGCTTGATCGCCGGCGCAATGCGCTCCGGCGCCGTGTCCTGCAGGGTCACGCTCATGCCGCGCATCGCGCATACCGCGGCGATGTCGCCGCCCATGACGCCGGCGCCCACCACGTGCACGTGGCGTGGCTTGAAATCGCCTTTTCCGAGGCCCTTGAGGCGCTCCTGCAGGAAGAAGATGCGCACCAGATTCTTGCCCGTCGGATGCGTGATCAGGCTCGGGATCGAGGACGGATCGCTCGGCGGCACGGCGAGCGCGTTGCCGCCGTACTTCTGCCAGATGTCGAGGATGGCGTAGGGCACCGGGTAGTGCTCGCGCCGCGCCTTGCGGGCGACCTGCTTGCGGGCCTGCGAAACGACGATGCCTTTCAGCGGCCCGAGCATCAGCTTGTTGAGGAAGCTGAGCGGCCTGCGCGGAGCTGCGTCCAGCGTCACCATCCGCGCGGTGTTCTCGAAGATGCGCAGCGGCACCGCCTGGTCGACCAGCCCCATGCGCTTGGCGCGTTTCGCGTCGACGGTCTTTCCCGTCAGCAGCATGTCCATCGCCGCCGCCGGCCCGACCAGCTGCGGCAGCCATTGCATGGCGTGCCAGGCCGGGATCACGCCCACCATGACTTCCGGCTGGGCGAGGCGTGTTTTCGGGTCATCGAGCGCCACGCGGTAGCGGCAGGCGAGCGACAGCTCCATGCCGCCGCCCATGCAGAAGCCGTTGATCATCGCCGTGGTCGGGAAACCGAGGTCGTGCAGCTTCTGCAACGTGTCCCAGCCGAGCTTGGTGAACGACAGCGCGTCCTCGGCGCTCTTGAAATTGGCGAATTCCTGGATGTCGGCGCCGGCGATGAAGCTGTCCTTGGCCGAGCGGATGATGAGCCCGCGCGGCGTCGCCGCCACGATGTCGTCGAGCGCGCGGCCGAGCTCTTCCATCGCTTCGCGCGAAAAAGTATTGGCCGATTCGCCCTGCTTGTCGAAGGTGAGCCAGGCGAGGCGGTCCTTGTCGATCTCCCAGCGCCAATGCTTCGCCATCAGCTTGCTCGCGGCTCGTTCCATGGTTTTCCCCTAGACGGCTTCGACCAGCATGGCGCCGCCCAGCCCGCCGCCGATGCAGATGGAGGCAATGCCGCGCTTCGCGTTATTGCGCTTGAGCGTCTTCAGCAGATGCAGAACGATTCTTGCGCCCGACGCGCCGACCGGATGCCCGAGGGCGATGGCACCGCCATCCACATTCAGCTTGTCTTTATTCAAGGAACCCAAGGCACCATCCAGGCCGAGCTGCTCCCTGCAGTACTTCTCGTCTTTCCAGGCGGCGAGGCAGCCGAGCACCTGTGCCGCGAACGCTTCGTTGATCTCCCAGTAGTCGAGGTCGTTCAGGCCGAGGCGGTGGCGCTGCAGGATCGGCGTCGCGGCGTGCACCGGGCCGAGGCCCATCTGCGCCGGATCAAGCCCAGCCCATTGCGAGTCAACGATCTTTCCGATCGGCTCTAAATCGAACCGCTTTAATGAAGCTTCAGAAGCAAGAACCAGCCAGGCCGCGCCGTCGGTGATCTGCGAGCTGTTGCCGGGCGTGACGTTGCCGTACTTGCGGTCGAAAAAGGGCTTGAGCTTTTTCAGGTTCTCCATCGAGGCGTCCTTGCGCACGCCGTCGTCGAGGAGCGCTGTGTTGCCTTTGGCGTCATAGAGAGCCTCCACCTCGCCGCCGCCGGGCGCGAGCGTGCCGGCTTCCTGCGCGCGCGCCACCTTCTTGTGGCTCTGCACCGAGAACTCGTCCATCTGCTCGCGCGAGATGCCGAAGCGGTGCGCCAGGTTCTCCGCCGTCTGTCCCATCAGCAGGCCGACCATCGGGTCGGTGAGGCCCTTCATGATGCCGATCACGGGCGCCAACAGGGAACGAACTGGTAGTTTCAGGAAAGAAGAAATTCTCTGTCCAGTCGAGCGGGTTGCAGCCAGATCCGAGAACCAGTTGACCATCTGGTTGTTGTAAAGCAGCGGCGCGCGGGACAGCGCGTCGACGCCGCCGGCGAGCACCAGGTTCGAGCGGCCGGCGAGGATGGCGTTGATGCCCGAGTCGATGGCTTGCATGCCCGAGGCGCAGTTGCGCATCACGGTCCAGCCCGGCACCTTGTCGCCGCAACCCATGCGCAGCGCCGCCACGCGCCCGATGTTGACCTCGTCGACCGAGGGCGCGGCGCAGCCGAGAATGACTTCGTCGAGCTCGGTCGGCTCGAACTTCTGCCGCATCAGCAGCGCGCGCCCCGCCTGCGTGGCGAGGTCGGAGGCGGCGTAGGGGCCGGGGCGGTTCTTCGATTTGAGGAAGGGGCTACGCGCACCGTCGACGACGTAGATCGGCTGGGCAAACATTACGCCGCCTTCGCCGCGAACGGCTTGTCGGCGAGTTTCTCGGCGATCTCGGCGCGGCCGAAGTCCTGCGGGAAGTCATCCACCTTGATGACGCTCTTCCGCAGTGACTCCTTGCGTTGCCACTGCACATATTCTTCGGCCGAGATGATGTTGTTTTCCTTGCCGATCAGACCCAACTCAACGCCGGGCCGCGGGACCATCTTGCCTTTCTTGACCGCCTTGCGCAGTTTCTCGTCGATCGGCTCGCAGGCGATGGTGGCGAGGAACGCGGCCTCCAGGATGCCGGTGGCGTCGTTCTCGCTATTCGGCAGGTACATGCCCGCGGTGAGGCGGTCGCGCGCCGCGCCCGGCGTGAGCACGAGCTGCGCGCAGTCGCGGTTGCGCGCGTCGAGCGGCGGCCGGAACGACATGCCGAGGGGGAAGATGGTCCAGCGCAGCATGGTCGCCATCCACTTGATCGGGAAGTTCGAGAGTATCCCGTCGATGGCTTCCTGCGCGGTGTAGGTCATGTCGCGCACCGCCCAGCGGATCAGTGGCAGGTCTTCCATCGGCCGGCCCTGGTCCTCATAGCGCTTCAGGGTGCACGAGATGAGGTAGAGCATCGACAGGACGTCGCCCAGCCGCCCGGATATTTTCTCCTTGCGCTTGAGCGCGCCGCCCATGCCCATCATCGACATGTCGGCGAGGAAAGCGAAGGCAGCCGACAGGCGCGAGGTGAATCGGTAGTAATGCCTCGTCTCGGCGGCGCAGTTACGTGGGACATGCGCGAGGCGCGAGCTAGTGAGGCCGTGCAGCAGCGTGCGAAAGCCGTTGGCGAAGACGTGCCAGACGTGCGCGCTGAAGGCAGCGTCGAATTCGCGCTCGGCCTCCGCTCCCTGCATCTCCTTGGCGGCGCGCATCTCGCGCAGCACGTAGGGATGGCAGCGGATCGCGCCCTGGCCGAAGATGATCAGCGTGCGCGTCAGGATATTGGCGCCCTCGACGGTGATCGCCACCGGCGTCACCTGGTAGCCGCGGCCGATCCAGTTGTTCGGCCCGAGGCAGATGCCCTTGCCGCCGAGGATATCCATGCCGTCGTTGACGGCGCGGCGCGCGCGCTCGGTCATGTGGTACTTGGCGATCGCGGAGAGCACGGCCGGCTTCTCGCCGAGATCCACGGCGCCGGCCGTCATGACGCGCGTCGCGTCCATCACGTAGCAGTTGGCGGCGATGCGCCCGAGCGCCTCTTCGACGCCCTCGAGCTTGCCGATCGGGGTCTTGAACTGGCTGCGCACGCGCGCATAGGCGCCGGTAAAGCGCGTCAGCGCCTTCACGCCGCCGGTGGAGGAGGTGGGCAGCGAGATGGCGCGCCCCGCGGCGAGGCAGCCCATCAGCATCATCCAGCCTTTGCCGGCGTAGTCCGGGCCGCCGATGATCCAGTCGAGCGGCATGAAGACGTCCTTGCCGGAGTTGGGCCCGTTCTGGAATACGGCGTTGAGCGGCAGGTGGCGGCGGCCGATGTTCACGCCCGGCGTGTTGGTCGGGACCAGGGCGCAGGTGATCCCCAGATCCTCTTTTTCGGAAAGCAGATGCTCCGGGTCGTAAAGCCGGAAAGCCAAGCCCAATAGCGATGCGACCGGTCCGAGCGTGATGTAGCGCTTGTCCCAGGTGACGCGCATGCCGAGCACTTCCTTGCCCTGCCAGGTGCCCTTGCACACGATGCCGTAGTCGGGGATCGAGGCAGCGTCCGAACCTGCCTCGGGGCTGGTGAGCGCGAAGCAGGGCACTTCCAGTCCTTTGGCGAGACGCGGCAGGTAGTGTGCCTTTTGCTGCTCGGTGCCGTAGTGCAGCAGCAGCTCGCCCGGCCCGAGCGAGTTCGGCACCATCACCGAGATCGCCACCGCGCTCGAGCGCGTCGAGAGTTTCATCACCACCGCCGAGTGCGCGAGCGCCGAGAAGCCGAGCCCGCCGTAGCTCTTCGGGATGATCATGCCGAGGAAGCCCTTGTCCTTGATGAACTGCCAGACCTGCGGCGGCAGGTCCTGGCGCTCGTGCGTGATCTCCCAGTCGTTGCACAGCGCGCACAGCTCTTCGACCGGCCCGTCGAGGAAAGCCTGCTCCTCGGCCGAGAGCTTCGGCGCCGGCACCGCCAGCAGCTTGTCCCAGTCGGGCTTGCCGGAGAAGAGATCGGCGTCCCACCACACCGTGCCGGCGTCGATCGCCTCTTTCTCGGTGGCGGACATGTCGGGGAGGATGCGCCGGTAGACGGCGAGGACGTGGTTGGTGACCAGGAGGCGCCGCACGTGCGGGACAAGAGCGACGATGGCTAGGCCAGCGAGGATGACGAGGGCAACGGTCATGGCGGGACTCCTAGGCGGCTTTGCGGATGCTGTTCTGGAGGGGCGCGGTCAGTCCCGCAGCGAGGAAGGCGGCGAGGCGCTCCTCGAGCAGGCGGGCGTCGTAGCGGTCTTCGGGTTTGCAGCCGGCGATCAGCTGCACGGTGTCGGTGGCGGCGAGCGTGTAGGAAAGCGTGCCGAACATGAAGTGCATGCG
>DASWEU010000107.1:0-28965 GCA_036394595.1 Burkholderiales bacterium | reverse complement strand
GCCGCGGCGGCCGGTGACGCGGCCACTGGAGCCGACGGCGACTGCGACGGCGCTTCGGCGGGCGTAGGCGCCATCGGCGCTGCTTCGACCGGAGCCGATGGTGCGGACGGCGCGGGCGCTGCTGGCGTTGCAGGCGCGCCGGACGCAACACGAGCGGGCGGCGGCGGTGCAGCCGCGATCGCCTGTCGCGCCTTGTATTCGGGCGGGTCGAGCAGGAAGGTGTACTCGCGCACCAGGCGGCCCGTATTCCACTGCAATTCGATCAGCAATTCGAGAAAGGGCTCGTTCACCGGCTGCGAAGTCGTCAGTCGCAGCGTCGAGCGGCCGTCGCGGCGGTCGATGGTGAAGCGGATGCCGAGCAGCGCCGGGCTGAGCTCGATGCCGGCCTGGGAAAATGCGTCGGTCGAGGCGAGCTTGGCCACCAGGCCGTCTTCCTCGCTGGCCTGGAGCGAA
The DNA here is from genome assembly GCA_036394595.1 of Burkholderiales bacterium. Lineage (GTDB taxonomy): Bacteria > Pseudomonadota > Gammaproteobacteria > Burkholderiales > SG8-39 > SCGC-AG-212-J23. The sequence continues at coordinate 28,512 of DASWEU010000107.1, read as the reverse complement.
ACGATCTCGATTTCCGCGTTGAGCGGCTGCCCGAGCGAGGACAGCACGTTGAGGCGCCCAAGCCCCGCGGCATGCGTCGCGAGCGGCAGCGCCAGCAATAGCGCAACTGCGGCCGCGGCGAAGCTCATTGGTCTGCCCACTATATCCCCACCCTAAGGCCTCCTAGTACGACCAAGTAACATAACATCATGGCCTTACCGCTGCAAATTGAGAAATTTTCTCGGTTTTCAGGCTTTGACCCCGGATTCCAACAGGATCCGGACCATTCGCCTCAGCGGTTCGGCGGCACCCCAAAGCAACTGGTCGCCGACCGTGAACGCGGCAAGGTAATTGTCTCCCATCGGCAGCTTCCGTATGCGCCCGACGGGCACCGAAAGCTTGCCGGTGACCGCGGCCGGGGTCAGTTCGGCCAGGCTCTCTTCCCGGCGATTGGGCACCACTTTCACCCAATCGTTCGCCTCGGCGAGCATGCCTTCGACCTCGTCGACGGGTAGTGCGCGCCGCAGCTTGATCGTCAGCGCCTGGCTGTGGCAGCGCATCGCGCCGATGCGGACGCAAATGCCATCCACCGGGATCGGCGAGCCGCCGTTCTTTCCATTCCGGCCGAGGATCTTGTTGGTCTCCGCCTGCCCCTTCCATTCTTCGCGGCTCTGGCCGTTGCCGAGGTCGCGGTCGATCCACGGCAGCAGGCTCGCCGCGAGCGGCTGGCCGATATTCTCCTGCGGCAGATCGCGCGAGCGGAGCGTGTCGGTTACCGCGCGATCGATGTCGAGCACGGACGAGTCGGGATCGGCAAGCAGCGCCTGCGCCCGTTCGCCGATCAGCGCCATCTGCGCCGCCAGCTCGCGCAGCTGGGCCGCCCCCGCACCCGAGGCCGCCTGGTAGGTCATGCTGGTCATCCACTCGATCTCGTCGCGCTGGAACAGGCCCGCCATGCCCATCAGCATCAGGCTGACGGTGCAATTTCCGCCGATGTAGTTCTTGATTCCCCCGCTGACTGATTTCTTGATCAGCGGCATATTGACCGGATCGAGAATGATCACCGCATCGTCCTGCATACGCAGCGCGCTGGCCGCGTCGATCCAGTAGCCTTTCCAGCCTTCCTTTCGCAGCCGCGGGTAGATCTCGTTGGTGTAGTCGCCACCTTGGCAAGACAGGATCACCGGCAGCGACTTGAGCGCGGCGAGGTCCTTGGCGTCCTTGACCGGGCCGGCGGAGTGCCCCGCCTTCGATCCGATATCCGGCGGCTTGCCGCCGGCCTTGGTGGTGGAAAAGAATACCGGCTCGAGATGGTCGAAATCGCGCTCCTCGCGCATGCGCTGCACGAGCACCGAGCCCACCATACCGCGCCAGCCGACGATGCCGACTCTCAACATAAACAGTAGTTTATAGCGCCGCGCGCACGGCGTCGCCCATTTCCGCCGTGCCGACCTTGCGCGTGCCCGGCGTCTGGATATCGGCCGTGCGATAGCCGTCGCGCAGCACCCGCCGGACGGCCGCCTCAATCCGATTCGCGGCGGCGTCCTGCTTCAGCGAGTAACGCAACATCATCGCCGCCGACAGGATGGTGGCGAGCGGATTGGCGATGCCCTGGCCGGCAATGTCGGGGGCGGTGCCATGGATCGGCTCGTAGAGCCCCTTGCCATTCGCGTCGAGCGCGGCCGACGGCAGCATACCGATCGAGCCGGTGAGCATCGAAGCCTCATCCGAAAGGATGTCGCCGAACAGGTTGCCGGTGACGATGACGTCGAACTGCCCGGGGTTGCGCACCAGCTGCATGGCGCAGTTGTCCACGTACATGTGGCTCAGCTCCACGTCGCGGAATGTTTTTGCTTCCTGCGTCACGACATCCCGCCAAAGCTGCGACGTCTCGAGTACGTTGGCCTTGTCGACGGAACAGAGCTTTTTCGAACGCTTGCGCGCCGCTTCGAGACCGACCCGGGCAATGCGCCGGATCTCCGTCTCGCTGTAACGCATGGTGTCAAAACCTTCCTTCACTCCATCAACTTCCCGCAAGCCGCGCGGCTGACCGAAGTAAATGTCGCCGGTGAGCTCGCGCACGATCAGGATGTCGAGTCCCGCGACCACTTCGCTTTTCAGCGAAGAGGCGCCGGCGAGCTCGGGGTAGACCAGCGCCGGCCGCAGATTGGCGAACAGGCCGAGCGACTTGCGCAGGCCGAGAATCGCCTGCTCGGGACGCTTGGCGCGCGGCAGGCTGTCGTATTTCGGGTCGCCGACCGCGCCGAACAGGATGGCGTCGGCTTCTTTCGCTACGCGCAGCGTCGCCGCGGGCAGCGGATCGCCCTGCGCGGCGTAGGCGGTTCCGCCGACTGGCGCCTCCTCCAGTTGAAGCGGCAGATTGAGGTGAAGAAGAACCCTTGTTGCCTGCGCAATGATCTCGGGCCCGATGCCGTCACCGGGGAGAACGGCGACTTTCACGTCAGAAGTACCAGGGAAACTGCGTCTTGCGCCGCGCCTCGAAGGTGCGGATCTTTTCCGCGTGGCGCAGGGTGAGGCCGATCTCGTCGAGGCCGTTCAGGAGGGAGTGCTTGTTGAACGGATCGATGTCGAAATGGAATTTTTTCGCCCCATCGACGGTCGAGACGGTCTGCCGGTCCAGATCTATCCTCAATTTGAACCCGGGAAACGACGCGGCTTCGTAGAACAGCTTATCGACCTCCGATTCCGTGAGCGCGATCGGCAGCAAGCCGTTCTTGAGCGAGTTGTTGTGGAAGATGTCGCCGAACGACGGCGCGATCACGGCGCGAAAGCCGTAGTCCCTGAGTGCCCAGGGCGCGTGCTCGCGCGACGAGCCGATGCCGAAGCTCTTGCGCGCGAGCAGGATCTGCGCGCCCTGGTAGCGCGGCTGGTTGAGCACGAATCCGGGGTCGCGGCGCCACGCGGCGAAGCAGGCATCGCCGAAGCCGGTGCGCTTGATCGACTGCAGGTATTTCTGCGGGATGATCTGGTCGGTGTCGACATTCGCGCGGTCGAGCGGCGCCACCAGTCCGTCGAAAACGGTGAACTTGTCCATCAGCGCCAGCTCCGGATGTCGACGAAGTGGCCGGCGATGGCGGCGGCCGCGGCCATCGCGGGGCTGACGAGGTGCGTGCGGCCGCCCGCGCCCTGCCGCCCCTCGAAATTGCGGTTCGAAGTCGACGCGCAACGCTCGCCGGCAGCAAGCTTGTCCGGGTTCATGCCGAGGCACATCGAGCAGCCGGGCTCGCGCCACTGGAAGCCGGCGTCCCGGAAGATCTTGTCCAATCCTTCTTTCTCCGCCTGCGCCTTCACCAGGCCGGAGCCCGGCACCACCATCGCCAGCTTGATGTTCGAAGCGACGCGGCGACCCTTCACCATGGCCGCGGCGGCACGCAGGTCCTCGATGCGCGAATTGGTGCAGGAGCCGATGAAAATCTTGTCGAGGTTGATATCGGTCACTCGGGTGCGCGGCTTGAGTCCCATGTACACCAGCGCGCGCTCCATGCCCTCGCGCTTGGTCGCATCCTTCTCGCGGTCCGGATCGGGCACGGCGTCGTCCACCGGCACCACCATCTCCGGCGAAGTGCCCCAGGTGACGTGCGGCTTGATCTCGCGCGCGTCGAGCTTCACCTCGCGGTCGAACTTCGCGTTCGGGTCGCTGTTCAGCGTGCGCCAGTAGGCGACCGCGCTGTCCCACAGCGGCGGCTGGGGCGCAAACGTCCGGCCACGTACGTATTCGATCGTCGTGTCGTCCGCGGCCACCATGCCCGCGCGCGCGCCGGCCTCGATCGCCATGTTGCACACGGTCATGCGCCCTTCCATCGACATCGCGCGCATCGTGCTGCCGGCGAACTCGATCGCGTAACCGATGCCGCCGCCGATGCCGATGCGGCCGATGATGGCGAGCACCACGTCTTTCGCGCTCACGCCGGCGGGCAGCGGACCGTCCACGCTCACGCGTAGGTTCTTCATCTTCTTGGTCACCAGGCACTGCGTCGCGAGCACGTGTTCGACTTCCGAGGTGCCGATGCCGTGCGCAAGGCAGGCGAAGGCGCCGTGGGTGCTGGTGTGCGAATCGCCGCAGACCACGGTCATCCCGGGCAGCGTCGCGCCCTGCTCCGGACCGATGACATGCACGATGCCCTGGCGCTTGTCGAGGAACGGGAAGTACACCTTGGCGCCAAACTCTTTCATGTTGGCGTCGAGCGTCTCGATCTGCAGCTTGGCGAACTGGTCGCGTACGCCGGCCATGCCTTCGTCCCAGTGGTCGGTCGGCGTGTTGTGGTCGGCGGTGGCCACCACCGAGTCCATGCGCCAGGGCTTGCGGCCGGCGACCTTCAGGCCTTCAAACGCTTGCGGGCTCGTGACCTCGTGGACCAGGTGACGGTCGATGTAGAGCAACGCCGTGCCGTCACCTTCGACGTGCACCACGTGGCTGTCCCAGAGCTTGTCGTAGAGGGTCTGCGCCATGGCTAACTGCTATGAAAACAGGGCATTATCGCACTCCTGGCGCTCAAATCCCGTGTCGTTTCAGGCGCCAGGCCACAAATAGCCCCAGCACCGCTATCAGCGACGAAACCGTGAACGCGAGGCCCGGTCCCGCCAGTGACCAGGTCCAGCCGGCCAACAAAGCACCGGCGGCACCGCCCGCTCCATAGGACAGGCTTGAGAACAGCGTCTGCCCGCGTCCCTGTGCGTGCTCCGGAAAGCTGCGCTGAACCGCGGCTACCGACGCGGCGTGGAATGCGCCGAAGGTCGCGGCATGCAGCAGCTGCGCGAGCAGCAGCACGACAGCGAATCCCGCGCCCCAGCCGATGGCGACGAAACGCAGCACGGCGCAGGCGAAGCTCGCAACCAGGATGGTCGACAGCGCATAACGCCGGAAAAGCGCCGGCAGCCACAGGAATACGGCGATTTCCGCCACCACGCCGAGCGTCCAGAACAGGCCGATCACGGTACCGCCATAGCCCTCGCGCTGCAGGTGCAGGGTATAGAACGTGTAGAGAGCGCCGTGCGCCACCGCCATGAAAAACCCAGCGCCGATCACCAGCGCCGCCGCCGCCGGCAAGGCAAAGGTGGAAGGCGTCGCAGGCCGCAGGCGCTGCGCCGGCAGCAGAAGCGCGGCTACGACACTCAACCCGCAAAACGCGAACAGCACCGCCGGCAGCGATTCGGCAGCGCGCAGGTCGAGCCAGGCGCCACCACCCAGCACCGCCGCGATGAAGCCGATCGATCCCCACAGGCGGATTGGGCCGTAGCGGCCGGGTTGGCTCGCGAGCGCACCCAGCGTAATGCTTTCGACCAGGGGTAGCGCCGCGGCGGAGAGCAGGCTGCTTGCGCCCACCAGCGCGGCGATGGCAGCTACGCGGTCGACCCACGGCAGCGCGACGAAGCAGGTCGCATTGGCGCAGCAGGAAAACACCACGATGCCACGATGCGCGCCGCCGCGATCGGCAACCCAGCCCCAGGCCGCGGGCGCGACGATGCGCGCGACGTACGGCAGCGCCAGCACCCAGGCGATCTCCGTGGGTCCGAGGCCACGTGCCGCGAGATAAGGCGGGAAATAGGCGACGTAGGCGCCGACATAGACGAAGAACGCAAAATAAAACCACGCCAGGCGGAATGGCAGCGGAATCGGGCTCGTCGATGGCAGGCGCATCGCAATTAAATTAGCATCGCCCCGCATGTCGCGCGCGGCCTTTTACTTGCTGTTTACCGCCTCCGGGTTCGCCGGGCTGATCTACGAGTCGATCTGGACGCACTACCTCAAGCTGTTCCTCGGCCATGCCGCGTATGCGCAGTCGCTGGTGCTGGCCGCGTTCATGGGCGGCATGGCGGCGGGCGCCGCGTGGTGCGGCCGGCGCTCGGCACGCATCGCGCACCCGCTCGCCACCTACGCGCTGGTCGAGGCGGCGATCGGCATCGCCGCGCTGGTCTTCCACGCCGTTTTCGTCGCGCTCACCGACTGGTCGCACACGGTGCTGCTGCCCGCGCTCGGCGTCGATGGTCTGGCGCTCGCCGCCAAGATCGCGGTCTCCTGCCTGCTCATCGTGCCGCAATCCTTCCTGCTCGGCATGACCTTTCCCCTGATGAGCGCCGGCCTGGCGCGCGCCCATCCGGGTGCGGCGGGCGAATCGGTCGCCATGCTCTACTTCACCAACAGCCTCGGCGCCGCCGCGGGCGTGCTGGTGAGCGGCTTCGTGCTGGTCGCCTGGGTCGGGCTGCCGGGGACCCTGCGCATCGCGGGCAGCCTCAATCTCGCGATTGCCGCGGCGGTCTGGCTGCTGGCGCGGCCGGCTCAGCGTGCGCCCCTCCATTCGACGCTGGTCGAAAACAAGGCCGTGCGCCTCATCCTGGTCGTCGCCTTTTTCACCGGCCTCGCCTCGCTCATTTACGAAATCGTCTGGATCCGCATGCTGGCGCTGGTGCTCGGCGCGTCGACCAACGCCTTCGAACTGATGCTCGCGACTTTCATCCTCGGGCTCGCCCTGGGCGGACTGGCGGTACGTCGGCGCGCCGATGCCGCCGAGCCGCTGCGCCTGCTCGCCGCGGTGCAGGTGGCGATGGGACTGGCGGCGCTCGCCACGCTGCCGGTTTACGACCAGACGTTCTCGCTGATGGAAACGCTGATGACCGGGCTCGCGCGCAGCGACACCGGCTACCTGTTCTTCAACCTGTGGGGCGCGGCTATCGCGGCACTGGTGATGCTGCCGGCCACTTTCTTTGCCGGCATGACGCTGCCGCTGCTCACCGGCGCCCTGCTGCGCGCCGGCGGCGGCGAAGCCGCCATCGGGCGCGTCTATGCCGCGAACACGCTCGGCGCCATCGCCGGCGTGATCATCGCGGTGCACGCCGGGTTGCCGCTGCTCGGCCTCAAGGGCACGCTGATCGCCGGCGGCCTGATCGACGTCGCGCTCGGCTTTCTCCTGTGGAGATTATTCTTCCAGCCCCGGCAACTCGCGCTGGCCGCCGCGGCCTGCGCGACTGTTTTCCTCGCCGTGGCGCTGGGCGTCGAGCTCGACGCGAACAAGATGACCGCCGGCGTGTTCCGCTACGGCACGCTGTCGGCCTCGCGCGACGCGGAAATCCTGTTCAAGCAGGATGGCAAGACCGCCACCGTGCACCTGGTGAAGTACGCCGAAGCGGTCAGCCTGCGCACCAACGGCAAGTCCGACGGCTCGATCAACCTCGACCCGGCGGGCGTACGCGGCACCGACGAAGTGACCATGGTGCTGACCGGCGCGCTGCCGCTCGCGCTGCGGCCGGAGACGAAGAGCGCCGCAGTGATCGGCATCGGCACCGGCCTCACCACCCACACCCTGCTGCAGAGCCTGAGCATCGACAGCGTCGACACTATCGAGATCGAGGCGGCGATGGCCGAGGCGGCGCGCGGCTTCCTGCCGCGCAACCGCGCCGCCTTCTCCGACCCGCGCGGCGCCCTGCATATCGACGACGCCAAGACCTTCTTTTCCACGCACGGCCGCCGCTACGACCTGATCGTCTCCGAGCCGTCCAATCCCTGGGTAAGTGGCGTGTCCGGCCTGTTCACGCGCGAGTTCTACCGCCGCGTGCGCGGCCATCTCAACGCCGGCGGCCTGCTGGTGCAGTGGATGCAGCTCTACGAGATCGACGCTTCGCTGGTCGCCGCCGTGCTGCGCGCTCTCGGCGCCGAGTTTCCGCACTACGCGGTATTCGCGCCAAGCGACCACGACCTGCTGATCGTGGCGAGCGATGCGCCGGTGCCGCTGCCGCCGCAAACGCGGGTGTTCGACGACCCGGGCCTGGCGAAAGAGCTGTGGACGGTGCACGTCCTCACTGCGGGCGATCTCGACGTGCGCTATCTCGGCAGTCGCGCGACGCTCGAGCCGCTGGTGGCGAGCTACGGCATGCCGGCGAATTCCGACTACGCGCCGATCCTCGACCTCAATGCAGCGCGCCACCGGTTCCTCGAGAAGAGCGCCGCCGAGGTCGTCGGTCTGCTCAACGCCGGCTTGCCGCTGCTCGAGATGCTCGAGCCGGGCCGCAGCCGGCGCGCGGTGAATGCGCTGTTCGCCGGTGATTATGCCTTCGAGCGCGTCGAGAACACGCGTCTCGCGTGGTACGCGCGCAATTTCCTGCTCAACGCCGCCGAGCCCGACCCCGAGGCGGTGCCGCTGCAACTGCAGAAGGACCTCGAGCTCGTCAAGGTGCGGCTGATCGAGTGCCGCTCGCCGCGCGAGCACGACGTCTGGGTGCACAGCGCGATGCGCGTCGCCCAGGCGATGAATCCTTACCTCCAGCCTGACGACGTGCTCGCGGTGTGGACGCGCATCGGCACTGCGCCCTGCTTTCGCGGCCTGGAGGACGCCCAGCGCCGCTGGATCGCGCTGTTCCGAGCGGTTGCCGCGCGCGATGCGGAGGTGATGGCGCGCCACGCTCCGGTGCTGCTCGCGACGCAGAGAGAACTCACCGGCGAAGCGCGCGACTATCTGCTCGCTGCCGCGATGCTGGCGCAGATCGCGGAGGGAAACAACGAGGCCGCGCTCGGCCTGTGGAAGGCGCACGGCGAGCGTGCGCGCCGGCCGGCATCGCCGGTGTTCCGGCTGCTGCGCTGTCACGCCGCCGCCGCGGGTTGCGCCGCCGCTTTCGAGGACTACGCCGAGCGCTGAGCGCCGAGCACGTAGCGCACGGTATCGAGCACCTGCCGCACCAATTGCTCCGTGCCGCCCGCTTCGCTGCTCGCCTGCTTGAAATGCCCGTCGAGCAGCAGATGCGACAGGCCGTGCACCAGCGACCAGGCGGCGGCGGCGGCGATCTGCGCCTGCTGCGGGCTAGCATGCGGCCGGAACGAGTCCACCACCGGCTGGAATGCGCGCTGCGCCGCTTCGCGCAATACCGGGTACTTCTCGATCGGCAGCGAGCCGCCGAACATCAGGCGGAAACGCTCCGGATAGCGCAGCGCGAAGCGCACGTAGGCGGCGCCCATAGCCTTGCCCGAGCAGTTGTTCAGCGCTTCGCCCAGCATCGCGAAACCCTGCGCCGCCAGCCCGGCGAGCAGGCTCTCCCGGTGCGGAAAGTGACGATAAGGCGCGTTGTGGGACACCCCCGCGCGGCGCGCCGCATGGCGCAGGCTCAGGCCGGTAAGTCCTTCTTTTTCCAGAATTTTCCCGGCAGAAGCGAGGATCGCCTTCGGCAGGTTGCCGTGGTGGTATGTTGACATTGACTACATCTATGGTTCTGTTATGTTGTCATCGTCAACATAACACTGCAAAGCCCGCCATGCAACTGCTCTATGTCTCTGCCGCCCTCGCGCTGTTCATGGCCGTTACCCATTCCTACCTCGGCGAGCGGCGCGTGTTTCCAAAAATGCAGGTCGGCGGCGGGCTATGGCCGATCGTGCGCTGGGCCTGGCATCTCACCAGCATCACCTGGGTTGCCCTGGCCGCCCTCCTCGTGCTGCACGGCAAGGCGGTGGGTCCAATTACGGCCGGTTATTTCGCCCTCTGCGCGCTGCTCTGCTTCGTCACGACGCGCGGGCGGCACATCGCCTGGCCCTTCTTCACCGCAGCGGCGCTGGCGGCCTGGTTCGGCAGCGCGCCATGACCGCCCCGGGCTAGGGGCGCTGGCGCCGGGCCGGGCGCTCCCGCAACTGCTTCTTTCGCTTCTGAGCTGAACGCGCGTCGCGCTGGGCGCGCGCCTTGCCCTGGGGCAGCGCCTTTCTCTCCTTGGCGAAGTATGGATTCTTCTTGGTGCGGAATTCGATCGACATCGGCGTGCCGGCGAGCTTGAACTCGTCGCGGAAGAAACCCTCGAGGTAGCGCCTGTAGCTGTCGGGCACGCGATCGAGCGAGTTGCCGTGGATGATGATGCGCGGCGGGTTGATGCCGCCCTGGTGCGCATAGCGCAGCTTGGGGCGGAACAGGCCGACCTTCGGCGGGGCTTGCTTCTCGACCGCGGCCTGCATCGCGCGCGTCAGCTTGGGCGTGGGCAGGCGTGCCATCGCCGCGGCGTAGGCGCCGTCCACCGAGCGCATCAGGTCAGCGAGCCCCGTGCCCTGCTTCGCCGAGATCATGTGGCTCTCGGCGAAGCTGAGGAAACTGACCTTCCATTGCAGTTCGATCTTGATGCGCTCGCGTCTCTCCTTGTCCGCGGCGTCCCACTTGTTCACCGCTACGACCACCGCGCGCCCGCGCTCGAGGATATAGCCCGCGACATGCGCGTCCTGCTCGGTGACGCCGTCGGCGGCGTCGAGCAGCAGCACGGCGACGTTGGCCGCCTCGATCGCCTGCAGTGCCTTGACGATGGAGAAGAATTCCACCGGCGTGCCGGTCTTGCCCCGGCGGCGCACGCCGGCGGTGTCGATCAGCGTATAGCGCCGCCCGGCGCGCTCGAAGGGCACCTCGATCGGATCGCGCGTGGTGCCGGGCTTGTCGAAGGCGATGACGCGCTCCTCGCCGACCAGCGCATTGACCAGCGTCGACTTGCCGACGTTCGGCCGCCCGACGATGGCCACCCGCGGATGGCCTTTTTCGGTGTCATCCTGTTCCGGTTTCCCCAGGGGAAATCTGGCGAGAACTGCTTCCATCAAATCATTGACCCCCTCGCCGTGGGCGGCGGAGATAGCCCTGGGCTCGCCCATGCCGAGCTCGTGGAATTCGGCCACTGCGGTGGCGGCGGGCATGCCTTCGGTCTTGTTGACAGCGATGAACACCGGCGTACGCAGGCGGCGCAGTTTCTCCACGATCGCCCGGTCGCCAGGCACCAAGCCCGCGCGGCCGTCCACCACCAGCACCACCGCATCGCTTTCGGCGATCGCCTGGTCGGCCTGGCGCGCCATCTCGACGAAGATGCCCTCGACCACGGCGGGCTCGATGCCACCGGTATCGATGGCGATGAAAGTGCGGCCGCCGAGCCCGGCCTCGCCATAGTGGCGGTCGCGCGTCACGCCCGGCACGTCGTGCACGATGGCGTCGCGGCTGCGGGTGAGGCGGTTAAAGAGGGTCGATTTGCCGACGTTGGGCCGGCCGACCAGGGCGATGACGGGCTTCACGGCGCGGCTTCACAGCGAAAGCGCATACAGGGTGCCGGTCTGCGTTTGCACCACCGGCCCCGACGGCAACAGCAGCGGCGGCACGCGCACGCCGCCGCCGCGCGCGTTGTAGCGGCCGAGGAAGGCGCCGGTATCGCGGCTGAGGAAGTGCACATAGCCTTCGAAATCGCCCACCACCACGGCGTTGCCCGCCGGCAGCGGCAGCGACAGCTGGCGGTTGGAGAGCTTGTCCTGCTTCCATACCACGCCGCCGGTAGAGCGGTCGAAGGCCTGCACCGCGCCCTTGTCGTCGGCGACGAAGGCGTAGCGCGCATCGAGGCTCACGCCGGTGACCGAGGACACGTCGCGCGCCCAGACCTGGTTGCCGCTGACGGCGTCGAAGCACGCCAGCCGCCCCTGGTAGGCCGTGGCGCACACCTCGCGCCCCTGCACCGCCGGGTCGCCGACGACGTCGACTACGCGCTCGAGCTCCGTGGTGCCCTTGGGCAGCGCCACCGTCGCCTCCCAGCGCACCCCGCCGTTGACAAGCGCGATCGCCGCCAGTTTGCCGCCGCGAAACCCGGCGTAAGCAGTGTCGTCGCGGATCACCGCCCCCGCAGGCGTACGCACCACCAGCGGCGAGGACGGGCGCTGGTAGACCCAGCGTCGCTTTCCGTCGTCGGCGTTGAAGGCGAAGATCCGGCTGTCGATGCTGCGCACCAGGACCACGCCGCGTCCCACGGCCGGCGGCGACAGGACCTCGCTCGAGACGCGCGCGCGCCAACGAGTTTTGCCGGTTTCCGCATCGATCGCCACCACCTCGCCCGCATCGCTCGCCACCACCACGGTCTGCGTGTCGGCGCCGACGCCGCCCGAGACACGCATGTCGACGTAAGTACGCCAGCGCTCGCGGCCGCTGGCGGCATCGAAGCGCACCACCCGGCCGTCGCGCGCCGCCGCATAGATCGAGTCGCCGGCGAGCGCCGGCATCAGGTTGAATTGTTCAGCGGTGCCGATACCCGCCTGCCACACCACGCGAACCGGCTGCGGGTCGGCGATGGGCGGCAGGGCGGCGGGCAGCGGGCCGGACGGCCCGCCGCCGCACGCGGACGCCGCGAGCGCGGCAAGCATCCAGGCGGTGACGCGCTTCAAATCAGCCGCCGAGCGCTTCCAGCCGCATGCGCAGCGTTTCGCGGAACGCGCCGTTGTCCTGGTTCTTCTCAGCCTTGTCGAGCGCGGCGCGGTAGGCGGCACGTGCTTCCGCGGCCTGGCCCTTGGCGACCAGGATGTCGCCGCGCAGCGCGCCGTACTGGGCGTCCAATGCAGCGCCGTGCGGCGCATCGAGCAGCTTGATCGCCTCGTCGTAGGCTTTTTCATCGAGCAGCACGCCGGCCAGGCGCAGCCGCGCGAGGTCGCGGAAATCTTCGCTGCGCGCGCTCGCGACCGCCCAGCCGAGCTGCGCCTTCGCGGTCTTCAGGTCGCCGCGATCGAAGTGAAAGCGCGCCGAGCCGAGCGCGCCCATCGCCGCGTACAGGCTGCCCGGATAGTTCTCGAGCAGCGCGCCGGCCGCGTCGCGCACCGCCTTGGCGTCGCCGGTCTGCGCGCCGTGCGTCAGCGCGTCGAACAGCAAGCTGGCGGCCTGCGCCTGCCGGCTCTGATACCAGCGCCAGCCCTGCCAGCCGCCCAGCGCAATCAGGGCACCGGCGAGCACGGCCACGACCAGCGTGCCGTACTGATTCCACCAGGCCTTGAGCTCGGCGACCTGCTCTTGTTCTTCCAGATCCAGTGCCATTCAGCTTTCCTTGATCTTCGCCGGCAGTTCTTCGCGGCTGACCTGGTATTGCGGTTGGCCGCTGCGCAGCGGCTTCACCGTCACCTTGCCGGCCTTCAACTCGTCCTCGCCGATCAGCACGGCATAGAGAGCGCCGCTGGTGTCGGCCTTTTTCATCTGTGCCTTGAAACTGCCGCCGCCCGCGTGCAGGACGACCTGCAAGCCGTCCTGCCGGAGCGATTCACACAGGGAAAAAGCGTATTCCAGCGTACCCGCACCCTGGTGCAGCACGTAGGCGGCGGGCGACTTTACCTCAATCTTGACCTTCGATTCCGCGAGCAGCGCGATCAAGCGCTCGTTGCCCATGGCAAAACCGGTGGCCGGCGCCGGCTTGCCGCCGAGCTGCGCGAACAGGCCATCGTAGCGCCCGCCGCCGCACACCGTGCCCTGGGCGCCGAGGCGATCCGAGACCCATTCGAAAACCGTGAGATTGTAGTAGTCGAGGCCGCGAACTAGCTTCGAGTTCAGCTGAAAAGCGATCTGTTGCGAATCCAATAGATTTTTCAATCCGTCGAAATGGGCGCGCGACGCCTCGCCGAGAAATTCCGTCATCGAAGGCGCGTGCGCCACGACTTCCTTCACCATCGGGTTCTTCGAGTCGAGGGTACGCAGCGGATTGGTCTTCAGGCGGCGTTTCGCGTCTTCATCCAGCCGGTCGATATTCTTTTCGAGGAATTTCTGCAATTCAATCCGATACTGTCTTCGTTCCTCGGCCGAGCCGATGTTGTTGAGCTCGAGCCGGATGCCGTCGAGGCCGAGCTCGCGCCACAGCGCGGCGCACATCGCGATGTGCTCGGCGTCGACGTCGGGCCCCGGGTAGCCTAGCGCTTCGACGCCATACTGGTGGAACTGGCGGTAGCGGCCTTTCTGCGGCCGCTCATGGCGATACATGGGTCCGGAATACCACAGGCGCTTGGGCCCGTCGTGCAGCAGGCTGTGCTCGATCGCCGCGCGCACGCAGGAGGCCGTGCCCTCCGGCCGCAGCGTCAGGCGCTCATCGTTCAGCGAATCGACCCAGGAGTACATCTCCTTTTCGACGATGTCGGTGGCCTCGCCAATCGCGCGGCTGAACAGGCTCGTTTGCTCGACCAGCGGCATGCGGATATTCCGGTAGCCGTAGCGCGACAGCCAGTCGCCGACCTTCGCTTCGAACCAGAGCCAGGTTTCCGCCTCCCCGGGGAGGATGTCGTTCATCCCCTTCACCGCGACGATCGGCGTCATGGCTTGTAGTGCGTCGCGACGTAGTTCTCGACGATCGCCTGGAACTCTTCCGCGATGCGGCCGCCTTTCAATGTCACCGTCTTTTGACCGTCGACGTAGACCGGCGCCACCGGAGTCTCGTTGGTTCCCGGCAGGCTGATGCCGATGTTGGCGTGCTTCGATTCCCCCGGGCCATTGACCACGCAGCCCATCACCGCCACCCGCATGTCTTCCGTGCCGGGATGGGTGCTTTTCCAGACCGGCATCTGCTTTCTCAGATAAGACTCTATTTTCTGGGCGAGCTCCTGAAAGTACGTGCTCGTCGTACGGCCGCAGCCCGGGCAGGCGCTGACCATCGGGGTAAACGCGCGCAGACCCATGGTCTGCAGGATTTCCTGCGCCACCTGGACTTCGCGCGCGCGGTCGCCGCCCGGCTCGGGGGTGAGCGACACGCGGATGGTGTCGCCGATCCCCTCCTGCAGCAGCACGCCGATGGCCGCGGTCGAGGCGACGATGCCCTTCGATCCCATGCCCGCCTCGGTCAGCCCGAGATGAAGCGCATAGTCGCAGCGCCGCGCGAGGTTGCGGTACACGGCGATCAGATCCTGCACCTGGCTCATCTTGCAGGAGATGACGATGCGCTCGGCCGGCAGGCCCAGTTCCTCGGCGTACTTCGCGGAGTCGAGCGCCGAGCGGATGACGGCTTCGCGCATGACCTGGCTCGAGTCGGCGGGAGAGGATTTCTTTGCATTTTCATCCATCAGCCTGGCCAGGAGCTCGGCGTCGAGGCTGCCCCAGTTGACGCCGATGCGCACCGGCTTGCCGTGGCGCAGGGCGCACTCGATCAGGGTGGCGAACTGCTCGTCGCGCTTGGTGCCGCGGCCGACATTGCCCGGGTTGATGCGGTACTTGTCGAGCGCCTGCGCGCACTCAGGAAACTGCGTCAGCAGCTTGTGGCCGTTGTAATGGAAGTCGCCCACCAGCGGCACGCGGCAGCCGACGGCGTCCAGGCGTGCGCGCAGGTGCGGCACCTGTGCCGCCGCCTCGGGCGTATTGACGGTGATCCGCACCAGCTCCGAGCCGGCGCGCGCGAGTTCCTCGACCTGGCGCGCGGTCGCCTGCACGTCCTCGGTATCGGTATTGGTCATCGACTGCACCACCACCGGCGCGCCACCGCCGATGGCGACGCCGCCGACCACGACCCGTCGCGACATCCGACGCGAATTTTCGAGGCCAGGCCCGCTCATTGCAGGGTCAGTCGCGCGACTTCGACTTTGACGTAGGGCTGCAGGTCGACCGGCCGGTCGTCGTAAATCACGCGCACGTGCTGCGCGTTGCCGATCACCAGGCTGAATGGCGGCCTGCCCTGCACCACGCGCTCGGTGCCGCCCGGATTGAGGGAAGAAATGAGCAGCCGCTCGGCGCCGTCGCGTACCTCGATCCAGGCCTCGCGCTCGATGCGCAGCACCAGGCGATGTACGCCCGACGCGGGTTTGGCAAGCGCCTCAGGTTTTTTCGGCGCTTCCGCTTTTTTCTCGACAACCGCCTTTTCAATAACCAGCACTGGCGCGCTTTCCACCACTGGCCGCGGCGCGGCCTTGGGCGGCGTCCTCGCCACCGCAGCGGCGGCAGGTGCCTTGCGCGCGACAGTACGCTCGCGCATCCATTCGTAGGCGAACGCGGCGGCGGCCAGCAGCACCACCAGCGACAGGCCGAGGTAGATCAGGGTCGAGCGCCGCGCGTTGTCGGAAAACGGCACCGGCTCGCGGTAGCGTTCCGCCAGGCGCCCGGTATTCGAGGCGACCGGCGCCTCGCCGAGCCGGCTCACCAGCGGCTCGGGATCGAGCTTCAGCAGCCGCGCGTAGCTGCGCACCATGCCGCGCGCGAAGGTGCCGCCCGGCAGCAGGTCAAAGCGCTCCTGCTCGAGCGCCTCGAGCTGGCGCGGCGCGAACTTGAGGCTCTGGGCAACGTCGGCCAGCGCCAGCCCGCGCGCTTCGCGCGCCCGCGCGAGTTCGCCGCCGATGCCGGTCGCCTCTGCCGTCATTTGTCGTATTCGCCTCGCTGCAGCGCCCCGAATTCCGGCGACGACGGGAAGCGCCGGCGCAGCTGGTTGGCGTAGCTCTGCTCGGCGACGCGCTCGCCCAGCTTGCGCTCGACGCGCAGCGCCAGCCACAGCGACTCGGCGCTCGGCGCCACCAGCTTGTTGTAGCGCGACACCAGCCGCCGCGACTCGTCGAACTTCGCCTGCCGATAGCGGATAAGGCCGAGCGCCAGCAGCGCGGTCGGCTCATCGGGCTCCAGGCGCAGCGCACGCTGGAAGTAGTCCTCGGCGTCCTTGATGTTGCCGGTCATCTGGGTGCAGACGCCCGCCGCCGAATAGGAGCGCCAGGGCGTCGGGTAGAGCGGATTTTTCACCGCCTGCTGGAAATAGCGGATCGACTCCGGGGCACGCGCGTTCTGGCACAGGAACCAGCCGTAGTTGTGATTGATGTCCGGATCGGTCGGTGCGAGCGATACCGCCCTCTCGAAACTCGATTGCGCCAGCTTGTTCTCGCGCAGGCTCATGTAGACCGTGCCGAACATGGCATGTGCCGGCGCGTAGCTCTGGTCGGCGGCTACCGCGACGCGCAGCTCGTCGAGCGCCACCGACATGTTGCCGCGTGCGTAATAGAGCGAGGCGAGTTCGGTGTGGACGCGCGCGCGGTTGCGCGGATCGGTCGACTCGCCGGCCTGCGTGCCGCCGGTGGCCGTGGTCGGGCCCTCGGGCGTCGTCGAGCAGCCTGCTGCGAGCGCCAGCAGAAGCGCGGTGGCGGCTAGCCTCATGCCCTGACCTCCTTGAGATGGTGCACGCGACGCGCGGCGCGTTGCGTGCGGTCGGCAACATCGCCCGCCAGCTGGCCGCAGGCCGCCGCGATGTCGTCGCCGCGTGTCTTGCGCGCGGTGACCGTGAGACCCGCTGCCTGCAGGATGCCGGAAAAGCGCCGCATGCGCTCGGCGCCCGAGCGCTCGAAGCCGGAGTGCGGGAACGGATTGAAGGGAATCAGGTTGAACTTGCAGGGCACTTGGGCGGCGAGCGCCACCAGCTCGCGCGCGTGCTCGTCCCTGTCGTTCACGCCGTCGAGCATCACATACTCGAAGGTGATGAAGTCGCGCGGCGCCCGCTCGAGATAGCGGTTGCAGGCGGCGACTAGCTTGCGCAGCGGATACTTGCGGTTGACCGGCACCAGCCGGTCGCGCAGCTCGTCGTTCGAGGCGTGAAGGGAAACAGCGAGTGCTACCGGGCACTCCTCGCGCAGCCGGTCCATGCCCGGGATCACGCCGGCAGTCGACACCGTGACGCGCCGCCGCGACAGGCCGTAGGCGTTGTCGTCGAGCATCAGCCGGAGCGCCGGGATGACCTGGTCGAGATTGAGCAGCGGCTCGCCCATGCCCATCATCACCACATTGGAAATCCGCTTGTCGACCAGTTTCTGCGCCAGCCACAGCTGTCCGACGATTTCGGCCGTCGTCAGATTGCGGTTGAAGCCCTGCTTGCCGGTCGAGCAGAACGCGCAATCGAGCACGCAGCCCGCCTGACTCGAGACGCACAGCGTATTGCGGTTGGTTTCCGGAATGAAGACCGCCTCGACGGCATTGCCGCTATCCACCTGCAGCAGCCACTTGCGCGTGCCATCGGTGGCGAGCGTGTCGCCGACAATGCGCGGTGCCTCGACCACGGCGAGGCCGGCGAGCTTGTCGCGCAGCGACTGCGCCAGGTCGCTCATGCGCGCGAAGTCGGACTCGCGCCGCTGGTGCACCCAGCGCAGCACCTGGCGCGCGCGGAACGCCTTCTCGCCCTGCTCCTCGAAGTAACGGCGCAGGCCGTCCGCGTCGAGGTCGAGCAGGTTCCGTTTCAGCGCCGCATTCACCTCGAATACACCTCTTTGGGCTTGAAGAAGTACGCGATTTCCTTGCGCGCCGTCTCCGGCCCGTCGGATCCGTGCACGGCGTTGGCGTCGATCGAGTCGGCGAAGTCGGCGCGGATGGTGCCCTTGGCCGCCTTCTTCGGGTCGGTGGCACCCATCAGATCGCGGTTCCTCGCGATGGCATTGTCGCCTTCGAGCACCTGCACCAGCACCGGCCCGGAGATCATGAAATCCACCAGGTCGCGGAAAAACGGCCGCTCGCGGTGCACCGCGTAAAAGCCCTCGGCCTCCTTAAGCGACAGCTGCGTCATGCGCGCCGCGACCACGCGCAGGCCCGCCGCTTCAAAACGCGCGACGATCTGGCCGATCGCGTTCTTCTTCACCGCATCGGGCTTGATGATGGAAAGAGTGCGTTCGACCGCCATTGCCAAGCGTCTCCGGAAAATTAACCGGCGATGTTAGCACGGGCAGGCACCGACTTTCATAAAAACAAGGAGTTAGGTCGCCATTCGGGCACCCATCCGGAGCGCTTGGGCGCCGTCTGGAAGCGTGCGTCGATGCCCAGTCCCGGCACCCACACGAGTTCGGTCCCGCTGTAGAGCATCGGCAGTTGATCCCGTTGCCACGGCGGCACGCCGGCTTCCTGGAACAGATTCTTCAACGTGCGCCGCGGCCGGCGTGGATCCGGCTGCAGGCGCTCGCCGCCCGAGCGAGCGCGCACGGTCAGGGGTTTTTTCCCCGCGTCAAAACCCCCGCCCCGCACCCGGCGGAAGTGCAGCTCGCCGCCGGGAAGGGCCAGCCGAGATTGCCCTTTCCATTGGAGCGTGGGGACGCCGGTGTCGTTTTTCTTTTCGAGAAAAATCTTTTCACGATAAACCCGCAGCGTCGATCCATCGTGATCGATGCGGGTCGCGGAGCCTGAAGCAGCGAGTTGCTTAAGCATCTCCACTAACTTTGCCTCGCTCGGTGCCTTCATGCCGTTGGATTGCAGGAAGCTCCGCAGCAGATCCTCCTTGCCCAGTTCCCGTTGTGAAAAATGCCGCGCGGCTCGCGCCAGGCTTTCGCGCCACTTCGGATATTTCGCCTCGAGCAGCGGGCCGATGCGGCGGCGGATGAAATTGCGCGTCAGCGCTTCGTCGGCGTTGCTCTCGTCCTCGACCCAGTCGAGCCGGTGGCGGCGCGCGTAGGCCAGGATCGCGCTGCGCGGGATGTCGAGCAGTGGGCGCAGCAGCGTCTTGCCGTGGAAATCAGAGACCGGCGCCATGCCGCTCGCGCCGCGGCTGCCGGCGCCGCGCAGCAGGTTCATCAGGACGGTTTCAGCCTGGTCATCCAGGTGATGCGCCAGGACCACGCCCTGCTGAGGCAGCTTTCGGAACACCGCATAGCGCGCCTCCCGCGCCGCGGCTTCCAGGCCCTTCCCGCTTTTTCTGACATTGACCCGATGAAGGGAAAATGAAATTCCCCAGCGCCGGCACAGCTTGGCGCAGAAACCGGCCCAGGCGTCGGCGTTCGGGCTGAGTCCGTGGTGGACATGGACGGCTTGCAGGGAAAACCCGCGAGCCTTCAGCAGGTGCAGCAGGACCACCGAGTCGACGCCGCCCGACAACGCGACAGCGAGGCTAGCGCTCGGTGGTTTCCTTGAACTTGCCATAGCCCATCAGCCGCTCGAGGCGCTCCTCCACGAGCTCTTTCGGCTTTTTTTCCTTGACCTGCTTGAGCGCCTCGGCCAGCGCCTTCTTCAGCGCCTGCGCGGTCATCTGCGGATCGCGATGCGCGCCGCCGAGCGGCTCCGGGATGATCTTGTCCACCAGCCCGAGCGTTTTCAGCCGGCTCGAGGTGATGGCAAGGGCGTCGGCCGCCTCCGGCGCCTTTTCGGCGCTGCGCCACAGGATCGAGGCGCAGCCCTCCGGCGAGATCACCGAGTAGGTCGCGTACTGCAGCATCTGCACCACGTCGCCCACGGCGATAGCGAGCGCGCCGCCCGAGCCGCCCTCGCCGATGATGGTGACGATGATCGGCGTCTTCAGCCGCGCCATCTCGAACAGGTTCCGGCCGATCGCCTCGGCCTGGCCGCGCTCCTCGGCGTCGATGCCGGGGTAGGCGCCCGGCGTGTCGACGAAAGTGAATACCGGCAGGCTGAATTTCTCCGCCAGCCGGAACAGGCGCAGCGCCTTGCGGTAGCCCTCGGGCTTGGGCATGCCGAAATTGCGCAGGATCTTTTCCTTGGTGTCGCGGCCCTTCTGGTGGCCGACCACCACGCAAGCCTCGCCATTGAAGCGCGCCAGGCCGCCGACGATCGACGCGTCCTCCGAAAAAATGCGGTCGCCGTGCAGTTCCTCGAAATGCGTGAACAGCGCCTGCAGATAGTCGAGCGTATAGGGGCGCTGCGGATGGCGCGCCACCTGGGCCACCTGCCACGGCGACAGCTTGCCGTAGATGTCCTTGGTCAGCGTCTGGCTGCGCTTGGTGAGGCGCTGGATCTCCTCCGAGATTTCGACCGCGGAGTCGTCCTGCACGTAGCGCAGCTCCTCGATGCGGGTTTCCAGTTCCGCGATCGGCTGCTCGAACTCGAGGAAAGTGGTCTTCATCGGGGCGCGATTCTAGCCGATCACCACGCGATTCCGCCCGGCGGCCTTGCCGGCGTAGAGCAGCCGGTCGGCGCGTCGCAGCAGTTCGACGTTGTCCTCGCCCTTCACCGCCTCGGCCACGCCGATGGTCACCTGCACGCGCAGGTCGGGCGTCACTGCAGCGAAGCTGGCGGATTCGATCGCAAGGCGCAGACGCTCGGCCGAGACCTGCGCGCCCGGCAGCCCGGTTCCCGCCAGGATCAGGAGGAACTCCTCGCCACCGAAGCGCCCGAAAATGTCCGCGCCGCGCAGCCCGGCGCCGCCGAGGCGCGCGAACGCGGCCAGCACCGCGTCGCCGGCGGCGTGGCCGTGCGTGTCGTTGATCGACTTGAAGTGGTCGATGTCGAGCAGGCAGATCGAAAACGGCGTGGCGAGACGTTCCAGCCGCGAGCGCTCGCGCGCCAGCGCCCCCATCAGATGGCGGCGGTTGAAAACGCCGGTCAGCTCGTCCAGCGCCGCGAGTTTTTCGATGCGGTCGTACGCCCCCTGCAGCTGGCGGTGGCTATCCGAAAGCCGCAGGCGCAGGCGGTTGACATAGCCGCTCATCAGGGCGAACCAGGGCAGGACCACGGCCATGACCGCCAGTTCGGTCAGTGCCGGGCCGGCTTCCATTGCCGGATCGCGGAGGATCGACAGCCACAGCATCGTCGCGTGAGACGCTACCGCGAGCAGCGCGAGCGCCATCAGGCGCGTCACGCTCAGCCGTAGCGCGCCAAACAGCATCGCCACCGGATAGAACAGGGAAAGCGCCTCGCCCGCCGGACCGGCGTAGTACATGATGTACGACAGGAACACGATGGCGATGCCGATCTGCTCGGTGGTCAGGCTGGGGTCGGGGAAGCGCAGGTTGAGGCCGCTGCGAAACAGCAGATAGAAGATCACGATCAGGGCGCAGATGCCGGTCGTTGCTTCGGCGGCCGCGCGCAGCGGCAACAGCCCGAGGAAAGCGCAAGCGAACAGCGTGGCGCACACCAGCAGCGACGTCCCCGCCGCCATGAAGAGGCGACGGATACGCAGCGCCTGCCGCTCATCAACTGGAAGAAATGTGAAGCGTGACACGGCTTCGCTCATCGCGCCGCCCCCCCTTGCGCTCAAGCTCAGTATTCTACCGGCAGCGGATCGAGCGAGCGCCACAGGTACCAGGTCGCCACCGAGCGCCACGGCCGCCAGGACTCTCCTCGGCTTTTCATGGTTTTCAGGGAAATTTTTCTGCCGCCGTGATAGGCGACTTGCAGTCCCTTCTGCAAACCCAGATCGCCCAGCGGAAAGATGTCGGGCCGCATCAGGTTGAACATCTGGAACATCTCCGCCGTCCAGCGGCCGATACCGCGCACCTCGGTCAGTTCGGCGATGATCGCCTCGTCGTCCATCGCCGGCCAGCGGTGCAGGTGGATGCGGCCATCGGCGAAGTGCTGCGCCAGATCGGCGATGTACTCGACCTTGCGGTCCGACAGGCCGCAGGCGCGCAATTGGGGACGTTTTTTCTTCAATACATTCTCTGGCTTGATTTCTTCGATGAGCAATGCAAATTTGTTCCAGACACTCTGCGCCGCCTTGACCGAGATCTGCTGGCCGACGATGGCGCGCGCCAGGGTGTGGAAGGGCTCACCGCGCGGCGTGATGTGCACCTTGGGGTGGCGGCGCATGATCGCCGCCAGCACCGGGTCGCGGCGCGCGAGCGCGCGCTTCGCCTTATCCCAGTATTCAGGCTTCATTTAAAGGAAGTCCAGTCAGCAGGTTCTGCGGCTTCATTTTCACCACGCCGTCATTCCCCGACAAGGCGAGATAAACCGTCCTGCCACGCACGTCGGCGCGCATGTACGCGGGGTCCTCGAACTGCAGCGCGAACATGGCGAGGATGTTGCGCATGCGCCCAGCCTCGATCTCGCCACCGCCCCACAGCTCGTTGAGGATGGCGGTCGACTCGGCGTCGAGCCCCACGTGCCAGGCCCAGCGCGGTTCGTCGATTTTGCGAATCGGTTTTATTTTCGTTTCGATGTCCAGGAAATGAAAAATCCAGGTTTCCATGTCGCGGCACAGCGCCTCCAGCGCCGGTCGGCCGTAGCTGACGCTGATCACCGTGTCGTGGCGCGACTCGCGCCCCCAGTAGAGCGCGGCGTTTGCCTGCTCGAGCACATCGAGGTCGGCGGCGCCGAGCGGGCTCTGCGCGTCGACGATCAGCTTGCCGATGCTGCCGTAGCGGCTGCCGCTGGCGTGCATCTCCACCGTCTCGAGATCGGCGAGCAGCGCGTGGCCGTCGCGAATCGTGGCCTTCTGCTCGCGGAAGAAAAGCTCGCCGGCGCGCAGCCGCAGCGCATCCTCGCAGCCGTCGAGCACGTTCCTCAGGATGACGTGCGCCAGCTGGTCGATGAACAGCGGCGGAACGTCGACCGTGCCCCTGAACAGGCCCAGGTAGCAGCCTTCGACGGTTCCAGCATCGACGAGCTTTCTGGTGAAATTGAGAATGGTCTGGTAGTTGTACCTGGCATCTTCGTCTTTCACTCTGGAAATCTCGTCCGGAGAAACCGAGACCCTGGGATCGCCCATCAGCCGCGCATGCAGCCGGCGCTCGTCGTCGCAGGAATCCTCGACCGGATGGACTTCCGGGCGCAGCAGATAGGCGCGCAGGAAGTCGTCGGTGACCTTCAGCCGGCCGGCCGGGTCGCGCTCGAGAAGATGGAAACCGCTATTGCGCCAGAAATCGGCCAGAAATCAGGCCGGAGCGAGCACTAGCCGCGAGTGCGCCGCCACGTGCTGCTTCAGGAACTCCATCTGGTCGGAGAGGATGCGGCGATTGGTGAGGATCAGGTACTCGGCCTTGTTCGGCACGTAGGGCGCGTAGAGCAGCTGCATGCCCGACTCCTCGGGGATGCGGTTGCGCTTGTGGCCGTTGCAGTGCCGGCACGCCGTGACCACGTTCATCCAGGTGTCGCGCCCGCCGCGCGACAGCGGCGTGATGTGGTCGCGCGTCAGCCGGAAATAATTGAACTCGCCACCGCAGTAGCCGCACATATGCCGGTCGCGGCGGAACAGCTCCCGGTTGTTCAGGGGCGGCACCTGGTGGAAGCCCTTCGCGGCGAGCGCCTTGCCCTTCACCGCGATGATCGAGTGCGCCGTGATGCTCGAGCGCCGGCCGGTGCTGCGCGAGATGCCGCCGTAGTAGGTGAAGGTCTCGTCGCCCAGCGTCCAGGCCACCAGATTCTTCGCGTAGTAGAAGCACGCCTGCTGCCAGCTGATCCAGCGATGCGGCACGCCGTGCGCGTCGAGCGACAGGATCAACGGATTGTCCATGGCAATAATTATGCCAAAACAACAGCCTGGAAGGGAAAGCAAACGCGCCGGTCAGGGCTTGTCGACGGCTTCCTTGAACCCCTGCCCGGCAGCGAACGCCGGTAAGGTCTTTGCGGAGATGCGGATTTCCTTGCCGTTGGCCGGGCTGCGGCCGGCGCGCGCCTTGCGCTTGCGCGGCAGAAAGGTGCCGAAGCCGACCACGGTCACGCGCTTGCCCTTGGCAACGTTGGCGACGATGGCGTCGAACACTGCGTTCACCGCTTCGCCCGCCGCCGCCTTGCTGACATTGCCGGCTTTCGCCGCGACCTGAACCAGATCGGACTTGGTGACCACGTGTGGCATGAACGCTCCCCCTTGCTTGCCCGCAGAATCGTATCCAAATCGTTTTGGAAACACAATCGATCTGTTGTGAATTTGCGCACGGCCGTCGCCAAACATTTATCATGCAGGTTCAAGGAGGAGGGACAACATGATGAAGTTACGCCAACTCGCGCTCACCGTTGTCGGTGTTGCGCTTTCCGCAACATCGCATGCGCAGGCGCCGCTCACTTACTCGAGCTGGGTGCCGCCGACGCACCATCTGTCGATCTGGCAGGCCAACTGGGCCGCCGATATCGAGAAAGCGACGAACGGTCGCGTCAAGTTCCAGGGACTGCCGAAAGCGCCGGCCGCGGCGCCCGGCACCTTCGACGCGGTGCGCGACGGCCTGGTGGATCTTTCGTATGTCACCGCCAGCTACACGCCGGCGCGTCACGCGCTGCCGCTGATGGCGGAGCTGCCCGGGGCCGGCGCCACCGCCGAGATCAACTCGGTGGCCTACAGCCGAATCTACTGGAAGTATTTCCACCAGGTCGGCGAGTACAACGGCGTCAAGCTCCTGGCGGTATGGACGCACGGACCCGGCCAGATGTTCAACGTCAAGCGCCCGATCAACAGCCTGGCCGACCTCAAGGGCATGAAGATCCGCACCGGCGGCGGCATCGCCGAGAAGTTCGGCAACCTGCTCGGCGCCTCGGCCTTCGTCAAGCCGGCGCCCGAGTCCTACGAGCTGCTCTCCTCGGGCGTGGCCGACGGCGTATTCTTCCCGCTCGAGTCGATCGTCTCCTTCAAGCTCGACAAAGTCGTCAAGTACGCCACCATCTTCCCGGGCGGCTTCTACAGCTCGGCGTTCGGCTTCTTCCTCAACCAGGAGAAGTGGAACAAGCTCTCGAAGCAGGACCAGGACATCATCGAGAAGCACAGCTTAGAGGTCGCGGCGCGCAGCAACGGCCAGTCCTGGGACCGCGCCGACCAGCTTGGCCTGTCGGGCCTGAAGGCGGCGGGCGCGCAGATCGATCCCGCCAAGCCCGCCTTCGTCAAGGAAGTGATGGCGCAGGCGAAGGCGCTCGACGACGAGTGGATCAAGTCGGCCAACGCCAAGGGCGTCGACGGCGCCAATGTGCTGGCCGAATTCCGCCAGGAGCTGAAGAAGGTCGCTTCCGGCAAATAGCGGGACCAGGGTGAGCCAGCCCGCGACCATCTGGGAGAGGCGGATCGACGCCGTGCTCGGCGTTGCCGCCTCGGCCATCCTGTTCGCCATGATGCTGCTGACCTTCGTTGACGTCGTGGCGCGGTATCTGTTCAATTTCCCGTTGCGCGGGGGCTTCGAGGTCACCGAGCTGATGCTGCTGGTGCTGATCTTCGCCGGCCTGCCGCTGGTATCGCACGCCGACGAGCACGTCACCATGGACTTCATCGACCGCGTGCTGACGCCGCGCGCCACCGCCGTGGTGGTGCGCGCCGTGCACTTGCTGTGCGCCGCGGTGATGTTCTTCCTGGCCTGGCAGGTCTGGCTCAAGGCGCGCACCATCGGCGGCTACGGCGACACCACCGATGTCATCAAGATCCCGATCTCGCCCTTCGTCTACTTCATGGCGGCGATGATCGGACTCACCGGCCTGGTCCACGTCTTCAAGATGTTCTCGCCCGGCGCCGCGCGCGCCTCGCAGGCCACGACCTGACGCGACACCCGGCATGACAGAGGTGCTCACCGGCCTCTTGGTCATGATGCTGCTCGCGTTCGTTCGCATTCCGATCGCGCTGTCGATGGGTATCGTCGGCATCGTCGGCTATGCCTACATGCGCGACTGGAGCTGGCACGCGGCGCTTGCCACGGCGCAGACCAAGATCTACGAGACCGGCCGCAACTACACGCTGTCGGTGGTGCCGCTGTTCATCCTGATGGGCAACTTCGTCACTCGCGCCGGCATGTCGCAGGAGCTCTACCGCTGCGCCTACGCCTTCATCGGCCACCTGCGCGGCGGTCTCGCCATGGCGACCATCGTCGCCTGCGGCGGCTTCGGCGCCATCTGCGGCTCTTCCATCGCCACCGCGGCGACGTTCGCCAAGGTGGCCTACCCGTCGATGAAGAAGTACGGTTACGCCGACCATCTCTCCACCGGCGCCATCGCCGCAGGCGGCACGCTTGGCATCCTGATTCCGCCCTCCACCATCATGGTGATCTACGGCATTATGACCGGCACCAACATCGGCAAGCTGTTCGCCGCCGGCATCCTGCCCGGAATCCTCGCCATCGCCCTGCTCTGCCTCGCCGTGCAATACGTCACCTGGCGCGACCCGAAGGCGGGCCCGCCGGGGGAGCGCCTGAGCTGGCGCGAGCGCTTCGCCACCCTCGATGGCGTCGGCTGGTTCTCGGGCCTCGGGGTAGCCGTCATTGCCGTGGTGAGCATGAACTGGATGGACGCCGACGACGCTGCCGTGCTCGGCGCCATCGCGGTATTCGCCCTGTCGCTGGTTTACAAGGGCGTGACCAGCGTCATCGCGCTCTTCACGCTGGTGATGGGCGGCATCTACGGCGGCGTGTTCACCGCTACCGAGGGCGCCGGAGTCGGCGCCACCGGAGCGCTGGTATTCGCGCTGGCCCGCCGCTCCCTGAGCTGGAAGTCGCTTTACGCGGCGCTGCTCGAGAGCGCGCGCACTACCTCGATGCTGTTCCTGATCCTGATCGGTGCGCTGATGTTCGCCGAGTTCGTCAACATCACCAGCATGCCGACCGACCTGATCGGCTTCGTCACCCGCTTCCAGTTGAGCCCTGTACTGGTGGTGGCCGTGATCATGGCGATCTACGTCCTGCTCGGCACGGCGATGGAGGAGCTCTCCATGATCCTGCTCACGGTGCCGGTGTTCTTTCCGCTGATCGTGCACCTCGGCCTCGACCCGGTGTGGTTCGGCATCCTGATCGTGGTGGTGGTGGAGATCGGCCTCATCAGCCCGCCGGTGGGCATGAATCTCTTCGTGCTCGCGACCCTGCTGCCCGAAGTACCGACGCGCGTCGTGTTCCGCGGCGTGCTGCCCTTCATGATGGTCGACTGCTTGCGCCTCGCGATCCTGGTCGCCTTCCCCGTCATCTCGCTCTGGCTGCCGAGCTTCATGCGATGAAGCCCAAGGCCCATTTCCTCGAGCGGGTGAACCGGGAAATGGAGGAGGACCTGCCGGAGCTTTCGTCTTCCGTCGAGGAAAACCTGGCTGCCGCCTGCCGTGTCCTCGCGCGCGAGGGCCACGAGTCGGGCCTCGCCGGCCAGGTCACCGCACGGGCGAAGAAACCGGGGACCTGGTGGACCCTGCAATTCGGCTATGGCTTCGATGAAGCGACCGCCAAACGCATGGTGCTGGTGGACGAAGACCTGCTGCCCGTGAATGGAAAAAGCGGCGGCGGGCGCCCGAATCCCGGCGTGCGCTTCCACATCTGGATCTACAAGAAGCGCCCGGACGTCAACGCGATCATTCACACGCACGCGCCCTACGCGTCTGCACTGTCTTGTACTTCTTCTCCTTTAAAAGTAATTCACATGGACAGCGCGATGCTTTATGGCGCCGCGCACCTGCCCGAATGGCCCGGCGTGCCGGTCGCCGACGACGAAGGCCGCATCATCTCGGGCGCGCTCGGCAGCGCGAAGGCCATCCTGCTCGCCAACCACGGCCTGCTCACCACGGGCGCGACGGTCGAGGAAGCCGCCTATCTCGCCGTCTTTTTCGAGCGCGCCGCGCGCATGCAGATACGTGCCATGGCCGCGGGCGGCTTCAACGAAGTGAAACCCGAGCTGGCGAAGGAGGCCTGCGACTTCCTGCTGCAGCCCTCTATCGTGCGCGGCACTTTCGCCTATTGGGCCCGCAAGTCAGGGGATTCTGCTTAGTCCATCGACGTCCACGATAGTGCGGCCGGCGGTGGCTGCCGCATGCTTTTTTGTCCTGCTTTTCGGCAACGGTTGCGCTGCCTACGTTGCAGGAGTTGCGGCTTCGGTTGGCGTTACCGTGATCGACAGCAAGATTCAAGACAACCCATCGGAGAATTGGCGTTCCACCGATGCCAATGCCCAACCATCTTCGCCGTATAGCGCAGCGCGGCAAGCTGCCCGCGGCCCCGTCCAACTAGAACTGGCGGCACGATCGGTGAACGCGCGACTCTATGCAGCCCGTCCGTCTTTCCTGGTCTGCCTGATGGTCACGAGCTTTGTCGCAACAACGCCGAATGCCGAAAAATTCGCAAGATTCGGCCTGCAGGAAATCAGCCTGCGGCTCTCCGACGGCAGTCACATCCAGCCATCCGGGTATGGCGTGCGTTCTGAATGCCCGCTGGGAGGTGCCGATCTCGCTGCGGATTTCGCGGCGGTC
>DASWEU010000106.1:0-21727 GCA_036394595.1 Burkholderiales bacterium | reverse complement strand
CGGTCCGCGCCGGCCAGCTTTACCCAGATGTGCTTCAGTTTCGCTAAGCGAAGCACCGCCTGGAACCCAGGCTGTTCAACGCCCTGTGCGGCGTCGGGCAGGCCCATGTGGTCAATTACCACGGGCACCGCGCATTGCCCGATCGCTTCCTCAAGGTCGAGATAGGTCGCGGCTGCAGCAAAGATCTGGAGATGCCAACCCAAAGGCGAAAGCTTCCGGCCGTAGTCCTTGATGAGTTGCCTCGGTTCCCCGCCATGGCGCGATGCGAGCGTGAGGAGGTTGAGCCGCAGTCCGCGGACGCCTTGCCGTTGCATTTCGACAAGCAAATTCCTTTCCGTCGCAAGCGGAAGAACGGCGATCCCCCTTGCCCGCTCACCCAGTTCAGCCAGCGCCGCGAGCATCGCCCGATTGTCGAAGCCGTGGCCGCTCGCCTGCACGAACACGGTCCGCTCGAGGCCGGTGCGCCGCTTCATGCGCTCGTGCTCCTCGAGTGACGCCTCAGGCACGTTGTAGGCACGCTCGGCCGCCAGCGGGTAGCGGTCGAACGGACCCAGTACGTGCATGTGGCAGTCGGTCGCGTGAGGCGGCAGAATCAAGGCCATCGGATGAAAATTCTCCTGCTCCCCGGGGATGGTATCGGCCCGGAGATTACCGCAGTCGTGCGCCAGGCTTTGGAGCGGCTCGATCGCCGACATGGCCTCGGGCTCAGCCTTGAATCGCGCGCCGTCGGGCACGAGAGTCTCAAGCACGAGGGCAGTACGCTGCCCGACGCCGTGGTCGATGCCTGCCGCTCGGCGGACGGCTTCGTGCTCGGCCCCGTTTCGCATCTCGACTACCCACCGAAAGCAGAGGGTGGCCGCAATCCGTCCGGCGACTTGCGCATCGCGCTCGATCTCTACGCCAACATCCGCCCGAGCCGCAGCTTCGAGGGCATTCCCCATTGGGGACGCACGCCGATGGACCTGGTGATCGTGCGCGAGAACACCGAAGGCTTCTACGCCGACCGCAACATGCACCTGGGACCGGGCGAATTCATGCCGACGCCGGACCTCGCGCTCGCGGTGCGCAAGATCAGCGCGCAGGCCTGTCGCCGGATCGCCGAGACCGCCTTCCGCCTCGCGCGCACCCGCCGCCGCAAAGTGACGGCAGTGCACAAGGCCAATGTGCTGAAAGTTACAGAGGGTTTATTTTTAAAAATTACAAGACAAACCTCGGAAGAATTTCCGGATGTCACGCTTGAAGAACAACTGGTCGATTCCATGGCGGCGCTGCTGGTGCGCGACGCCGCACGCTTCGACGTGGTCCTCACCACCAACATGTACGGCGACATCCTGTCGGACGAGGCCGCCGAGCTCTCGGGCAGCCTGGGGCTCGCCGCCTCGATCAATGCCGGCGACGCGCATTGCATGGCGCAGGCCCAGCACGGCTCGGCGCCCGACATCGCCGGCAAAGATCAGGCGAATCCCGCATCGCTCCTGCTCTCGGCCGGGATGCTGCTCGGCTGGCTCGGCGCGCGGCACGGCAAGAAGAATTTCAACGAAGCCCAGTCGGCGCTCGAACACGCCGTCGCCGCGCTGCTGCGTGGGCCGGGCAGTCGCACGCGCGATCTCGGCGGATCGCTGGGCACGCGTGCGTTTGGCGAAGCGCTGGCGGCAAGATTGAAGTGAAGAGGATGAAATGCTGAAGCTCCTGCGATGGCTCGCCGCCTTCCCCGCCCTGGCGCTGGCGCAGCCCTACCCCAGCCAGCCGATCAAGATGATCGCGCCCTTCCCGCCGGGCGGCAGCGTGGACATCACGGCGCGCCTGATCGCCGACCCGCTCGGCGCCCAGCTCGGCACGCGCATCGTGATCGAGAACCGCTCGGGTGCTTCCGGCAACATCGGCATGGAAGCGGCGGCGCGCGCCACGCCCGATGGCTACACCATCGTCCTCAACACCATCCCGCTGGTGACCAACCAGAGCCTGTTCGACAAGTTGAGCTGGGACCCGATCCGGGACTTCGCGCCGATCGGCATGGTGGCGACCTCGCCGCATGTCCTGGTGGTGCCGAACAAGGTGTCGGCCAAAACGGTCGCGGAGCTGATCCAGCTGGCGAAAGCCAGTCCGGGAAAGCTGAGCTATGCCTCGGCAGGCGTCGGCACCACCTTCCACTTCTGCGGCGAGATGTTCAAGGACGCCACCGGCACCTTCATCGTCCACATCCCCTACCGCGGCGGCGGCCCGGCGGTGGTCGATACGCTCTCCGGCCAGGTGGACATGAGCTTCCCGACGCTCTCGGGGGCGCTGCCGCATGTCAAGGCAGGCAGCCTGCGCGCGCTCGCCGTCACCGGCGCGGAGCGCTCTTCGCTCCTGCCGGACGTCCCGACCCTGCGCGAGGCCGGGGTCAAGGACTTCCAGTTCACGCAGTGGCTAGCCCTGCTCGCGCCAGCCGGCACGCCACCTGCAGTCATTGCGCGCCTGAACACAGCGCTCAACGTGGCGCTGGCCGCGCCCGACGTCAAGGAGAAGTTCCAGGCCCAGGCATTCGAGTCCTTCATCACCACGCCGGAGGCGGCCGGGAAATTCATCGCCGGCGAGGTACAGCGCTACTCGAAGCTGATCAAGTCCAAGGGCATCACCGCCAACTGACATGAGTTACCTCGTCGGCATCGACATCGGCGGCACGTTCACGGACTGCGCCATTGTCGATCGCGGCGGGCGGCTCCTCACCACCAAGGTCCCCTCCACCCCGCCCGACTTCGCCAAAGGCATGCTGGACGCGCTCGGCGCAGGAGCGCGGGCGCTCGGCGTGACGCTGGACGATTTCTGCCGCGACATCGATTTCCTGTCGCATGGCACCACCGTCGGCACCAACACCATCATCCAGAAGCGCGGCGCGAAAGTGGGCCTGATCACCACGCGCGGACACGAGGACGCGATTCACATCATGCGCGGCTCGCGCGGCTACGGCGGGCGCGACATCCGCAAGGTGGTGCACTTCCCCGAGACCTCCAAGCCGGTGCCGATCGTGCCGAAGAAGCTGATCCGCGGCGTCTCCGAGCGCGTTGACTGCTTCGGCGAAATCGTCGTTGCCCTGAATGAGCAGGAAACCGAACGGGCGATTCGCGACCTGGTGGGCGAAGGCGTCGATGCGATCGCGATCTGCTTTCTCTGGTCGTTCCGCAATCCGCGGCACGAACTCAGGGTCAAGGAGCTGGTCCGGAAAATGAAGCCCGGCCTGTTTGTCACCTGTTCGTTCGACATCGCGCCGAAGTGGGGCGAGTACGAGCGCGTCACTGCGACCGCATTGAATGCCTATCTCGGCCCGGTCATGACGGGCTATCTCGATTCCCTGGATAAAAGCCTCAAGCACCTCGGCTACGGGCATGGCCTGCAGATCACCCAGTGCGGCGGCGGCACGGTGCCGGTGGAGCGAGCGGGCGAAGCGCCGCTCCTGACGCTCGATTCGGGCCCGGTGTCGGGCGTTACGGCCTCGCTGTTCCTCGGCGCAGCGATGGGCGAGAAGAACGTCATCACCACCGACATGGGCGGCACCTCGTTCGACGTCGCCATCATCCACAACGGCAAACCGGCATACTCGTTCATCAGCAACACCGACCAGTACGAGTACTTCCTGCCCAAGATCGACCTGCAGGCGATCGGCGCGGGCGGCGGCAGCTTGGCGCGCGTCAACCCGGAAACGCGCACCCTCACGGTCGGGCCGGACAGCGCCGGCGCCTTTCCAGGCCCGGTGTGCTACGGCCGCGGCGGCAAGATGCCGACCGTGACCGATGCCGAGCTGGTGCTGGGCTACCTCGACGCCGACAACTTCGCCGGCGGAAAGATGAAATTGGATTCAAAAGCGGCTTACAGGGAAATTGCTTTATTGGGAAAAGCTCTGGGAATGTCCCCGGTCGAATGCGCCGCCGGCATCTGTCGCATTGTCGAGTTCCACATGGCCGATGTAATCCGCAAGGTCACCGTCGAGAAGGGCCACGATCCACGCGACTTCGTGCTGTTCGCCTTCGGCGGCGCCGGCCCGGCGCATGCCGGCGTCTTCGCGCGCGAGCTCGGGGTGAAGAAGGTCGTGGTGCCGCAGCGCAAGGCCGCCTCCACCTGGTGCGCGTTCGGCGCCGCGGCGGCCGACGTGCTGCACATCTTCGAGCACAGCGAGATCCTGTCGACGCCGGTGGATGCTTCCCGCATCAACAAGCTGATCGCTGCCCTGGAGAGCAAAGCGAAAGCCCTGATGGCGGATGAAGGCATCGCACAGACCCGCCAGCGCTTCGAGTTCTCGCTCGACGTGCGCCACAAGGGCCAGATCAACGAGGTCGAGATCCACCTGCCCTGGATGCGCCTGCCGCAGAATTACGATGCGTTGTTAAGGCGGCTATTCGTCGAGAAATACGAAAGCCTTTACGGCCGCGGCTCGGCGCTCGCCGGTGCGACGCTCGAGATCGTCGTCTGCCGCCTGCGCGCCCGCGCCCTGACCCCCAGGCCGAAGCTGGTCCGCAGCCGTTCCAGCTCGAAATCGATTCTCAAAAACGCAGTCCTGAAAAAGCGCGACATTTACTGGCCCGATCTCAAGAAGCGCCGCCCGACGCCGGTGTACGACGGCGAGCTGCTGGTACACGGCAACCAACTCAAAGGCCCGGCGATCGTCGAAACGGCCGACACCACGGTGGTGGTCCATCCCGGCACGCGCCTGAAGCTCGACGCGCTCGGCAATTTCGAGCTGACGTTCCGATGAACGCCCCGCTGAAGAAGCTCTCGGAGCTCACTGGCGTCGCCTTCGACGGCGTGCGCAGCGGCTATGTGCCGCCGAAGCAGCTTCGAATTTCCAGAAAATTGAAGCTGCACAAAAAAGCGAAACGCAATCTCGACCCCGTGACGTACGAGGTGGTGCGGCACGCGCTGTGGAACGTGAACGAAGAGCACGGCGCCACCATCCAGCGCCTGTCGGGCTCGCCGGTCGCGATGTACGCGCTCGACCTCAACCCCTCGATCCTCACCGAGGACGCCGAGTTCGTCTATTTCGGCCCGTACATGCAGTACATGTCGGGCGTCACCGACACGCAGGTGAAGTGGACGCTCGAGAATCGCAGCGACAATCCCGGCATCCGCGACGGCGACATGTTCCTCGCCAACGATCCCTGGGTCGGCGCGGCGCACCAGATGGACGTGATGCTGCTCTGCCCGGTGTTCTGGAAGGGCGAGCTGTTCTGCTGGGTCACCAACTGCCTGCACCAGTACGACATCGGCGGCATCACGCCCGGATCGTTCTGCCCGTCGGCGCGCGACGCTTTCGACGAAGGCATCCTGATGCCGCCGGTGAAGATCGTCGAAGCCAATGAAATCCGCCGGGATATCGAAGAGCTTTATCTGAGAAGCTCGAGAAAACCCAGCGCGGTTGCGCTCGACTTCCGCGCCCAGCTCGCCGGCAACATCACGGCACGGGAAAGAATCGTTGCCTTGATCAAGAGATACGGCGCGGAAACCGTCAAAGGAGTGATGAAGAAGATCCTCGACGATGGCGAGCGCGCCTTCCTGAAGAAACTGTCATTGCTGCCCGACGGCACCTGGCGCGACCGCACCTATATCGAATGCTGCCGTCCGGGCGACCGGCAGGCGCACCGGGTAATGCTGACGCTCAAGAAAGAAAAAAACAAAATCATCTTCGAGAACGAAGGAACCGATCCCCAGGCCGGCGGCATCAACGCCACCTACTCCGGCTGGCGCGGCGCGGTCATGGTCGCGCTCAACGAATTGATGTGCTGGGAGCAGTACTACGCGGTGGGCGGCGCGCTGCGCCACGTCGAATTCAACCCGACACCCGGCACGCTGAATTGCGCCGATTTTCCAGCCTCGGTATCGACCGCGCCGGTGCAATGCATGGAAATTTCGCTTTACCCGGCCTACAACGTCATCTCCAAGATGATCTATCCGGACCCGGAGTTGCGCCGCGACGCCATGTGCATCGGCGGCACCAGCCAGTGGCCGGCGACGCTGTTCCGCGGCATCGACCAGTGGGGCGAGCGCTACGGCTACATCCTGGTCGACCCGATCGGCGGCGCGATCGGCGCCTTCTCGTACGCCGATGGTATCTCCACCGGCGGCCAGGCGCGCACGCCGATCTGCAAGCTGCCCAACGTGGAGCATACGGAGCAAAGTTTCCCGGTTTTGTTCTTATATCGAAAAGAAATACCCGACTCCGGCGGTGCCGGCATGTTCCGCGGCGGCCTGTCGGCGGAATCCTGCTTCATCCCGCACGGCACCGACTGCATCACGCACGACACGCTGTCCTCGGGCAATGCCATACCGACCTCGACCGGGATGATGGGCGGTTATCCCGGCGCGGTGAACCGCTACCGGTTTCTCAGGGACTCGGATGTTCTTCTTCGCATGAAGAATTCTTCCCTGGTGAACGACATTGACGAATTGAAGGGAAAACCGGAAACCCTCCAACTACGGCAGGAGAATTTCTCCCAGAACCCGAGCGATGTCTACGCGGTGCTGTGGTCGGCCGCCGGCGGCTTCGGCGACCCGCTGCAGCGCGATCCGGCCCGGGTGGAAGCCGATGTCGAGAACGGCGATGTCACCGCCGGGGCGGCGCGCCAGATCTACGGCGTGATTCCCGGCGACCGTGAAGCGACGGATCGCGAGCGCGGCCGCTTGCGTCTTGAACGCGTAAAGGCATTCTCCGGGGTGAAGCTTGAAGGCAAGGTCGACTTGCTCGTCATGGAGAACCTCGCCATCAAGGGCAAGCGCTGGTGCTGCGCGAAATGCGCAACCGATCTCGGCCCGCGGGAGCGCAACTACAAGGCGGGCTGCGTGCGCCGCGACCTCGCGATCGCGGCCTCCAACCCGGTGGTGGGCGACCCGCAGCGCTTCATCGACCCGCTGCCGCAGTTCCGGCAGTTCTCCTGCCCCGGATGCGGCGCGCTGGTCGAGAACGAGATCGCGATAGCCGAGGACCCGGTGCTGCGGGACGTCGAGCTTACTCGGCCTTAGCGCCGGATTCCCTCACCACTTTCGCCCACTTCGGCACTTCGGCGCGCACGAAGGCGGCGAAAGCATCGACCGAGGTGCCGACCGCCTCGACGCCGAGCGCGGCGAGCTTCTCGCGCGTCGCCGCCGACTGGATGCCTCGCACGATCTCGGCGTTGAGCTTCGCCACGATTTCCTTCGGCGTGCCGGCCGGCGCGAACACGCCGTGCCAGGAACCGAGCTCGTAGCCCGGCAGGCCCGACTCGGCGAAGGTCGGCACCTCGGGTGCGAGGCTGGAGCGCTTCGCGGTGGTCACGGCGAGGGCGCGCAGCTTGCCCGCCTTCGCCTGCGGGTAGGCGGTGCTGATGTTGTCGAAGGACATGCTCACCTGCCCGCTCATCGCGTCGGCGATGGCCGCCGGGCTGCCCTTGTAGGGCACGTGCTGCATGCGGGTGCCGGTCATGCTCTTGAACAGCTCGCCCGAGAGGTGCGCCGAGGTGCCGTTGCCCGAAGTCGAATAGGTGTACTTGTCGGGATTCGCCTTCAGCAGCGCGACGAGCTCCTTGACGCTGGTCGCCGGGATCGACGGATGCACCACCAGCATGTTCGGCTGCGTCGCGAGCAAGGTCACCGGGGCGAAGTCCCTGATCGGGTCATACGGCAGCTTCTCGTACACGCTCGCGTTGATGGCGTGCGTGCTGATCGTGCCTCCCATGATGGTGTAGCCATCGGGCGCGCTCTTCGCAGTCATCTCGGCGCCCACCGCGCCGCCGGCCCCAGGCCGGTTGTCCACCACCACCGGCTGCTTCCAGGCCTCCTGCAGATGCGCGGCTACGATGCGGCCGAGGATGTCGGTGGTGCCGCCCGGCTGGAACGGCACGACATAGCGGATCGGCTTGCCGGGATAGGTTTGCGCGCACGCGCTGCCGGCGACCAAGGCCAGCATCAGGAATAATGTTTTCATGCTCAAATCTTACCCAGATCTGCCGCAGTGGAACGTTAACGTCCCGGCGCTGTCCATGCTGCGGATTGTTCCCTTGACAGCGTAGTCGCGGTGGGCAAAGTTCAACCATGCTCCGGCGTTGGCATTACAACCTGAGAACCACCTGGCAAAGGCTCGACAAGGCCGCGCTGGGCTTCGCCCTGGCGCCGCTCCTGGTCATCGCCGGCCTGGGCTTCGCGCTGCAATCGGTCTTCGCCGCCCGTGACCAGCAGCGCGCGGTCCTGCGCGAGACGCACGAGAACAATCTCGCCTGCCTGGCGCGCAACGTGTACTTCGAAGCGCGCGGCGAGCCGCTCGCCGGCCAGTACGCCGTGGCCGAGGTGACGCTGAACCGCAGGGCGACGCTGGGATTTCCGCGCACGGTCTGCGAAGTCGTCTATCAGAAGACCTGGGACCCGCAGCGCAAGCGCTATGTCGGCGCCTTTTCCTGGACCGAGTTCGATTCGCTGCCCGCTCCCGGCGGTGAATCCTGGCTGCGCGCCCGCGAAGTCGCGGAAGCGACCTACTACCGGCGCCATCCCCCGGTCGTCAACGGCGCGCTCTTCTACCATGCGACTCATATCCGGCCCGACTGGGCGCCGCAACGGGAGCGCGTAGCGCGGATCGGCAGGCATGTCTTCTATCGCTAGCGCCGGCGCCAGGGCCGCGGCATGACGCGCCGGTTCAGCCTGAAAAGGCTGCTGTGGTACGTCGCCCTGCTGGGCATGCTGCTGGCGGCGGGCTACACGCTGTTCCTCGATTGGCGCGTGCGCGACGAGTTCGAGGGGCGGCGCTTCGCGCTGCCGGCGCGAATCTACGCGCGGCCGCTCGAGCTGCACGCCGCGCTGCGCCTGCCGCCGGCGGCGCTGGAGCGGGAGCTGCGCGATCTCGGCTACCGCAATACCCCGCTCGACAGCGAGTGGGGCTGGTATACGCGCAATGGCGACGACTTCGAGATCGCCATCCGCCAATTCGTGTTCTGGGACGGCCCGCAGCAGGCGACGCGCGTGCGGCTGGCGTTCAACGGCACGACGCTGGCCTCGCTGCGCGACGCGCAAGGCAAGGACCTCGACCTCGTCCGCCTCGAGCCGCTGCTGATCGGCGGCATCTACCCGGCGAACAACGAGGACCGCGTCCTGGTGCGGCTCAACGACGTGCCCAAGCACCTGGTGAATGCGCTGATCGCCACCGAGGACCACAAGTTCTACTCGCACGCGGGCTTCGACCCGCGCGGCCTGGCGCGCGCGGCGCTCAGCATCGTCTCCGGCAAGGGCTTGCAGGGCGGCAGCACCATCACGCAGCAGCTGGTGAAGAACTTCTTCCTGACGCGCGAGCGCACGCTGTCGCGCAAGCTCACCGAGCTGATCATGGCGGTGCTGCTCGAGGTGCACTTCGAGAAGAACGAGATTCTCGAAACGTATCTCAACGAAATCTATCTCGGCCAGGACCGCGACCGCGCCGTGCACGGCGTCGGCCTTGCCGCGCAGCACTATTTCGGCAAGCCGATCCAGAACCTCACCGTGGCCGAAGGCGCGCTGCTCGTTGCCCTCGCCAAAGGCCCGGCAATCTACGATCCGCGCCGGCATCCGGAGCGGGCGCTCGAGCGGCGCAACCTGGTGCTGCGCGAGTCACGCGACCTCGGCTTCCTCACCCTCGAGCAGTACGCCGGCGCGCGCGCCGAAAAGCTGCTGGTCAACGCGCGGCCGGGCACCGGCACCTCGCCCTATCCGGCATTCCTGCAGCTGGTGCACGTACAGCTGCGGCGCGACTACGCCGATGCCGACCTGCGCTCGGAGGGCCTGCGGGTATTCACCACGCTCGATCCGCGCGCCCAGGGCGCCGCCGAGCGCGCGCTCGCCGACCGCCTGGCGCAGTTCGACCGCGAAAAGCGCTTCGGCGACGCCGGCCTGGAAGGCGCGATCGTGGTCACCGACACGCAATCGGGCGAGGTGCAGGCGCTGGTCGGCGGGCGCGATGCGCGCTACCGCGGTTTCAATCGCGCGCTCGACGCCGCCCGCCCGGTCGGCTCGCTCCTCAAGCCCGCCATCTACCTCACTGCGCTCACGGAGCCCGCGCGCTACACGCTGGTCACGCCGCTTAACGACGAGCCGTTCCTCTGGACCAGCCGCGGTGCGCCGGACTGGCTGCCCGAGAACTACGATCGTGAATATCACGGCGAGGTACCGCTGCGTACCGCGCTCGCGCTGTCCTACAACGTCGCTACGGCGCGCCTGGGCACGGGGCTGGGCGTCGAGCGCGTGCTCGACACCGTGCGGCGCCTCGGCGTCGAGCGGCCGATCCAGCCCTACGCCTCGAGCCTGCTCGGCGCGGTGAGCCTCAGCATGCTCGACGTGGCGCAGATGTACCAGACCATCGCCAGCGGCGGCTTCCGCACGCCGCTGCGCGCGATCCGCGAGGTGACGACGCAGGAAGGCCAGCCGCTCAAGCGCTATCCTCTGGCCGTGGAGCAGGCCTTTCCCCCCGAGCCGATCTATCTCCTCACCTTCGCCCTGCAGGATGTGGTGCGCGAGGGCACGGCCAAGTCGCTGCGCAACTGGCTTGCGCCGGAGCTCGGCGCCGCCGCCAAGACCGGCACCACCGACGAGCAGCGCGACGCCTGGTTCGCCGGCTTCACCGCCGGGCGCCTTGGCATCGTCTGGGTTGGCTACGACGACAACCGCGCCGCGCGCCTCACCGGTGCAGGCGCCGCGCTGCCGGTGTGGGGCGAGATGATGGCGGCGCTCGATCCCGAACCGCTGGCCGTGCCGCGTCCGGACTCCATCGAGATGGTCTCCATCGACCCGCAGAACGGACTGCGCGGCGGCCTGCTGTGCCCCGGCTCGGTCGAGCTGCCCTTCACCAAGGGCTCGGCGCCCGAAGGCCGCTCGCCCTGCACCGGCTCGATCGACTCCGCCATCCAAGCGGTCGAGCCCGTCGTCGGGCGCGCCAAGAGCTGGCTGGAGCGATTGTTCAGCCGATGAGGACGGCCATCGCCGTGGCGGCGCTCGTCGCGGGCTGCGCCGCCATGCCGGAGGGCGCGCCGCCGCGCGCCCCGGTGGAGGAGCCGGCGGCAGCGAAGCCGCCGGTACCGGCATCCGACAACATCGCCGTCGCCAACCTGGTGGTGAATGCGCGCGGCGACGCGGCGGCCGGCCGGCTCGCCAATGCCGGCGCGACGCTCGAGCGCGCTTTGCGCATCGAACCGCGCAATCCGCGGCTGTGGCAGGAGCTGGCACGCGTGCGCCTGAAGCAGGGCGAATTCGCGCAGGCTGAAAGCGTCGCCTTGCGCTCCAACGCCTGGGCCGGCACCGATCCCGCGCTGCGCACCGAGAACTGGCGCCTGATCGCCGAGGCGCGCGAGGCGCGCGGCGACGCGCAAGGGGCGCGCGCCGCCCTCGAAACCGCGGCACGCATGGGACAATAGTCTTATGCCCATCACCGGCATCAACCATTACCTCATCGTTGCGAAGGATCTGGAGCGCTCGCGCCGCTTCTACCAGAAGGTGCTGGGCATGAAGCTCGCCGAGCGGCCCGATTTCGGCT
Organism: Burkholderiales bacterium; assembly: GCA_036394595.1. GTDB lineage: Bacteria > Pseudomonadota > Gammaproteobacteria > Burkholderiales > SG8-39 > SCGC-AG-212-J23. The sequence goes on along the minus strand of DASWEU010000106.1, from coordinate 10,236 downwards.
TCCCCGGCTACTGGCTGAAGACCGGCAGCGAGATCTGCGTTCACCTCGCCTCGCAGAAGGCCAACAAGATCCGCGACCGATACCTGCTGAAAAAGCACCCGCGCGGCACCAGCGGGTCGGGGTCGGTGGACCACATCGCGTTCCTCGCCAAGAGGCCGCTTGAGGTGAAGCAGCGCATCCAGAAGAGCGGCGTGAAAATGCATTACCGCAGTTTTCCCGACGCAAAGTTGTTCCAGATCTTTCTGAAGGATCCCGACAACGTGACGATCGAGCTCAACTTTCTCGGCGAAGTCATCGGCGAGAAATCCTGGGCCGGCAAAGGCAAGGCTTCGTTTACCCTGGACCGCCGCGCCTGATGCGCGGCGCGGTATTTCTCGGTGACCGCAAGGTCGAGCTGCGGAATTTCCCCGACCCGACGCCGGGCCCCGGCGAGGTGGTGATCGCCATGAAGGCCTCGGGCATGTGCGGCTCGGACCTCAAGTTCTACCGCTCCCCGCCGGGCGCTGCGCAAGCTGCTTTGGGTTTGGGTTCTGCGAAAGATCCCTTTATTGCAGGGCATGAACCGTGCGGTGTTGTCGTGGCGCGCGGGCCGGGCGTTTCCGAGCGCGAGGCGCCCGACGGCCAGCGCGTCATGGACCATCACTATTCCGGCTGCGGCGTCTGCCCGCATTGCCGCGTCGGCTGGTCGCAGCTCTGTCACGCGGGCATCACCGTCTACGGCGTCACCGCGCACGGCGGCCACGCGGATTACCTCAGGGTGCCGGCGCGCACCCTCGTTCCCCTGCCGGATGAATTGAGCTTTGCCGAAGGTGCCGCGGTCGCCTGCGGCACGGGAACCGCCTACTCGGCCCTGCGGCGAATGAATCTCCGCGGCGGCGATACGCTCGCCGTGTTCGGGCAGGGTCCGGTGGGTTTGAGCGCGACCGTGCTCGGCGCGGCGATGGGCGCGCGGGTGATCGCCGTTGAGACCTCGCAAGAGAGGTTGCAGCTCGCCAAAGCGTTCGGTGCCGATGTCATGGTCGATTCCGCGCACGACGATCCGGTAAAAATGATTGCCGAGATTACAAAAGGCATCGGCGCCGACCTGTCCCTGGACTGCACCGGCGTCGCCGCGGCGCGCCGCGCCGCCGTGCGCTGTGTGAAAACCTGGGGCACGGCCTGCTACGTCGGCGAAGGTGGCGACGTCACGCTCGAGGTCAGTCCCGACCTGCTGCGACGCCAGGTGACCTTGATCGGCTCCTGGACCTTCAGCGCCATGGGCATGCTCGAATGCGCGCGCTTCGTGGCGGAACACAAAATTCCGCTCGAAAAGATTTTTTCCCACCGTTGGCGACTGGAGCAGGCAGCCGAGGCCTACAAGAGCTTCGACACGCAGACGACGGGCAAAGGGGCGTTCCTGATTTGAAGCTGTTCGAGGAATTTTCACTTCGCGGCGTCAAGGCCGGAAATCACATCGTCGGCTGGCCGGTGCAGTACGGCTGGTGGCTTACGCGGCGCGAGGGCTTGCTGCGGAAGCCCGGCCTGCGGCGCTAGCGCCGCTCGCGTGCCCGAGCAGCGCGCCGAGATCCCGCGGCAACTCGTCGCCGCGCCAGGCGACGTGCTGGTCGGGCCGGATCAAGGCATAGCGCGCGCCATAGAGATCGCGCAGTCCGGCTTGCCGCAGGATCTTCAGGGGAAATTTCGTCGCGGCCGGGGAGATCGCCGAGCCGTCCGTGGCGAGCAGCGTGAACCCCTGCCCGAAATGATCGTAGAGCGAGCTGCCGTCCTCGAGCCAGACGTGCGGCGCGATGCAGCCCGGATGCGCCGACGGCTGGTATTTCCGGAAATCGCGCGGCGGCGGCGCACTGCCGTCGTCGGCCACGATGGGCGAGCCGCTGTAGTGGTAGCCCTTCACCACGCCGAGGGTGCTGAACTCGCGGATCTTGGCCACCTTGATCTCGGCGCCGACCTGCGCGCGCAGCGCCTCGCCCGACGGAGTCGCATCCTCCAGCCCGTCGCGCCACATCTGCTTCGGCAGCAGGGCGTGGTTCGCCACAGCTTCGTCCATCACGTACTCGTGCACCGGGCGGCGCTCGCCCTCGTAGCTCGCAAGGAGATGCGGCCCGCCCCAGCCCTGCAGCACCGCCGCGAGCTTCCAGCCGAGGTCGACGCCGTCGCCGATGCCCATGTTCATGCCGTAGCCGCCGAAGGGCGGATGCAGGTGGCAGGCGTCGCCGGCGAGGAACACGCGGCCCTCGCCATACTTGTCGGCGATCAGCCGGTGCGCCACCCACTCGTCGTTGCTCAGGATCTCGAGCGGCAGGTCGACGCCGGTCGCCTTGCGGATCAGCGCCTTGGCGCCTTCCCCCTCCAGCCGCCCGCCATCGGGCTGGTTGGCGCCGAAGAACCAGGTGTCGCCGCGGTCCATCGGACCGGTGACCGAAGGGGCGTCGCGATTGACCAGCCAGTACATGGTGCCGGGGCCCAGCCAGTGCGCGCCGGCGATGCCCGGCGCCCGGAAGATCGCGTTGCAGTGCCGGCCGAGCGTGACCCCGCTCATCTTCGCGCCGATCAGCTGGCGCACCGTGCTGCGCGAACCGTCGGCGCCGACAAGGAATTGGCTCTCGATGGTTTCTTTGCCGATCTTAGCGGTTACTTTTTGTTGATTCTGTTCAAGAGATTCAAGCCTGCAACCGAAGCGGATTTCTACTCCGGGCAGCGATTCGGCGTGCGCCTTCAGCACCTTCTCGAGCTCGTACTGCGGGATCCACTGGCCGTGCTCGGAGTACAACGGGTTCTTCGCCGGCGCGCAGTAGGAGTTGTTCTCGAAGCGGCACAGCTCAAAGCCGTTCAGGCGCGTGGCGAAGATGACGTTCGCCGGATAGTCAACGCCGAGCGGCGAGGCGTCGGCCAGCTTGCCGGCTATGCCCCAGCGGCGCAGGTGCTCGCGCGTGCGCACGTTGGTGGTCTTGGCGCGCGGCGCGACGCCGACGCGGTCGTTCTGCTCGACCACGATGCAGCGCACGCCGCGGCTGCCCAGCTCGATCGCCAGCGCGAGGCCGGCCGGCCCGGCGCCGACAATGAGGACGTCGGTTTGCATCACCGCTATTGCGGCTGGATGCCGAGGTCCTGGATCACCTTGGCCCAGAGCTTGCGCTCCGACGCGAGGAAGTCCGCGGCGTCCTTGACCGAGCCCGGCCGCGGATAGATGCCGAGATCGGCGTAGCGCGTGACGATCTCGGGGATCCGGACCACGTCGTTGACGTCGCGGTTCATGCGCTCGATCATCGCCACCGGCGTCTTGGCCGGGGCGAGGACGGCGAACCAGCCGATCGCCTCGAAGCCCTTGAACGTATCAGCCACCGGCGGCACGTTTTCGAAGCCGGGAATGCGCTGCCTGGAGGTGACGGCCACCGCTATCAGCTTGCCGGCCCGGATGTTCGACGCCAGCGCCGGCACGCCGTCGATGGTGAACTGGCTTTCGTTGGTGATGGTGGCGGTGACCGCGGGCACCGAGCCGTTGTAAGGCACCGGATAGAACCTGACCCCAGCCAACATGGCGAGCAACTCCCCGGCCAGGTGCGGCGTGGTGTTCAGCCCCGGCGGTGCCATGTTGATCTTGCCGGGCTGCGCTTTGGCTATCTTCAACAGCTCGTCCAGGCTGTTGACGCCGATGCCCGAATTTACGGCGATGATGAACGGCCCCGTTGCGAGGATGGCGACCGGCGTGACGTCGTTGTCGATGCTGTACTGGGGATTCTTGAACAGATTCGGCGTCAGGGTCACCACGGTCGCCGGAACGACGGCGAACGAATAGCCGTCGGGCGCGGTCTTGATGAACGCGGACATGCCGGGGATGCCGCCGGCGCCGGGCCGGCTCTCCACCACCATTTGCTGCTTCCAGGCCTGCGAAAGCTTGTCGGCCATCAGGCGGGCGGCGATGTCGGGCGCCGTGCCCGGGGGAAACGGCACCATCAGGCGTACCGGTTTGTCGGGCCATTGCTGCGCCTGCGCGGCGCCGGCCAGCAGCGCGAGCGCGATTACGCCAAACGGCTTGAGCCAATTCATGTGCTTTTCCTCTCTCGATCGATCAAATCGGCGACCAGCTTGCGCGCCGCCACCATGCCGGCATCCGACGCAATCATGATCAGGGGTGCGGCTGGATTCATTTGCTGCGCGGCATACTGCGACTCGACGACGACCTTGTCCTCGCCGAACGTGATTTCGAGCGACTTGCGCAGCCGCTGCGTCATCTCGGGCTTGTCGACGCTGTAGTTGTGCGCGCCGGACCAGAAATAATGCGTGCTGTGCTCGGTTTCGGGCGTCATGGCGTTGAGTCCCATGAAGCCGAAGCCGCCTTCACGCCGGCCCTCGTGGGCGCCGGTGCCTGCATCGGTGGCGCCGGTGTGGATGCGCACCACTGAAGCTGGAAAGAACTCGATCTCCATCCAGCGATCGACGCGCTCCTTGCTGAACTTCACCGCCTGCGTATAGGCCGGCGGTGGAATGGAGTCCAGCATCCAGCGCGTGACCTTGACGCCGCTCGCGCTGCGGTCGGTCCTGGTTTCGGCCTTGGAGTGCGCTTCCGGCGTGCCGCCGATGGTTTTCGTATGGACATAGCCGACGTGCGTCAGGTCCATCAGGTTGTCGTTGATCAGCTGGTAGTTGGCGTTGACCAGGTAGTGATCCTTGGTCCAGGCCCATTTCGGGTCGTCGTGCCACGGATGGCGCACGATCGCGGCGGGATCGGCACGCTGCGGGTTGCCCATCCAGATCCACAGGATGCGGTCCTGCTCCACCACCGGATAGCTCCTGACCTTCGCGTCGCGCGGCACGCGGTCCTGGCCGGGCACCTTGATGCACGCGCCGGAGCGGTCGTAGACCAGCCCGTGGTAGCCGCACTGCACGGTCTCGCCGATCACCGCGCCATGTTCGAGCGGCAAGCCGCGGTGGCAGCAGCGGTTCTCCAGCGCCGCGGCTTCGCCCGCGGCGCCGCGGAACAAGAGCACCGGCTCGCCTAGGATGCTGCGCCCGAGCAGCGCGCCCGGCGCCAGCTCGTCCGCCCAGGCGCCGACATACCACGCGCCGCGTACGAAACTCATTGCATGAATTCCTGCGGCACGGCGGGCCCCCACATGTAGAGGGATTCCTTGCCGACGTGGTGGCCGGTGGTGGGAATGGACGCGTCGAAGAGATCGCCGTCGGCGAAATGCTCGACCATGTTGCCGAACGGGTCGCGCCAGTAGTCGAACACCTGGCTGCCGAGGCAGTGGCGGCCGATGCCCCAGACGTGCTGCTTGTCCCAGCCCTTCTCCTTCAGCCACTCGCCGCCCATGCCGACGGCGTCGAGGTCGATGGTCTCGTAGCTGGCGTGGTGCACGCCGAGCGGCGCGCCCGGCGGCACCTGGGCGAGGCCTACGGTGTGGTGGTCTGTGTGCTCGGCGCCGCGGTCGCAGCGCATGAAGGCGATCAGCTTGTTCTCCTCCTTGCCCTCGTAGACGAAGTCCGACACCTTGAGGCCGAGCTCCTTCTGGTACCAGGCGATGGAGCGGTTGATGTCGCTCACCTTGAGGATGAAGTGGCCCATGCGCAGCACCGGCGCCGGCGCCGCCGGCGGGCGCTGGGTGCCGTTCAGGCGCACCTTGCGCACTGGGTTGTTCATTTCCAGCGCCGTGCGAAGCGGCAGCGGCTTCACCTTGCCCACATTGGTGACGACGCGGATTTCGTAGCCGTCGGGATCCTTGAGCACCGCCGCCTGCGGGCCCTCGAACGAGACGTGGGCGAATGCGGCCTTGGGCGCGAGCTCGGCGCGGTAGATCACCGCGTAGGTGCCGGCGCCGCGCATCTCGAGCGCCTGCGCCGTGCGCGTGGCGCGCACCATGCCGAAGTCGGTCAGAAAGCGCTCGGCGAGGTCGAGGTCGGGCACCCGGTAGGTGATGAACTGGACGTCTTTGACTTTCATGGCTCCTCCACTTTCTCCGGTCGCGATTCTCGCCGCGCCGCCTGCTAGGCGTAAGATGGCAAAGATGTCCTACCGATACCTGCCAGGCATATGAAGCTTCATCAGATACGAGACCTTCTGGCCGTGTCCGAGGCCGGCAGCCTGCGTGCCGCCGCGCGCAAGCTCGGCCTCGCCCAGCCGTCGATCAGCCGCAGCATCCGCGAGCTCGAGCGCGAGCTCGGCGCCCCGCTCCTCGAGCGCCAGGCCCGCGGCACCATCCTCACCCCGGTCGGTAAGCTGTTCGCCTCGCGCGCCAGCGCGGCGGCGAGCGAGCTGCGGCGGGCACGCGAAGAAATCGCACAACTGCACGGCGATGCGGAAGGCAGCGTAACCGTCGGCCTGTCGAGCGTGCCGCTGCTGGCCCTACTGCCGAAAACGCTGGCGCCATTCCGTAGCCGCTACCCGCGCATCGAGTTGCGGCTCGTGGACAGCGCATTTCCGGCCATCGAGCCCCGTCTCAAGGATGGCAGCGTGGATTTCTATATCGGCGTGGCGCCGGAGAAGCGCCCCGGACGCGACCTGAAGATGGAGAAGCTCTTCGACAACACCCGGGTGGTGCTGGCGCGCCACGACCATCCCCTGGCGAACGCGCGCGCGCTCGCCGACCTGGCCGGCGCGCTATGGGTGTCCACCGCGATCACGGAACGGGCGGACGCCGAGTTCGGCGACCTCTTCCGCCAGCATCGCCTGCCCGCGCCCCGGATGGGCGCGCGCGCGCAGGGCGGCACACTGAGCCTGATTACCCTGCTCGCGCATAGCGACATGCTGGCGATCGTGCCGCGGCAATGGACCGAGTTCTCGCCGACGCGCGGCACGCTGCGCATGCTGGCACTGAAGGAAACGATTGCTGCGCCGTCGATTGTGCTGGTGAGGCGCGCCGGCCTGCCGCTGACGCCGGCCGCCGAGCACCTCTGCGACCTGCTGCGCCGCGCGAGCGCCGCCTACAGGGTCGGGTTGTCTCCGGGCAGGCCGAGTGCGGCACGGCCATAGGTGGTGCCCGCGATGTCGGTGTTGAAGGAGAAGTGCTGCTTCACCGCGTGCGCGTCGCGGAAGGCGCGCGCGAGGGGCCCCGCTTCGTACAGGCCGCTCGCGCCGGCGAGGCCGAACATGACGTCGACGGCGCGCACCGCCCAGTCCACCGCATAGGCGCCCTCGAGCCGGTAGCGCGCCTTCGTTTTTGCATCGGGTACTTTCTTCGCCGCGATCAGCGCCTCGGCTTCGCGGCAGTTCGCCAGTTGCACCAGCCGCGATGCGCGCGCATAAGCCGTGGCTTCGCCGAGGCGGATCTGCGTGCTTTGAATTTCCGCCACCCGCGCTCCGGTCATCTTTCCGGTCTTTGCACTAAAACCCTCGACCATGCCCTCTGCGATTCCAAGCGCCACTCCCGACAGCATGTAGGGAAAGAGCGCAAACACCGGCATCTGGAACAGCGGGCCGGGGTTCACCTTGCTGCCCGGCGTCGGCCCGCCCTTCGTATCGGCCACCGCCAGCGTACGGTGCTCGGGCACGAACTGCTCGACCGCCTCGACGTCCTTGCTGCCGGTGCCGCGCAGGCCGCCCGCGAACCAGTTGTCGATCACCTTGTATTGCGACTTGTGCAGCAGGAACACGCGCTGCTCGGGCGGCGCGTTCTCGTCGAGGAAGGCGAGCCCGGCCAGCATGTTCCATTCGCTCGGGTCGACGCCGCTCGAGAACGGCCAGCGCCCGGAGATGACGTAGCCGTCCTTGACCTTCTTCGCCTTGGCCGCCGGGAAGACGAAGGACGAGGCGATCAGCGTGTCGGGCGAGGCGCCCCAGATCTCGTCCTGCGCCTTGGGCGGGAACATGCCGAGCATCATGTGATGCGCGGTAAAGTTGACCCAGTTCCAGGCGCTCGAAGCGCAGGCGCGCGCCAGCAGCGCGCCGTAGGTGACCACGGCGGCGAACTCGAGCTCCGCGCCGCCGACGCGCTTCGGCTGGTGGATGCGCATGATCTGCGTGTCGTGGAAGTCACGCAGCGTCTCGTCGGGCAGGCGCCGCAGTTCCTCGCACTTCGCCGCGCGCTCGCGCAATGCGGGAAGCAGGGACTCCGCTTTCTCCCAGAGCTGCTTATCTTTTTGCGAACCAGTCAAGGATCTGTTCTCCCGTCCAGAGCTGGACGCCCGGACGCCGCCGGATGTAATCAAAAAGCCTTTCGACGTAGCCGATGCGGTGCGGCACGCCGCTGATGTACGGATGCAGGCTGATCGCCATGACCCGGGCGCTCTGCTCGCCTTCCTGATACAGCCGGTCGAATTGATCGATGCCGCGGCGCAGCCACTCCTCCGACGGTTGGTGCTGCAGCAGCATCATGGCGATGTCGTTCATCTCCACCGTGTAGGGCACCGACACCACCGGACGCGGAGAGGCCTGGATCATGCAGGGCTGGTCGTCGAGCACCCAGTCGGCGACATATTCAATGCCGGCCTCCGACAGCCAGTCGATGGTGTCGTAGGTCTCGGTGAGGCCCGGGCTCTCCCAGCCTCGCGGAGATTTGCCGGAAAACGCACGGATGGCCTCCATTGTTTTGACGATGGATTCTTTTTGGTTTTCGACATGATGCATGGGGCGTTGCACGAACCCATGTCCCATGAACTCCCATCCCGCTTTCAATGCGGCCTCGGCGACGCGGGGATACGTCCCGATGACGGAGCCGTTTGTCGCCAGCGTCGCCTTGATGCTGTATTTCTGCAGTACTTCCAAAAATCTCCAAAACCCCACCCGCATTCCATATTCGTGCCACGCCCAGTTGGGCAGGTCTGGTAACAGCGGCTGCCCAAACGGGGGAGGAAGAACAGTGCGCGGCATGGCGCGCTCGATCGACCACTCCTCGACATTCACGATGGTCCACACCGCGATGCGCGCGCCGCCGGGAAGCTCGAGCTTCGGCCGGTCGACGATGGCGGAATAAGCAATCCGGTCCCGCGGCAGCTTCATGCGGTTACTATACTGGGGTCAAAGGAGAGAGGAGACCAACATGCTGAAATCCATGCGCCTGGCCGCGCTCGCCGCGGCTGCGTATGCCGGCGCCTCCGGCGCCCAGCAGACTGTCGGCTTCGCCACGCTGCAGCCGGGCACGCTGCTCAACGCCCAGGCCTCGGTGATCGCCAAGGTCGTGCAGGACCACTCCAAGCTGCAGGTGCGCGTCATCGGCCACGGCGGCGACACCGGCATCATCGACGCGGTGAACTCGGACCAGGCGGATTTCCTGCTGCTCGACGTCGGCGAGCCGGCCGAGGCGCAGAAGGGCGAGAACGTGTGGAAGGGCAATCCCAAGCCCAACCTCCGCGCCGCGCTGACCCTGTTCGGCTTCCAGATGGCGTTCTGGGTGCGCAGGGACTCGCCGGTGCAGAGCATCGCCGATCTCAAAGGCAAGAACATCCCGTCCGACTGGGTGCAGCAGACCAGCGTCATCACGCACCTGAACGCCCTGCTCGCCGCGGGCGGCGTGACCATGAACGACGTGAAGAAGGTGCCGACCGTCAACGTGATCCGCGCTTCGGAGGATTTCAAGTCGGGCAAGATCGACGTCTTCTTCTTCGCCGTCGGCGCGCCGAAGGTGCAGGAGATCGCCGCCGCCGTCGGCGGCCTGCGCGTGCTGAACATGGAGATCCTGCCGGATTCCGAGGCGCGCATGAAGCGGATCCGCCCCGAGTACTACTTCTCCAACGTCAACCCGGCGCCGCATATCGCCGGCGTCGACAAGCCGACCAAGGTGCAGACCATCGACTTCATCATCGGCGTCGGCACGCACGTGAAGGACGACGTGGTGGTCGACTTCATCAAGGCGGTGCACGGCAACAAGCAGGACCTAGTCGCGGGTCATCCGAACTTCAACGCCTACGACCCCAGCAAGTCGGGCAAGGTGCAGCCGCGCCTCGCCTACCACCCGGCCGCCGAGAAGTACTGGAAGGAAACCGGGCTCCGCTAGAACCGCATGGAGGAACTATCGGCCGCGGCGCCGCCGACCTCCGCGGCCGGCCGCCTTGCCCAGGTGGTGCTGGCGGCGACGCTGACGCTCGGCTCGCTCGCCTACAGCGTCGGCCTGACCCGCGCGGTCGGCCTGGTGCTGTTCCCGGAGCAGTTCCTCGCGGCGATCTACGGCGTCTGTCTCGCCCTCCTCTTCGTCAGCTTTCCCGCAACGCGCGGCACCCAGCGAACCGACATCCCCTGGTATGACTGGCTGTTTGCCGTCGTCGGGCTCGCGGTCGGTCTGTACGTGGCGGCGGCGTTTCCCC
>DASWEU010000105.1:0-16711 GCA_036394595.1 Burkholderiales bacterium | reverse complement strand
GGCCGGGACGAGGCCGAGCGTCAATACCGGGTAGGCGAGCGCCATCAGCGCGATCAGCACCGGCCAGAAGGTCCGGCGCTCGCGCACCAGCTGCACCGCCACCACCGCCGCCCAGGCCGCAATCGCGAGCGCCAGCGCCTGCGCGGCGGCGAGCGCGGTGACCGCCGCTGCGGCGGCGCCTAGCAGGCCGGCGACAAGCGCCGCGCGCCGCGCCCAGAGGCCGGGCCGCAGCGCGGCGACGAAGAAGGCAAGGAAGGGCAGCGCGAGGATGCCGGCCCACGGGCCGGCCGCGTGCGCGCCGAAATAAAGCGCGGTCGCCACGCAGCCCAGGAACAGGCCCAGCCACAGCGCGACGAAGTCGCGCCAGCGCGCGACGAACACCATGATCGCGCCGAAGGCCATGGCGCCGACCGCGCCGACCAGCATCAGGGCCTGGGGCGAACTGGTCATCAACGCTCAAGAATTGCCGTTACGCCCATTCCTCCGGCAGCGCAGATCGAAATCAACCCGCGCCCCGAGCCGCGCTGCGCCAGCTGCTTGGCGAGCGTCGCCACGATGCGCGTGCCGGTGGCGGCGAACGGGTGCCCGACGGCGACGCTGGAACCCATGGGGTTCAGTTTTGTGCGGTCGATACTTCCCAAAATGCCGCGGTTGAGTTTTGTTTTGCAAAAATCTGCCGACTCCCAGGCCTTCAAGGTGCACAGCACTTGCCCCGCAAACGCCTCGTGGATTTCGTAGATATCGAAGTCCTGCAGCTTGAGGCCCGCGCGGTCGAGCATGCGCGGCACCGCGTAGGCCGGCGCCATCAGCATGCCCTCCTTCGGCCCGGCCATGCCGACGTAATCGACGGCGGCGGTTTCACTGAAGGAAAAATAGGCCTGCGGCTTCAGGTTTTTCCGCTGCGCCCACTCCTCCGACGCCAGCAGCACGCAGGAGGCGCCGTCGGTGAGCGGCGAGCTGTTGCCCGCCGTCAGCGTTCCGTTCGGGCCAAAGTCGAATGCCGTTCTTAACGTGGAAAGTTTTTCGAGGCTGGTATCGGCGCGGACGTTGTTGTCTTTTTTCAAGCCGTTAAATTCAAACACGAGATCGTTGAAAAAACCGGCCTGCCAGGCCGCGGCGGCCTTCTGGTGGCTCGCCAGCGCCAGCGCGTCCTGCTCGCGGCGGCCGATCATCCATTCCTTCACCATCTCCTCGCAATGCTCGCCCATCGACATGCCGGTGCGCGGCTCGGCGATGCCCGGGTGGTCCGGGGCGAGATCGCGCGGCCTGAGGTGTCCGATGGTGCTGATTTTTTCACCGAAAGTCCTTGCCCTGGAGAGGCGCAGCACCGTCCTTTGCAGATTCTTTCGATACGTCAGCGGCACGTCGCTGGCGGTATCGGAGCCGCCGGCGATGGCCGAGTCGATCTCGCCCGCCGCGATGCGGTTGGCGAGCTGCGCCACCGCCGACAGGCTGGTGCCGCAGGCGCGCTGCAGGTCGTAGGCCGGCGTCTCGGGGTGCAGGCCGGCGCCGAGCGCGCATTCGCGCGCCAGGTTCCAGTCGCGCGAGTGCTTGATCACCGCGCCCGCCGCCACTTCGCCCACCCTCTCGCCCTTCAAGGCGTATTTCTCCACCAGGTAGCGCAGGGCGGCCGTCAGCATGTCCTGGTTGCTGGCATCGATATAGGCGGAATTGACGCGCGCGAACGGAATGCGCGCACCGCCGATTATTGCAACGCGTCGTGGACTGTCGGCCATGGACCATGATACAGAAGGCCTCCACAGGGGAGGCAATGCATGGGCAAATTCTTGGGGGTCGTTTTAAGCTGCTTCACGTTGCTTGCCTCGACGGCCGGCGCGCAGATCAACCCCATAGCGCGCTATAACAATATCAGCGAGAGCGGCTACCTGTTGAATCGGTGCGGTGCCCTGACGGCGGAGCGGTTGGCCTGGCTGAAGCTCATCCGCGGCCACGCGATGCAGTCGCTCGGCTGGGACGAGGCCAGGGCCGCGGAGCAAGAAGAAATCCTGACCAGGGAATTCGGCGCGCGCTATCGCGAAGTTTCCAAGGAAAAATGCGCCGAGGTCGCGCGCGGTGCCGATCAAGAGCGCACCACGACGAAGATCGCGCCTTGAGGCAACCGGGAAATCGGGCGCTGACCCCGATTTTCAGGCCGGCGGGATCTGTAATTTTCCCTTGATGATCTTGCGCGTCGGCGTGAGCGGCATTTCTGCGACGACCACCAGCCGCTCCGGTAACTTGTTTTTCGCGATGTTTTTTTCTGACAGATAGGAAACGACTTCTTCCAGGGTAAGAGAGGAATTTTTTTCCTTTAAAACCGCAAAGGCGCAAGCCTTCTCGCCCAAAATCGGATCGGGCATCGGCACGATAGCCGACTGCTGGATCTTCGGGTGCGCGTCGAGCAGCATTTCGATATCCACCGGGTTGAACTTGACGCCGCCGCGGTTGATGATGTCCTTGGTGCGCCCGGTGATAGCGTAGTTCTCGCCGCGCTTTTCCGCCAAGTCGCCGGAACGGAACCAGCCGTCGGCGGTAAACGCCGCGGCATTCGCTTCGTCGTTCCGGTAGTAGCCCGTGAAGAGCAGCGGTCCCCGCACCTGCAGCTCGCCATCGGACAGCCGGATCTCGGTGCCGGGGCTCGGGCGCCCGGTGGTGGCGGCCGAGACCTCCGGCGGGTCGCCGGGCCGCGAGTACAGGCCCGCCTGCAGCTCGGTCATGCCCCAGAGCTGCGTCACGGCGCAAGCCGGCGCTTTTTCCTGGAAGAACCGGATCAACGGCGGCGGCGCCGACGAACCGGAGACGATGGCGAGCTCGAGCGAGGACCAGTCGTGCCGCTCGAACAATCCGGCCGCGCGGCAAGCGGCAACATGGGCAGGAGCGGTCCACAGCGCCGTAGGTTTGAATTTTTCCATTAAAGAACTCAATTCATCCGGCTTGAATGACGGCAACAGCACCGTGCACGCGCCCACCGCCCACGCACAGTGCAACGAGTACAAGCCGTAGAGATGCGACAGCGGCGCCGCGCACAGCACCCGGCTCTTCGCGCTCAACCGGTGCTCGGTCGCTCCGAGGCGCGCGTTGCCGAGCATGCTGCGGTACGGGTGCGGCACGCCTTTCGGCGACGCCGTGGTGCCGGAGGTGTAGAGCAGCAGGAACGGATCCCGGGGATCGGGCAACGGAAAATCGGGCGGCAGGGAGCCGTGTCCCTCCAGATCGAGATTTCCATGCAGAAAAACCCGCGCACCGCCATGCCCGAGGATGGCCTCGATCTCGGCGCCGCGGTAGGGCATGTGCAGCGTGCACAGCACCGCGCCAAGTCGGCAGGCGGCGAGATAGGCGATGAGGAACTCCGGTGTGTTGGGCAGCTGCACCGCCACGACGTCGCCCCGGCCGACGCCGGCTCGGCGCAACCCCTCGGCGCACCGGAGGGACCTTTCCTGCAGGTTCTTCCAGGAGATGACGCCCTTTGAAAAAACCACTGCCGGATCGTCGGGCCGCTCCGCCGCATGCTTCGCCACCCAGCCGGTCAGCGTGTCCGCGGCCCACCAGCCGCGTGAAACAAACTCGCGCTCGCGGTCCGCGTCGTAGGCCGGTCGTTCCATGTGGCCGTATATTAGACGCATGACGATGCGGCTCTGGGACCTCGCGGGCGCGGAAGACGATCGACGCTTCTCGCCGTACTGCTGGCGCATCAAGATGGCGCTGCGCCACAAGGGACTCGCAGCCGAGGAGATTGCGTGGCGCTTCACCGACACCGAGGCGATCGCCTTCTCCGGACAGAAATTGGTGCCGGTGCTCGAGGACCACGGCCGCGTCGTCTACGATTCCTGGGACATCGCGCTCTACCTCGACCAGGCCTATGCGGAGCGGCCGCTGCTCGAATCCGAAGGCGCCAAGGCCTTCGCCTATTTCCTCAAGCACTGGACGGTGGCGAACCTGCACGGCCATGTCTCGAAGGCGGTGCTGCTCGACCTCTACGCCGTCGTGCATGAGAAGGACAAGGCCTACTTCCGCGCCTCGCGCGAGAAGCGCTACGGCATGCCGCTCGAGAAATTCTGCGACCCGCGCGCTGGCGTCGCCGCGCTGCGCGGCGCGCTCGATCCGATCCGGCCGGTGTTCGTGCAGCACCGTTTTCTCGCCGGCGGCGCGCCCGGCCTTGCCGACTACATCCTGTTCGGGCCGTTCCAGTGGGCGCGCGCGGTGTCGCCGCTGCGCCTGCTCGAGCCCGACGACCCGGTCTACGCCTGGCGCGAGCGCATGCTCGATCTTTTCGGCGGCTACGCTCGCGCGGCCAAGGGCTACCCGGTGTGGGCTTGAGCCTCTACTTCATCGCGTCCTTTTTCATCATGCCGTCTTTCTTCATCATGTCGTCCTTCTTCATTTCGCCCTTTTTCTTCATCGCGTCCTTCTTCATCCCTTCCTTCTTCATCTCGTCCTTCTTCATCATGCCCTTTTCCTGGGCGTAGGCAGCGGGAGCGGTGGAGAGGCAGGCGGCGAGGGCAACGGCGGCGAATCGTTTCAAGCGTCCTCCTTTGGGCGGTCGTGAATGACCGTCCCGTTGGTCGGCCGGGAACGTCACACCTTACATGCGGCACCGGGGTTTGCTAACCTTGCGCTCGACAAGATTAGGAGGGAGTCCGATGCATGAATCGCGCCGTCAATTCCTGAGCACTGCGGCAGGCCTCGCTGCGCTCGCCGCCCTTGGCAAGGCAAGGGGTCAGGAAGCGCCGGCCGGCACGATGCCGAACGATTCGGTCAAGGCGGGCAAGGTGTCGGCCATGCAGTGGCACTCGGAGCGCCCGCTGACCGGCAGCGTGCCGGCATACGAGCACGACTTCGACGTCACGCCCACCGATCGCATGTTCGTGCGCAACAACCTGCTCACCCCGACTATCGACCCCACCAAGCACCGCATCAGCATCAAGGGGCTGGTGGACAAGGAGCTCGAATTCAGCCTCGAGGACTTCAAGGCCAACTTCGCGCCGCTCACCATGCAGGGCATGCTCGAATGCGCCGGCTCCGGCCGCTCCAACTACAAGCCGGCGGCGAGCGGCACGCCCTGGCTCGCGACGGGCGGCATGGGCTGCCCGACCTGGACCGGCGCGCGGCTGCGCGACGTGCTGAATATCTGCGGCCTCAAGCCCGGCGCGGTGCACGTTGCCGGCCACGGCGGCGACCCGGGCGCCATCGACACCGCGGCGCCGGTGATCCGCTCCATCCCGCTCACCAAGGCGATGGAGGCGAGGACGCTGGTCGCCTGGGAGATGAACGGCAAGCCGCTGCCGACGGTGCACGGCTTTCCGCTGCGCCTGGTGGTGCCGGGCTGGGTCGGCTCGGCCTCGACCAAGTGGCTGCACACGATTTACGTGCTGGATGCGCCCTTCAAGGGCCCCTACATGGACTTGAGCTACCGCATGCCGCGCGTGCCGGTCCAGCCCGGCGAGAAGATGCCCGAGGACACCGTGATCGCCGAAGCCTGGCCGATCAAGTCGATGATCACCTCGCCCAGGCCGGAGGCGCGTTTCCGCGTCGGGGAGCAGATCCTGATCACCGGCCGTGCCTGGATCGGCGAGGGCGAGATCGACCACGTCGAGGTCTCGGCCGACGAAGGCCGCAGCTGGTTCTCGGCGCGCCTGTTCGGCCGCGCCGACAAATACGCGTGGCGCAAATTCACCTTCCCCTACCTGGCCGACAATCCGGGCAAGCAGAGCTTCATCGCGCGTGCCTGGGATACCCGCGGCAACGCGCAGCCCCAGGTGCCGGTATGGAACCCGCTCGGCTACTTCTGGAACGGCTGGCACCGGGTGGAGGTTGTTGTTGAAGCTTAGGTTTTTTGTACTGACGGCTTTTGTTTCAACAGCAGCTTATTCGCAAGACCAGCTGATCTCGGGCCCCGGCTCCACCCTCACCGAGAACAAGTGCAAGATCTGCCACGAGCTGCAGCACATCCGCCGCTCGCCGCTGTCGCGCGGAGAATGGGCCGACAACCTGCGCAACATGAAGGCGCGCGGCACGCCGATGAGCGAGGCCGAGATGGCGGTGATCCTCGATTACCTCGCGGCCTACTACAACCGCGAAAAACCGGCGCCGGCGCCCTCGCCCGACACGCTGGTTTCCGCCAATCCGATGCAGCAGCTGCTCGAGCGCCACGCCTGCAGCGGCTGCCACGCGCTGGACCGACGCGTGGTCGGCCCTTCTTTCAAGGAAATTGCTGCACGATATGGTTCAGATGCAAAAGCAGTTGCTGCGCTGATTAAAAAAGTACGTGACGGAAGTCGAGGCACCTGGGGACCGGTGCCGATGCCGCCGAACAGCGGCGTCTCCGAAGCCGACGCGCGCACGCTGGCCGGCTGGATCCTGCAGCAGCGCTAGCGCGCTACTGCGCCAGCGGCACGAAGAAGGCCTCGCGCACCACGTCCTTGCCGGCGAGCAGCTCGCCCGACTCGCGCCTCGCCTCGTCGAACGCCACGCCGGCGATCTTGCGCAGCGTCAACCGCGCCTCGTCGAGCGTGCGGCCGTGCGAATTCACGCCCGGCAGCTCCTCGATGAACCCGACGTAGCCGTGGTTCGATTTCAGGTATACGGCGGTAAAGGCAATCACCGGCTGATCCATCGCGCTCTCCTTTTATTCCTGCCGCAGCAGCCTATCGCGGCGCGATGACACCAGCGTTACTCCTTTTTCTTCACCACCACCACTCGCCAGTCAGCGCAGCGTTGACCTCCACTTCGAGGCCGGTGTCGCGCGCGAAGTTCCCGGCAGCGCCGATTTGCAGTTCTTTTTTCAACGAACGGATTCGCATATCCGAACGCACCACTGCCTCGGCTAGCGCTCCAGCAGATGTTTCTTGTCTTTGACCTTGGTCCACTGGTCGGCATCCGGGGGGGCCGGCTTCCTCTCGATCAGGGGCTTCCAGACCTGGGACAACTCCTTATTCAGGGCGATGAAAGGTCGCTGGACCTCCGGCACGTCGTCCTCGGCGTAGATGGCCTCCACCGGGCATTCCGGGACGCACAGGGTGCAGTCGATGCACTCGTCGGGGTCGATGACTAGCATGTTCGGGCCCTCGCGGAAGCAGTCGACGGGACAGACGTCGACGCAGTCCGTGTACTTGCACTTGATGCAGCTTTCGGTGACAACGTAGGTCATAAGGTTATTCTAATCAATACTTTAGCATTTTATCGGCCCCGGCCTCATAATAGAGGCCTTCCTGCAACACCCCCATCGGCGAGAACCCATGAGCAGCTCTGATATCCGGCACGTCACCGACGAGTCTTTTGACCCGGAAGTGCTGAAGTCCGAAACCCCGGTGCTGGTCGATTATTGGGCCGAATGGTGCGGCCCCTGCAAGTCGATCGCCCCCATCCTGGACGAGGTGGCCCGCGAGTACTCGGGCCGGCTCAAGGTCGCCAAGATCAACGTCGACCAGAACCAGATGGTGCCGGCCAAATTCGCGGTGCGCGGCATCCCCACGCTGATGCTGTTCAAGAACGGCGCGGTCGAGGCGACGCGGGTCGGCGCGCTCTCCAAATCCCAGCTCACCGCCTTTCTTGACAGCAACATCTGAAGCTCTTAGGCTGTAGTCGCAGCAGGTCGTAGCAGCAGGGCAGTTCCGGCAAAACAATTCCCGATTAATCGTTTTCCGCGCTTGGGTTTCCCAGGGCGCTCATCTCCCAAGTTTATGGCCAGGCCCCACGCAGTTCCCCCGGATGTAGCGGCAGCCCCTGCCGCCCCCAGCCCCGAAGCGAGCGCTGCCGCGCCCGGCACCGGGCTGCCCGTTCCGCTGCACCTCTCGGAGCTGAAGTCGCACCACGTCACCCAGCTGGTGGAGATGGCGGTGTCGAACGGCATCGAGAACGCAAGCCGCCTGCGCAAGCAGGACCTGATCTTCGCGCTGCTGAAGAACCAGGCGAAAAAGGGCGCGTCGATCTTCGGCGACGGCACGCTCGAAGTGCTGCCCGACGGCTTCGGCTTCCTGCGCTCGCCCGAGACCTCGTACCTGGCGAGCACCGACGACATCTACGTTTCGCCCTCCCAGATCCGGCGCTTCAACCTGCATACCGGCGACTCGATCGAGGGCGAGATCCGCACGCCCAAGGACGGCGAGCGCTACTTCGCCCTGGTCAAAGTCGACAAGGTCAACAGCGAAGCCCCCGAGGCGGCGAAGAACAAGATCCTGTTCGAGAACCTGACGCCGCTGCATCCGGACGAGGCGTTCAAGCTCGAGCGCGACATCAAGGCCGAGGAAAACACCACCGGGCGCGTGATCGACATCGTGGCGCCGATCGGCAAGGGCCAGCGCGGCCTGATCGTCAGCCCGCCCAAGGCCGGCAAGACGGTGATGCTGCAGCACATCGCGCACGCCATCGTCGCCAACCATCCCGACGTCACGATGATCGTGCTGCTGATCGACGAGCGGCCGGAGGAAGTGACCGAAATGTCGCGCTCGGTGCGCGGCGAAGTGGTGGCCTCGACCTTCGACGAGCCGGCCTCGCGCCACGTGCAGGTCGCCGAGATGGTGATCGAGAAGGCGAAGCGGCTGGTGGAACACAAGAAGGACGTCGTCATCCTTCTGGATTCCATTACCAGATTGGCCCGTGCGTATAACACGGTCGTGCCGGCGTCCGGCAAAGTCCTGACGGGCGGCGTCGACGCGAACGCGCTGCAAAAGCCGAAGCGTTTCTTCGGCGCCGCGCGCAACGTCGAGGAGGGCGGCTCGCTCACCATCATCGCCACCGCGCTGATCGACACCGGCAGCCGCATGGACGACGTGATCTACGAGGAATTCAAGGGCACCGGCAACATGGAGATCCACCTCGACCGGCGCATGCACGAGAAGCGCATTTATCCTGCTATTAACGTGAACCGGTCTGGCACCAGGCGCGAGGAGCTTCTGATCGAAGCGCCGATCCTGCAGAAGGTGTGGGTGCTGAGGAAGCTGCTGTTCCCGATGGACGAGCTCGAAGCGGCCGAATTCCTGATCGACAAGCTCAAGGCCACCAAGTCGAACGCCGAGTTCTTCGACTCGATGCGCCGCGGTTAAATTTCCTTTATAATCCGCGCCCGATGAAAAACGGCATCCATCCCGACTATCCCGCGGTGATCTTCCACGACACCAGCGCCAACCATTCCTTCCTCACGCGCTCGGCGATCGACACCAAGGGCCGCGAGACGATGAAATGGACCGACGGCAAGGAATACCCGGTGGTGAAAGTGGAAGTGTCCTCGGAATCGCATTCGTACTACACCGGCAAGACCAAGATCATCGACACCGCCGGCCGCGTCGAGAAGTTCAAGCGCCGCTACACCAAGAAGAAGGTCTGAACCCCGGGGCATGCTGCCCCGCCTGAAGCTTCCCCTGCCACCGGCGGCGCTCGCGCTGCTGGCGGCCGTATTTCTCCTGCCCGGGCTCGCCGGGCACGATCCCTGGAAGTCGCAGGACGTCCTCACCCTCGGCATCGCCCACGGCATGGCGACGGGCGGCGACCTGCTGGTGCCGCGCGTGGCGGGCCTGCGCTGGCTGATCGACCCGCCGCTCTATCACTGGGTCGCGGCGCTGCTGGGCACGCTATTGCAGTGGGTGCTCGAGTTCCATGCCGGCGCGCGCCTGGCGAGCGGCGTTTTCGTCGCGGCGGCGCTCTATTTCGCGCACCTCGCCGGCCGCGGCTGGTCCGATGCGGGAAGAGCGCCCCTCGCCGGCGCCGCGGCAGCGTTGCTCCTGCTCGGCTCGCTCGGCCTGATGGTGCACTCGCACGAGGCGCTGCCCGAGCTCGCCTCGCTCGCCGCGCTGAGCGGCGCGCTCGCCTGCCTGCCGCACGCCGCGCGCCGTCCGCTGCAGGCCGGCGCCGGTCTCGGCCTCGCCCTCGGTCTCGCCTTTCTCGGCGCCGGCTGGATCGCGCCGGTGTCGCTCGCCGCGGCGATCGCCGCCGGCCTGCTCGCCTGCCGCGAATGGCGCAATCGGCGGGTCGCCGCGTTCCTCGCCACGGCACTCGTGGTAGCCGCCGCGATTGCCGCGGCCTGGCTGCTCGCGCTCGCGCTGCGCTCGCCGGAGGCGTATCGCGAGTGGTGGCTGCTCGCCTCGCAGCGCCAGGGCGAGCTGCTCGACAACCTGCGCCGCCTGGTCGGCACCACCGGCTGGTTCGCGTGGCCGGCGTGGCCGCTCGCGCTGTGGAGCCTGTGGTCGCTGCGGCGCCGCTGGGCCGAGCCGCGGCTGCTGGTTCCGGCGGCTGCCGCGCTCGCCCTCCTCGCCCTGCAGTCCTGGTGGGGGCCGTCGCAGCAGGAGAACCTGCTGCCAATGCTCGCGCCGCTTGCCCTGCTCGCCGCGCAGGGCGTGTTCACGCTGCGCCGCGGCGCCATGGGCGCGCTCGACTGGTTCGGCGTGCTGACCTTCGGCGTCTTCGCCGGGCTGGTATGGCTGGGCTATGCCGCGATCCTCACCGGCTTCCCGCCGCGCATCGAGTTCAACCTGATGCGACTCGCGCCGGGCTTCGAGCCGCGCTTCTCGCCGCTGGCGTTTGCCGCGGCGATAGCGCTGGCGCTCATCTGGCTCTACTTGGTTTTCTACGCCGTGCCCTCGCCGGTGCGCAGCGTCACGCGCTGGGCGGCGGGCGTGGTGCTGCTGTGGGGCACGTTCGCCCTGCTGCTGATGCCGTGGACCGACTACCAGAAGAGCTACCGCGGCGTGGCGCAGCAGCTGAGCAAGCAGATCGCCGCCGGCGAATGCGTGGCGCAGAAATCGCTCGGCGTCTCGCAGGCGGCCGCGCTCGACTACCATGCGGGTATCCGCGCCCGCCCCTTCGACGCCCGCAATCCCGCCGCCTGCCCGCTGGTCCTGGTCCAGGGCAGCCCCCGGAACGAGCAGGACGCGCCGGCCTCATCCGCGGCCGCGCGCTGGACCAAGGTCGCCGACGTCAGCCGTCCCGCCGATAAGATCGAGCGCTTCCGCCTGTATCGACTCCGATGATTCGCCTGCGATGAACACCACCCCGCCCACCGAGTGCCGCGCCTGGAGCCAGCTCGCCCACCATGCCGAGAGCTGGCGCGGCGTGCGGCTCGGCGAGTTGTTTGCGCACGACGCCGCCCGCGCACAGCAGTTCTGCGCCGAAGCCGCCGGCGTGCGCCTCGACTACTCGCGCCAGCGCCTCGGCGCGGTGACGCTGCGGCTGCTCTCGCGCCTGCTCGAAGAGCGCGGCTTCGCCGAGTGGCGCGCGGCCCTTCTGGCCGGCAAGCCCGTGAACAGCAGCGAAAAGCGCGCCGCCTGGCATACGGCATTGAGAGCGGGAAAGGATGCTCCGGCTGCAGTCAAGGATTCGCTTTTACATGTAAAAAATCTTTGCGAAAAAATCAAGGGCAACTTCAAGCGCGTCATCAACCTCGGCACCGGCGGCTCCGACCTCGGGCCGCGGCTGCTGGCCGACGCCTTCGGCGACGGCAGGCTCGACGTGCGCTTCGTCGCCAACGTCGATCGGCTCGAGCTCGAGCGCGCGCTCGCCGGCGCGGAGCCGGCCGCGACCCTCTTCGTCGTCGTGTCGAAAAGCTTCACCACCGCCGAGACCCTGGCCAACGCCGCTGCCGCGAAGCAGTGGGGCGGCAGGCATTTCATCGCGGTGACGGCGAACGCCGGCGCGGCGCAGCGGTTCGGCGTCGAGGAAGTGCTGCCGCTCTGGGACTGGGTGGGCGGACGCTACTCGGTGTGGTCGGCGGTGGGCTTTGCCGCTTGCTGCGCGATGGGCTTTGAAAAATTCGACGGCTTCCTGTCCGGCGCCAAGGAAATCGACGCGCACTTTTCCAACGCCGCCATTGAAAAGAATTTGCCCGCGCTGATGGCGCTGATCGGCGTCTGGAACGCGAATTTCCTCGGCGCGGCGACGCATGCCGTATTGCCCTACGCGCACGCGCTGCGCCTGCTGCCCGCCTACCTGCAGCAGCTCGAGATGGAATCCAACGGCAAGCGCATCGACCGCGAGGGGCGCGAAGTCGGCTACGCGACCGCTCCCGTGGTGTGGGGCATGGAAGGCACGGTCAGCCAGCATGCGTTCCACCAGCTGCTGCACCAGGGAACGCAGGCAGTCCCCTGTGATTTTATTGATTTTAATATTGAAAAAATTCTTTCCGCTAACGCGACGGCACAGGCCGATGCCCTCGCCTTCGGCTCCGAGGACGGGCAGTATCCGGGCAATCGCCCGTCCAGCATCATTGCCATCGATCAGCTCACTCCCAAAGCGCTCGGCCGGCTGCTCGCCCTCTACGAGCACAAGGTGTTCACTCAGGGCGTAATCTGGAACCTCAACAGCTTCGACCAGCCGGGGGTGGAACTTGGCAAGCGCCTGGCGGCCAACATCCTCAAGGGAGACGCGTAATGGATCAGGAAGCCTTCAACCTCAGCATCCGCAAGTTCCTCAAGATGGTGGGGATCAACTCGCAGCGCGAGATCGAGCAAGCCGTGCAAAGATCGATCCAGGCGGGAAAGCTGAAAGGCGACGAAAGCTTTGCGGCGAAGGTGACGCTGGAGATCCCACAGCTCGGAGTGAAGGTGCCCTTCGACGGCGAGATACGCCTAAAATGAGGCCATGAACAAGGCGCGTGAGTTCGACCAGTCGGTGCTCGCCGAGCTGAAGACCCTGCTCGGCGACCGCGTGTCGACCTCCGCCGCGGTGCGCGAGCACCATGGCAAGGATGAGAGCTATTTCCCTTACGCCCTTCCAGACGCTGTTATTTATGTGAAATCAACTGAAGAGGTGCGCGACGCGGTCAATATTTGCCGCCGCCACCGCGTGCCGATGATCCCCTACGGCGTCGGCACTTCGCTTGAAGGGCACATCCTCGCCGTGAACGGCGGCGTGTGCATCGACCTGTCGCAGATGAACCAGGTGCTGACGGTGCACGAGGCGGACCTCGACGCGGTGGTGCAGGCGGGCGTGACGCGCAAGCAGCTCAACGAGCATGTCAAGCACACGGGCCTCTTCTTCCCGGTGGACCCGGGCGCCGACGCCACGCTCGGCGGCATGGCGGCGACGCGCGCTTCGGGGACCAACGCGGTGCGCTACGGCACCATGCGCGAGAACGTGCTGTCGCTGAAGGTCGTGTTGGCCGACGGGCGCGTGATCCAGACCTCGCGCCGCGCGAAGAAGTCGGCGGCGGGCTACGACCTGACGCGCCTGTTCGTCGGCTCCGAGGGCACCCTCGGCATCATCACCGAGGTGACGGTGCGCCTTTACCCGGTGCAGGAGGCGATGTCGGCGGCGGTGTGCGCCTTCGACAGCGTCGACGGCTGCACCAACACCGTGATCCAGACCATCCAGTCGGGCATTCCGATCGCGCGCTGCGACATCGTCTGCGAGAAGACCGTCGGCGCCATCAACAAGTTCAAGAAGACCAGCTACCGCGTCGCTCCCACCGTATTTTTTGAATTTCATGGAAGCAAATCATCGGTAGTGGAACAAGCGGAAGCGGTACAGGCCATCGCCAAGGAGCACGGCGGCAAGGACTTCGTCTGGGCCACCAAGCCCGAAGAGCGCACCCAGCTCTGGCAGGCGCGCCACGATGCCTACTTCGCCTGCCTGCAGCTGCGCCCCGGCTCGCGCGCCGTCTCGACCGACGTCTGCGTGCCGATTTCGCGCCTGGCGGAATGCGTGAGCGAAACGATGGCCGACGTGAAGAACTATTTCGCGCCGGTGCCGCTGCTCGGCCACATCGGCGACGGCAATTTCCACCTGATGCTGATGGTCGACCCGGCCAGGCCCGAGGAAACCGAGATCGCCAAAACCTTCAACCAGCGCCTGGTCGAGCGCGCGCTGCGCATGGAAGGCACCTGCACCGGCGAGCACGGCATCGGCATGGGCAAGATGGGCTCGATGCGCCTGGAGCTCGGCGACGACGTGATCGACGTCATGCGCGACATCAAGAAGGTGTTCGACCCGGACAACCTCATGAATCCGGGAAAAGTGGTTCCGCTGCAGTGAGCGCGGAAAAACGCCTGCAGGAGCTGCGCCTCGACCTCGGCAAGGTCTCGCCCCCGGTCGCGAACTACGTCAACGCGGTGCGCGCCGGCAACCTGCTGTTCCTCGCCGGCAAGGGCGGCCCGCCGGGCGCCGACGGCAAGCGCCCGCAGGGGAAAGTCGGCCGCGAGTACACCGTCGAGCAAGGCTATCGGCATGCCCGCGACACCGGCCTCGAGCTGCTCGCCGTCATGCGCCATGAGCTCGGCAGCCTCGACAAGGTGAAGCGCGTAGTGAAGGTGCTCGGCATGGTGAACGCCGTGCCGGAGTTCCAGGACCACCCCAAGGTGATCAACGGCTGCTCCGACCTGTTCGTCGAGGTGTTCGGCGAGCGCGGCAAGCACGCGCGCTCGGCGGTCGGCATGGGCTCGCTGCCGATGCAGATCCCGGTCGAGATCGAGTGCATCGTCGAGGTCGAGTCATGAAGCAAGCGTTCGTCGCCTGCTTTGCCTGCGCGCTCGTGGCCGCCGCCGGCACGGCCGGGGCGCAGTCGGCGGCCCCCGCGCCATCGCCGGCGCCGGAGCGCCAGGGTAAAAGTGGCGATTCCGGTCTCAATTTGAAGCTGGATGAGACTTCCAATACCCGGCCAAGAATCCTGTTCGGCCCGCGCGACACGACCACCAAGCCGCCTGCAGAGGCCGATGCGGCCAGCACCTTGCCGTCGCTCGGCGCGGAGCCGGGCAGAGCGCCGAGCTTCGAAAGGCCCCTGGGTACGGGCAAGAATCCGGGCGGTGGCGGGGGCGGCGGGCCGTTCCCGAAGGATACCAACCCCGGCCTTTAGAAATCCGAGGAGAGCCGACATGCGGTCCTTGATGCTGGTGGCGCTATTCGTACTGCCCGGTATGGCATCGGCGCAGAGTTGGGGCCCGCGCACGCTGGAGGAGCTGAAGCAGGAAACCCTCCGCCGCGCCGAGCGCAACATGGGGCCGATCGCCGGCATCCCGGCGCAGGACGCGCGCGAAGCGATGGCCGGGCTGGCGAGCCTCGAGCCGGATGAATGGGCGGCGGCCTGGAGCCGCGTCGGCGAGCGCCACCTGCGCGCCGGCGATGCCTACCAGGCCTGGCGCAGCTTCAACGTGGCGCGCTGGCCGAGCGAGAAGCTCTCCCCCGGCAAGCAGCGCGCCTACGAGCGGGCGCTCGAGGCCTTCCAGCGCTACGCCCGGTCCCTCACGCCGCCGATCGAAACGGTGCGCATCCCGTTCGAGGGCAGCGAGGTCGTCGCCTACCTGCGCCTGCCCCAGGGCACGCGGCCGGCGCCGCTGGTGTTCGGCATCAACGGCCTCGACTCGCGCAAGGAAGAGGTGATCGCGCGCGTCGACGGCTACCTGAAGAACGGCGTCGGCGTGTTCGCCATCGACATGCCCGGCACCGGGCAGGCGCCGATCGTCGCCGATGTCGGCGCCGAGCGCCTGTTCTCGCGCGCCCTCGACTACCTGGCGACGCGCGCGGACGTCGACGCGAAGCGCATCGTGGTCCAGGGCCGCAGCTGGAGCGGGTACTGGGCGGCGGTCCTGGCCTACACCGAGAAGGAACGCCTGCGCGGCGTCGTGGTGCACGGGGTCGGCATCCACGAGTACTACTCGCCGCAGTGGCAGAAAGCGGCCTTCTCGACGCGGGAGTACCTGTTCGACATCTATCCGGCCCGCGCCTCGGCCTACGGCACGAAGTCGATGGAGGAGTTCCTCGGCTGGGGACCTCGCCTGTCACTCGTCGCCCGCGGCATGCTCGACCGGCCCTCCGCGCCGATGCTTTTGGTGAACGGCGAGCGCGACACGCAGCAGCCGATCGCCGACCTCTACCTGTTGATGAAGCACGGCGATCCCAAGGACGTCTGGGTCAATCCCGAGGGCGGCCACATGGGGCGTTCCGAGCGCTGGCCCGACGGCCGGGTGCTCGCGCAGGTGGTCGAGCCGTGGGTGCTGCGCCGGCTCGGCGCCGCTCCCTAGATCGACATCACGGTGCGGCGGTAGTACTTCAGCTCCTCGATCGACTCGCGGATATCGGCGAGCGCCTCGTGCTTGCCTTCCTTGATGAAGCCCTTCTGCGCCTCCGGCTTCCAGCGGCGCACCAGCTCCTTGAGGGTCGAGACGTCGAGGTTGCGGTAATGGAAATGCGCTTCCAGCCGCGGCATCCAGCGCGCGAGAAAGCGCCGGTCCTGGCAGATGGAGTTGCCGCACATCGGCGAGGCGCTGGCCGGCGACTGCGCGACGAGGAAAGCGAGCGCCTCCGCCTCGGCCTGCGCTTCAGTGAGCGCGGCAGCGCGCACACGCTCGATCAGGCCGCTCTTCTTGTGCACGCTCTTGTTCCAGGAATCCATCGCCTCGAGCACCGCGTCGGGCTGGTGCACCACCAGCACCGGCCCCTCGGCGATCAGCGTGAGCTGCGCGTCGGTGACCAGCAGCGCGATCTCGAGGATGCGGTCGGACTCCGGCTGCAGTCCCGACATCTCCATGTCGATCCAGACCAGGTTGTTCGGGTCCGCGGCCATGGATTATTCTCTCACGCATGGCCGACGCGCTGACCTGGGCCTTCCTCCTCGCGCTCGCCGCCGCCGGCGCCGCGCGGCTGTGGCTCGCGCGGCGGCAGATGCTTCATGTCCGCGCGCACCGCGACGCGGTGCCGGCGAGCTTCGCTGCGACGATTCCGCTCTCGGCCCACCAGAAAGCCGCCGACTACACCGAGGCCAAGTGCCGCCTCGCCATGGTGGATGTGGCGG
>DASWEU010000104.1:0-3772 GCA_036394595.1 Burkholderiales bacterium | reverse complement strand
TGGGCAAGGCACCGCGGCGAAGGAGCTGATCGAGGACGCGGGCGCGCTCGACATGCTGGTCGTACCCTGCGGCGGTGCTGGCCTGCTCTCCGGCTGCGCAGTGGCCGCGCGCCATCTGGCGCCGCAGTGCCATATCGTAGGGGTGGAACCGGCGGCGGGTGACGATGTCACGCAATCGTTTCGCACCGGCAAGATCGTCACCATCCCGGTGCCAGACACGATTGCCGACGGTGCGCGCACCACGGCGCCGGGCAGCGTGACGTTTCCGCTGGTGCAGCACTACGTGAACGAGATGGCGACGGTGACCGACGACGAGCTTTTGCCGGCGATGTTCTGGCTCTGGGAGCGCATGAAGATCGTGGTCGAGCCCACCGGCGCGCTGGCATTCGCCGCGCTCTTCCATCGCAAGCTGCCCGCACGCGGGAAGGTAGGGGTCGTGCTATCCGGCGGGAACGTCGACCTTCACTGGGCGGCCGCGCAGCTGAACAAAGGCTAGCGCCGCGATCCCGAGAAGCGTCGCGGTGAGCGTGACGTCGAAGCGCGGCGAGACGGTCGCCACGGCGCAGGCGAAGAGCAGCAAGCGCAGCGGCCAGGCGATCACGCGCAAGCCGAGATAGCCCTGCATGGCGAACGACGCGAACGTGACCATCGCGATGGCGAACACCACGCACTCCAGGATGTAGGCGAGCCCGCCCTCCATGTTGAGGCCGGGATTGAAGAGGAAATAGAACGGCAGGATGAAGCCGCCGATGGCGAGCTTCACCGCGTACGGGCCAAGCGCCATCGGATTCACGCCGGCGATCGCGCCGGCGGCGAAGTTCGCCACTGCCACCGGCGGCGTGATCGCCGAGAGGCAGGCGAAATACAGCATGAAGAGATGGACCTGCATCTCGGGCAGGTTGAAGACGCCGCGCAACGTCGGTGCGAGCAGTGCCGCGCCCATGATGTACACCGCCGGCGTCGGCATGCCCATGCCGAGCAGGATCAGGAACACGGCCGAGAGCAGCAACGTCGGCACCAGCAGGCCGCCCGAGACGGCGTTGATCATCAGCGTGAATTTGCCGGCAAGTGCGCTGATCTCGATGGCGCCGATCACCACCCCGGCGGCAGCAACGGCGCCAACCAGCGGCACGAGCTGCGCGATCGTATCGGTGCAGCACTCGACGAAGCGCCGCGGGCCGATCGCGGTGGGCCGGTGGAACCACGAAAGCACGATCACCGCGGCGGTGGCGCCGGCCGCGACGTAGACCGGCGTATAGCCGGCGACGAGGAGGCCGATCAACGCACCGAGCGGCAGCAGGTGGCGCCAGCCGCTTGCCAAGGCCTTGCCGAGCGGCACGATCTGCTCCTCGGGCAGCCGCGGCTCGTTATGGCGCACGGCCTCGTTATGAACCAGGAGGTAAATGCAGTAGTAGTAGAGCAGCGCCGGAAGGACCGATGCCGACGCGATCCTCGCGTAGGGAATGCCGGTAATGTCCGACATGATGAACGCGACCGCACCCATCACTGGCGGCAGCATCGCGCCGCCGCTCGACGCGGTCGCCTCGATCGCAGCGGCGCGCACGGCGGGGATGCCCATCTTCTTCATGATCGGAATGGTGAGCGGGCCGGTGGTGGCGACGTCGGCGGTCGGACTGCCCGAGACCGAACCGTAGAGGCCGCTCGCGGTGACGCAGGCCTTGGCGGCGCCGCCGCGCATGCGCCCGGTGACCGCGCTCGCGAGATCGAAGAACAGCTGCCCGCCGCCCGCCTTCTCGTAGAACGAGCCGAACAGGACGAAGAGGAAGGCGTAGGTCGCGGCCACCTCGAGTGGCGCGCCGAACACGCCGTTCTCCATTATCGTCATCATCTCGATGAAGTAGGTGATGCCGAAGTTGTCGTGCCGCAGCGCTCCCGGCATCCATTGCCCGAACGCCGTGAAGACCAGCAGCAGCAGCACGAGGGAGGTCAGCCCCCAGCCGACTGAACGGCGGCACAGTTCGATCACCAGCACCAGCAGCGTGAAGCCGGCCACGATGTCGCCCGTGGTCGGCTGCGAGAAGCCGCGGCTCCAGTTGAGGAACCGGTCGTTTAGCAAGATGTAGTAGAGCGCCACCGCCAGCGAGGCGCCGGCGAGCACCACATCCATCCAGGCGAGGCGGCTACGCCGCGGATTGGCGGTCGTGGTGAGGAACGCGATCGGAAAGGTGATCGCGATGAAAATCGAGATGTCGAGGTGGAAGTAAGCGGTGTTGGCGCGCGCCCAGGTCGCGAAGCGCAGCAGCCACCCGGCATCCAACAGATTGCCCAAGTCGAGCGCCCACGTGCCGATGATGGTGGCGAGCGCGCCGATCCACAGCACGTAGAGCGCGGCGGCGACCGATCCTGCGCGGATCAGGACGAGCCAGGCACCCCCGGGGCGATGGCGCCTGCCTTCGCGCAGGATCTCCAGCAAGCGCTACTTCACCAGCCCTTTTTCCTTGTAATAGCGCAGGGCGCCGGGGTGATAGGCCAGGTTTGCCGGGTTGACGACCATCTTCGCGCTGGTGAACGCCGTCTTGAGCGAGCCGCCGATCGATTGGACGCGCGCCTCGTTCTCGGCGATCGCCTTCACGTACTTGTAGACGACCTCGTCGGGCACATGGCTGCCGGCGAGCAGCGAAACCCACATGCGCACCGTCGGGTAATCCTTCTCCATGAACGGATACGTGCCTTTCGGCAGCATCTCGGCCTTGAAGTGGAAAGTATCGGCCGCCTTCTGCAGGCGCGCGAGGTCGCCATCGATCCACTGGAGCGGCCGCTTCGAGGCGATCTCCTTCACCAGCGAATCGCCCAGGTTGCGCGCATTCATGAAGACATCGGCCTTGTCGTCGGTGATCGCATCCAGGCCGATCTGGCTGTTGCCCAGCACGAACGACCCGCCCCATTTCTCGATGTCGGTGATGCTGAAGCCGTAGGCTTTCATCACCTCGTAAGGCCCGCCGATCGTGGTCTGCGGATTGTCGGGACGGTTGATGGCGAGCCGCATCTTCGGCTTCTTCGCCGCGATATCCGCCCAGGAGCGCACGCCGTTGGCGTCGGCCCACTCCTTGGTCATGAAAAAGTGCATGTACTGGTTGTCGTACAGCATCATGACGTAGCTGAACTTGCCCTTGAGCGGCGTCTTGTACGGCGACTGGCCCTCATTGGCGAGCCTGATCTCGGTGCCAGTGGCGGTGGCGGTGAAGTCGGCCTGCTTCTCGGCGATGGCGAGCACGCCGCCGCCGGGCGAGTTCGGCTTGAACGACACCGCCGAGCCGGGATACGCATCGCGCACCACCGCGTTCAGTCCCTCGACCATCGTGCGCGGATAGCCGCTGGGCGTCGCGCCGGTGATCGTGGCGTTGATCGGTTTTTTATCGTTGAAATCCGCGAACGCAGGCCGCATTGGACAAATGAGGGCCAGCATCGCCGCCGCGATCAATACGACTCTCATGCTGCCTCCTCCTAGTTGTGCTTGCGCCGCTTCGCGGCCTTCTTCTTGGCTTTTTTTGCTTTTTTCGCGGGCTTGCGACGCTTCGGCTTCTTGCCGACGACTTTCGCCGGCGGCTCACCCGGCCTCGGGAATTGCAGGATGGCGTCCTTGAAGAGCTGCACCAGGCCGAGCACTGCCGCGGCCTGCGATGCATAAAGCGCTTCGGTGCGTACCACCAGCTCCTGCTGATTCTCGGGGCTGTACAACTCGGCGAGATATTTTCCGCTCGCCTGGTCCAGCACGAACTCGACGCGAAATTGGGCCACCGGTGCTCCTCCT
>DASWEU010000103.1:0-14158 GCA_036394595.1 Burkholderiales bacterium | reverse complement strand
TGTAGATCGCGCCGGCGCGTGCCGCGGGCGGTGGCGCGGCCACCCCGCCGGCATAGCGCGCCGGATCGGCCGTGAATTTTTCAAGGCAGCGCCGGCCGCAGAAATACCAGGTCGACCCGCCATGCCGGTGCTGGTGTTTCGCCGTCGCGATGTCGACGGTCATGCCGCAGACCGGGTCGATCGCCTTGCCCGGGGGCGCAGCGGAATGCTTCGCAATATCCACGAGGTAATTCTAGAATGTCCTCGATGAAAGCCTCCTTGCAGAAAACACTTTTCTTCGAGCGATCGATCAAGGTCGACGAGAAGCGCTGCATCGGCTTCATGGGCAAGGAAGGCATGGTGTACGCCACGCCCATGATGGTGAGCGACGTCGAATACAGCTGCCGCGACTGGCTGCTCGCCCACCTCGACGCCGGCGAGGACTCGGTCGGCACGCAGGTAGTGATCGACCACCTGGCGCCGACGCCCCTGGGATTCACCGTCCACCTGAAAATGGAAGTCGTCGAGGTCGACCGGCGCAAGATCGTGTTTTCGTTCTCGGTGAAGGATGTCGAGGAGGTCGGGCGCGGCACGCACACGCGCTTCATCGTCGACGGCGCGAAGACGCGCGAGCGCCTGGCGGCGAAGCGCGCCAGGGCCGGAGCGGAATGAAGCTCCGATGAGCGAGCCCTGGCTGCCGCTGGCGGGCGTGCGGGTGGCGGATTTTTCGATGTTCGTGCCCGGCCCGTTCTGCTCGGCGATCCTCGCGGATCTCGGCGCCTCCGTGATCAAGGTCGAGCCGCCGAAGGGCGATCCCGGCCGCGCCTACGTGCCGGCGCAGTTTCATACCGAAAACAGGAACAAGAGAAGCATCGCTGTCGATCTCAAGAAAAACGCTGCTTCCGTTATGGAGAGGCTGTTCAAGCATTGCCACGTGGCGATCGAGGGCTTCAGGCCCGGCGTCGCGGCCAGATTAGGCATCGATTTTCAAAAAGCAAAAACAAACAATTCCAAAATCGTCTATTGCTCCATCTCCGGATACGGGCAGACCGGGCCGTGGCGCGAGCGGCCGGGGCACGACGTGAACTACGTCGCCGCCGCGGGCGGTCTGGCCTACCCGGGGCAGTGGCTCAAGGCGCCGGCGCGTTCGTCGCTGCCGGTGGCGGACATGGCGGGCGGCAGCTTCGCCGCGGTGGCGATACTTTCCGCCCTGCACGCCGGAAAAGCGGCCTATCTCGATCTGTCGCTCTTCGAAAGCGCTTTCTTCATGGCGGCGATGCGCCACGGCCTCGACCCGGACGTCGATGCGCGGGCGCATCTCTTCCCGGTCAACGATGTGTTCGAGACCGCCGACGGCCGGCGCCTCACGCTCGGCATCCTGGAGGAGCACTTCTGGCAGAACTTCGTGAAGCTGGCGCCCGAGCTGGCGCAGGAGCGGTTCTCGACGGACGCGCTGCGCCGCGAGAATGGCGACGTGCTGTCCATGTTCTTGCAGGAAATCATCGCCCGGAAACCCTCCGGCGACTGGATCCGCCTGCTGGAGGAGCAGGATATTCCCGTGGATCTCTGCGCCACTCCTGCCGAAGCAGCCGTTCAGAACAAGCAACTCATTCATCGCAACGCCGTTACGCGCGGATTTGCCGGCTTCCCGGTGTGGGCCAACGGCGCGCGCGGCGGCAGCCTGCGCTCGGGCACGCCGAGGCTCGGCGAGCACTCGCGCGAGGTGCTGGTGGAACTCGGCTTCGACGACGGCGAAATCGCGCAACTGGTAAGAGATGGAATTCTCGTTCAGTCCTGAGCAGGAACGCATCAAGGACGCTATGGCGAAGCTCTGCCATCGCTTCGGCGATGACTATTGGCTGAAACGCGATAACGGGGGCGGGTTTCCGGTGGATTTCCACCAGGCAATGGCGCGCGATGGCTGGCTTGGCATCGCCATGCCGGAGGCCTACGGCGGCTCGGGGCTCGGCATTTCGGAAGCGGCAGTCATGATGCAGGCGATCGCCGAGTCGGGCGCCGGCTTCTCCGGCGCCTCGGCCGTGCACATGAACATCTTCGGCCTGAATCCCGTCGTGGTATTCGGCAGCGATGAACAGAAAAAGCGGATGCTGCCGCCGCTGATCCAAGGCAAGCACCGTGCATGCTTTGCCGTGACGGAGCCGAATACGGGCTTAAATACAAAAAAAATCAAAGTAAAAGCGGAAAGGCGCGGCGACAAGTATCTTGTTTCCGGACAGAAAGTCTGGATCTCGACCGCCCAGGTTGCGGAAAAAGTGCTGCTGCTGGCAAGAGCGGAAGCCGGACTGACGCTGTTCTACACCGACTTCGACCGCAAGCGCATCGAGGTGCGCGAGATCGAGAAAATGGGTCGCCATGCGGTCGACTCGAACCAGGTGTTCTTCGATGCGCTGGCGGTGCCGGAGGCGGATCGCATCGGCGAGGAGGGCAGGGGCTTCGAGTACATCCTTCACGGCATGAACCCGGAGCGCATCCTGATCGGCGCCGAATCGGTGGGCCTCGGGCGCTGCGCGGTGGCGCGCGCGTCGAAGTACGCGAAGGAGCGCATCGTCTTCGACCGCCCGATCGGCCAGAACCAGGCCATCCAGCACCCGCTCGCCGCCAACTGGATGGACCTCGAGGCGGCCAACCTCATGGTGTTCAAGGCCGCCTGGCTCTACGACCAGGGCAAGCCCTGCGGTGCGGAAGCGAATGCCGCGAAGTACCTCGCGGGCGAGGCATCCTTCGACGCCTGCCAGCAGGCGGTGATGACGCATGGCGGCTACGGCTACGCCAAGGAGTATCACGTCGAGCGCTATCTCCGGGAGTCGCTGATCGGGCGCATCGCCCCCGTCACGCCGCACATGATCCTGTGCTTCATCGCCGAGCGCGTGCTCGGCCTGCCAAAATCCTACTAGCCATGAACCCCACACCGCCTCGCGGTCCGCTGGTTCCACCGGTGTACCTGATCGGCGCGATGATCGCCATGGTCCTGCTGCATTTTTATTTTCCGATCTGGGAGTTCGGCGCCCCCGGCGCGCGCTACGTGGGCGTCGCTGTCATCGCCGTCGGCTTCATATTCGGATTCTGGGCGGTCTTCCTTTTCCGTCGCGCCAAGACCGGGGTCGTGCCATTCACGGCGGCGACCTTCCTGGTGCTCGGCGGGCCCTACCGCTACACGCGCAATCCGATGTACGTCGGCATGGCGCTGGTCCTCCTCGGCTCGGCGGTGTACCTGGCCTCGCTGGCGCCGTTCTTGGTCCTGCCGCTATTCGTCCTTTTCATCAACAATCGCTTCATCCTCGCCGAGGAGGCGATGCTCGAGGATGCATTCGGCGAGGCCTACCGGGAATACAAGGCGCGCGTGCGTCGTTGGCTCTAGGTCTTCGAGGGGGTTTTCATGAAAAAAATCGTTTTTCTGACTGCCGTATTCATGGCGTCTTTCGTCTGGGCCGCGGACTTTCCGACGCCAAAAGAAGGCACGTGGGTGGTGCGGGACTTCAAGTTTCACACCGGCGAGGTGCTGCCCGAGCTGAAGCTGCACTACACCACGGTCGGCGAATCGACCGGCGAGCCGGTGGTGGCGATGCACGGTACCACGGGCTCGGGCACGGGGCTGCTCGCGCCGGGTTTCGGCGGCGAGCTGTTCGGCGCGGGCCAGGCGCTGGATGCGAAGCGCTACTTCATCATCCTGCCGGACGCCATCGGCCACGGGAAATCGAGCCGACCCTCCGACGGGCTGCGCGCGAAGTTCCCGCGCTACAACTACGAGGACATGGTGGACGCGCAGCAGCGCCTGGTGCGCGAGCACCTCGGCGTGCGCCACGCGCGCCTGGTGATCGGCAACTCGATGGGCGGCATGGAGACCTGGATCTGGGCGCAGAAATACCCGGGCTTCATGGACGTGGCGGTGCCGATGGCCTCGCTGCCGACCGCGATGGCGAGCCGCAACTGGATCATGCGGCGGCTGATCGTCGATTCGATCCGCAGGGATCCCGGCAACGCGCAGTTCGCGTCCGTGTTTTACGGCTTCGCGACCAATGGCGGCAACCAGGCGCTGTTCAAGGCCGCCCCGACGCGCGAGAAGGCGGACGCGCTCCTCGACGCGCGGCTCAAGGCGCCTTTTACCGCGGATGCCGACGACGTGCTCTACCAGTGGGACTCGTCGCGCGACTACAACCCGTCGGCCGGCCTGGAGAAAATCGAAGCGACGCTGATGGCGATCAATTCCGCCGACGACGAAAGGAATCCGGTCGAAGTCGGCGTGCTCGACCGCGAGATCAAGCGCGTGAAGCGCGGCCGCGTGCTGCTGATTCCGGGCAGCGAGCAGACCGCCGGGCACGGCACCACCGGCCAGGCGCGCTTCTGGAACAACGAACTGGCGGAGCTGCTGCGCTCCGCCCCGCGCCGCTCGCCTTAGGCTACTTCACCGCGAAGCAGTAGAAGCGGCCGTCGCCGCCGGTCGCCTTCAGCGCGTCGTGGCCGCAGCCGCGCGAGAAGTGCGAGGCGTTCCAGGACTTCGACTCGGCATCTTCGCGCAGGCCGGCGCGGTCGTGGTGGCCGAGCATCGCCGCGCCCTCGCCGCCCGAGGTCCAGTTGCGGCAGGTGGAGTCGTCGCCGCCGGAGAAGGCGCGGCCGTCCGAGCGCGAGCCGGTGAGGATGTCGTGCATGTTCGGCTTGTCGACGCGGGCGTTGACGATGTTCCCCTTCTCGTCGAGCGCGGTCGCCCGGTTGATGTTGGGGTTGGCGTGCAGGTTGGCCAGGTCCTTGGCGATCACCTCGCCCTTGGCGTTCTTCCACGGGCCCTTGCCGATGCGGTCGCGCGCGTTTACCGGCTTGGCGCCGGTGGTGCTGAGGTAGGCGTGCCAGACCCGCTTGCTGCCCGCCGCCGCGGCGAGCGACTGGCAGCGCTTGTCGGCGCCGGCGATGCCGCCGAGGTCCGCGCTGCCGCCGACGCTGGTGACGAAGAAGGTCATGTCTTTTTGCTGGGCTAGCGCGCCGCCCGAGACGAGCAGCAGGGCAAGCAGGGTCAGTCTGGTTTTCATGGCTTCCTCCTTAACGGGAATACGAACAGGCCGGGCACTTATACTATTCCAGACATGAAGAAAAAGCTCCCTGTCATCGGCCGCGGCTACGCCTTCAATGACCTGAAGGTCGGCTTCCGTTTCCGCACGCACCGCCGCACCATCCGCGAGGCGGATCTTGCCGCGTTCATCGCCCTCACCGGCCTGACCGAAGAGCTCTTTTCCGTAAAAGAAGAAAAGCAGCTCGTACCGGGCGCGCTGGTCTATTCCTTCGCCGAGGGCCTGCTGCTGCCGAGCATGCAGGACACCGGGCTCGCCTTCCTCAACGCCAACCTCGACGTCAAGGGCCCGACGCAGGTCGGTGACACCATCCATGTGGAATGCGAGGTCAAGGAATGCAGGCTCACGTCCAAGGGTGACCGCGGCCTGGTGAGATTCTTCAACCAGGTAAAAAATCAAAGAGATGAAGTGGTGCTCGAGTACGACCCGCTGCGCTTGCTGAAGAAAACATGATCGACCACGTCGACCACATCGTCCTCACCACGCAGCACAAAGACGCCTGCATCCGCTTCTATACCGAAGTGCTCGGCATGCGGTTGGAGCGATTTTCAGAAAATCGTCTTGCTTTTCACTTCGGCAGCCAGAAGATCAACCTGCATGAGTGGGGAAAGGAATTCACGCCGCGCGCCCATGTCGCCGTGCCGGGTTCGCTGGATTTGTGTTTCATCGCAGCAACGTCCCTGGAAAAAGTCATCGAGAAATTAAAACAAAAAGGCATTCCGATTCTCGAGGGGCCCGTCATGAAAACCGGCGCGCAGGGGCCGATGCGCTCCGTCTACGTGCGCGACCCGGACCTGAATCTCGTCGAAATCTCCGTCTACAATAATTAGAGGAGGATTTCGTCATGAAAAAAATACTGATAGCCGTCCTGGCGGCGAGCCTGCCGCTCGCGGTGCTGGCGCAGTCCTGGCCGCAGCGCCCGGTGAGGCTGGTACTGCCGCTCGGGCCGGGCTCCGGCGTGGACATCACCGGCCGGTTGCTCACCGACCGGCTGACCAAGGCCTGGGGCCAGCCGGTGGTGGTGGAAAACCGGCCGGGCGGCGACGGCGTCGTCGCCATCAACGTGGTGCTCGCCGCCAAGGACGACCACACGCTGCTCTACGGGCCGGCCTCGTCGTTCGTCGGCCATCCCTATACGCTGGAAAAGATGCCCTACGACCCGCGCGATCTGCTTCCGGTCGCCCGCGTCTCCAATACCGTGGTCACTATCGGCGTGCCCGCGTCGTTGCAGGCGCAGTCGCTCAAGGAGCTGCTGGCGATGGTGCGCGAGCAGCCGGGCAAGCTGAATTGGGCCTCGCTTACGGGCGTCACCGACATCATCATCGCCGGCTACCTGAAGGGGGCGGGCCTGGACATGGTGCGGGTGCCCTACAAGGATGCGGTCAGCGGCCTGAACGATCTCGTCGAGGGGCGTATCCAGATGTACTCGTCGGCCTACGCCATCGTGCGGGCGCAGGCGCAGGCGGGCCGCGTGCGGCTGCTCGCCGTGCAGGCCCGCACGCGCGCCCCGGGCCTGCCCGACCTGCCGACCGTCGCCGAGCAGGGTTTCCCGGGCCTGAACTTCGACGGCCTCACCGGCATCCTCGCCGCGCGCGGCAGCGGCGTGACCGACGCGCTGCGCGAGCGCATCGCCGCCGACGTCAGGGCGGTCGTGCTCGAGCCGACCATGGTCGAGCGCATGACGGCGACCGGGCAGATCGTCAGCCCCGGCACGCCGGCCGAATTCGCGGCCGCGATCGAGGAACAGGAGCGCAACATGGCCGCCTCGGCGAAGCTGCTCGGCATTCAGGCAAAGTAGCGCTCGCGGGAATAGGCGTCGATCGGTCGGTGTAAACCGGTCGATGGAGTTTTCAAAAACCTGCAATTTCCTGACAGCGCTCGGCTTGGCGGCGTGGCTGGGCGGCTGCGCGACGCCCATGACCGAGGCCGAGTGCCGCGCCGCCGACTGGTACAAGCTCGGCGATATCGACGCCCGCTACTACGGCATCCAGCCGCAGTTGGACCGCTACGCGATGCAGTGCGGCAATTTCAATATCCGCCCCAGCGAGTCGGCCTACATGGCGGGGTGGCGCGACGGCTACAGCGAAACGCAGGGGCGCATGGGAAGCGGTGGCGGTGGAGGAGGAGGAGGTTCGATGTGAACGGCAAATATCTTTCGGTTTTCAGTCTGGTGGCCCTGCTGGGCGGCTGCTCGGCGCAGATGACCGAGGCGGAGTGCCGCAGCACCGATTGGTACCAGCTCGGCTTCCGCGATGCCCGCAACTACGGCATCCAGCCGCAGATCGGCAGTCTGGCAACGCAATGCAGCCAGGTCGGCGTGCGCGCCGGCGAGACGCCCTATATGGAGGGCTGGCGCGAAGGCTACGCCGAAGCCCAGCGCGGCGCGGGCGGCGGCGGGGGCGGCGGGTACTAGAAGGGCCTCTACGGCAGGGTCGCGCTGACGCCGTTCTTCGCCAGCGCCGCGAGCAGCGCGTCGGTATGGGCGCGGTCGCGCGTCTCGACCAGGAACTCGACCTCGGTCGAGCGCACCGAGCCGGCGCCGAACATGCGCTGGTGCTGCACCTCGACGATGTTGCCGCCGGCTTCCGCAATCAGCGCCGTGACCCGCGCGAGGCTGCCGGCGACGTCGGGCATGGAGACGCGCAGCCGCACCAGGCGGCCGTCGCGCACCAGCCCGCGCATCAGCACCGAGGCGAGCACGCGGCTGTCGATGTTGCCGCCGGTCAGCGGCACGCCGACGCGCTTGCCGGCGAAGCGCTGCGGGTACTCGAGCAGTGCCGCGAGCCCCGCCGCGCCCGCGCCCTCGGCCACCGTCTTCTCGATCTCGAACAGCGCCATCACCGCGCGCTCGATGGTCTCCTCGGACACAGTCAGCACCGGTATGGAATGTTTCTGCAGAAGGGAAAAGGCAAATTCGCCCACGTCCTTGACCGCGATGCCCTCGGCGATGGTGTCGCCGCCGACGCTCACCGGCCGGCCGGCGAGGCGTTGATGCATCGCCGGATAGGATTTTGATTCCACGCCGACAACCTGAAGATCTTTTTTTTCGGAAGTGCCAATCGTCACCCCGGAAATCAACCCGCCGCCGCCCACCGGCACCAGCAGGACTTCGAGATCCGGCACCGCTTCGAGCATCTCGAGCGCCAACGTGCCCTGGCCGGCGATCACCAGCGGGTCGTCGTAGGGGTGCACGAAGGTCAGGCTCTCCTGCGTCGCGCGCCGGTGAGCGCCGCGCGCCGATTCGGCGAGCGTCTCGCCTTCCAGCACCACTTCGGCGCCGTGCACCTGCGTGTTGTGAACCTTCGAGTTGGGCGAGCCGACCGGCATGTAGATGACGGCGCGGATGCCGAGGCGCGCGGCGTGGTAGGCGACCGCCTGCGCGTGGTTGCCGGCGCTCATCGCGATCACGCCGCGCCGGCGCGCCGCGTCGGGGAGCGAGAGCAGCTTGTTGAGCGCGCCGCGCTCCTTGAACGATGCGGTGAATTGCAGGTTCTCGAACTTGAGGAACACCTCGGCGCCGGTGAGCCGCGACAGGGTGCGGCTGTGCAGGCAGGGCGTGCGCTCGATCGCGCCGGCGATGCGCCCGGCCGCCGCGCGCACGTCGGCGAGCGTGACGCCTGGCTTGGTCTCGCCCACGGCGACCTTACTCGCCCGTGGGCGCGATGCGGAACTCGTGCACCGGCGCGGACTTCTCCAGCTCGTCGGCCAGGCGGGCCACCGCCGAGCGGTCGGCGGTGCGCAGCGTCATGCTGTGGTGGCGCTGGCGGTCCTGGTCCATGCGGTAGGTCATGTTGGCGGTGGTGAAGCCGTGGCGCATCACCAGCGCGCGCAGCGCCGCCTCGTCCATGCCGGCTTCGGCGCGGAAGCGGACCTCGAAGCGGTAGTAGGCCTGGGTCGGCATGCGCGCCTCGATCCAGACGAACACCGACAGCACGCCGATGGTGAGCACCACCGACACCACCAGCGGGAAATAGAAGCCGATGCCGGCGAGGATGCCGATCGCCGCGGTGATCCAGATCGAGGCCGCGGTGGTCAGGCCGCGCACCGTCAGGCCTTCCTTGATGATGGCGCCGGCGCCGAGGAAGCCGATGCCGGTCATGATGCCCTGCGCCATGCGCGTCGGGTCGATCTGCACGCGCCCGATCGACGCTCCCATCCAGTGAAGCTCGTAGACGGTCACCAGCATCAGCAGCGCCGAGGCCATGCACACCAGCGCGTGGGTGCGGAAGCCCGCCGGACGGCCGTGGTAGGAGCGCTCGTAGCCGATCGCCGCGCCCGCCGCGAGGGCGGCGAGGAGGCGAAGCGTCATCTCATAGATGTCGGCTTGCATGGGGACTGGTGGGTCGTACTGGGATCGAACCAGTGGCCCCTGCTGTGTGAGAGCAGTGCTCTACCGCTGAGCTAACGACCCGGGCCTGGAATGCCTGCAATTTTAGCAAACAGCCCTCCGGCGACCATCGCGGCGACGAACACGAGGGCCTCGGCGGTCAGGTTGGCGAGCGCGGTGAGCGCCGGTCCCGGGCAGTAACCGCCCAGGCCCCAGCCCAGACCGAAGATCGCCGCTCCGGCAACGAGACGGACGTCGATCGCCTGTGGAAATTCCAGGTGGTGTTGTCGAATCAAAGGACCAAAAAAAGAAAGCGTCACCGCGACCGCTCCGCCCATCACCAGCACAAGGCTCGGGTCCCAGTCGCCGGTGACATCGAGGAAGTCGAGCACCTTGCGCGGGTTGGCCATGCCCGAGAGCCAGAGGCCGATGCCGAACAGCAGCCCGGCGCCGAAAGCGGAAAGGTTCTTCATGACGGGAGGTGCAGCAGATGCCGGGCGATGTACACCGAGATCATCCCGGTCGCCATGAAGACGCAGACCGCGACCAGCGAGCGCAGCGAGCGCCGCCCCAGTCCGCAGACGCCGTGGCCGCTGGTGCAGCCGTTGCCCAGGCGCGTGCCGTAGCCGACCAGCAGCCCCGCGGCCGCGGCCCAGCCCAGGCCAAATCCTTCACGCGCAGGAAATGGGGGCGTGAAAACCTGCCACAGGAATCCGGCGGCAATCAGGCCGGCCAGGAATGCGACGCGCCAAGTGCGATCGTTCTTCGGCAGCACCACGAGCCCGTGCAGGATGGTGCTCACGCCGGCGATGCGGCCGTTGACTGCGAGCAGCCAAACCGCTGCGGCCCCGATAAGGACGCCGCCAGCGAGCGAGGCGACTGGGGTAAAGTGAGTCATGGTCGTGTTTCGCCAGCTTTTCGATCCGCAGTCCTCAACATACACCTATCTGCTCGCCGATCCGGCGGCGCGCGAGGCGGTGCTGATCGATCCGGTGTTCGAGCAGGCGCGGCGCGACGCCGCGCTGGTCGAGGAGCTCGGCCTCAAGCTCGCCTGGACGCTCGAGACGCACATTCACGCCGACCACGTTACCGCGGCTTGGTTGCTGAAGCAGAAGCTGGGCAGCAGGATTGCGATTTCGAAGGAGAGCGGAGCGCAGGGGGCTGATTTGCTTTTACAGGATAAACAACTCATTCCGTTTGGAAAGCGAAAACTCGAGGCACGTGCTACCCCCGGTCACACCAACGGCTGCATGACCTACGTGCTCGACGACCGCTCGATGGCCTTCACCGGCGACGCGGTGCTGATCCGCGGTTGCGGCCGCACCGACTTCCAGCAGGGCAGCGCGAAGACGCTGTTCCGCTCCGTGCGCGAGCAGGTGTTCTCGCTGCCCGACGGCTGCCTGATCTACCCGGCGCACGACTACCGCGGCCTCACCGCGAGCAGCGTGGGCGAGGAGAAGATGTACAACCCGCGCCTCGCCGAGTCGGTGGGCGAGGGCGATTTCACCGGCTACATGGACCACCTCGGGCTCGCGCACCCCAAGCAGATGGAGGTTGCCGTCCCTGCGAATCTGCGCTGCGGACAACCCCAACAGGAAGTTAATCTGGTAAAGGATCCCGATTGGGCCCCGCTCACCTATACGTTCGCCGGCATCTGGGAAGTGCAGCCGCACTGGCTCGAGGAGCACCTGCGCGACGTGCAGATCGTCGACGTGCGCGAGCCCGACGAATACAACGGGTCGCTGGGGCATGTGGCGGGAGCGGTGCTGGTGCCGCTCGGATCTTTAAATGAAAAAATCTCTTCATTGGATAAAACGAAACCCATCGTGACGGTGTGCCGCTCGGGTGCGCGCTCGGCTCAGGCCACGGTCATGCTGGGCAAGGCGGGCTTCGCCAAGGTCGCCAACCTCTCCGGCGGCATGCTGCGCTGGCGCGCGCAACGCTTCCCGGTGGAAGGCGGCACCGACTGATGGTCCGCACCCGCTTACCATGACGATTCGAACCCGCTTTGCTCCGAGCCCGACCGGTTACCTGCACATCGGAGGGGCGCGTACCGCGCTTTTCTCGTGGGCCTACGCGCGCCGGCACGGCGGCAAGTTCATCCTGCGCATCGAGGACACCGACCTCGAGCGCTCGACCGGGGAATCGGTCGACGCCATCCTCGAAGGCCTGAAGTGGCTCGGCATCGACTGGGACGAGGGCCCGGCGTTCCAGATGAAGCGCCTGCAGCGCTACGAAGAAGTGGCCGACCAGCTGATCGCGAGGGGAAACGCCTATCGCTGCTGGATGACCCGCGAAGAGCTGGATGAACTGCGCAAGCAGCAGCTGCAGAAGGGCGAAAAGCCGAGGTACGACGGACGCTGGCGCCCGGAACGCGCCAAGGCCCTCGGCCTGAATCCTCCCGCCGATCAGAAACCGGTGGTCCGCTTCCGCACCCCGGAAGAGGGCGCGGTGGGCTGGGACGACCTGGTCAAGGGCCGCATCGATTTCCCCAACGCCGAGCTCGACGACCTGGTGCTGCTGCGCGCCGACGGCGTGCCGACCTACAACTTCGGCGTGGTGGTGGACGACCTCGACATGGAGATCACGCACGTGATCCGCGGCGACGATCACGTCAACAACACGCCGCGGCAGATCCATATCTTCAATGCAATGGGCGAACCGCTACCGCGGTTTGCCCATGTACCGATGATCCTCGGCGCCGACGGCGAGCGGCTTTCCAAGCGCCACGGCGCGGTGAGCCTGCTGCAGTACCGCGACGAAGGCTTCCTGCCCGAGGCGATGGTGAATTACCTGGCGCGCCTCGGCTGGTCGCATGGAGATGAGGAGATTTTTAATAAAAAATCCTTTGTATCCTGGTTTGACCTGGCGCACGTGTCGAAATCGCCCGCGCAGTTCAGCCCGGAGAAGCTCGCCTGGGTGAACCAGCAGCACATGAAGAACGCGGACGACATGCGCCTGTCCGGCCTTACCGAGCTGGTGCTGCAGGACATGGAGGTCGACTGCAAGTCCGGCCCGCCGATCGACCAGGTGGTGGCGCTGCTCAAGGACCGTTCCAACACCGTGGTGCACCTGGCGGAGAACGCGCGCATGTTCTACCAGTACGCCAACCCCGCCGCGAAGGACCTCGCCGGGCTGGTCAACGACAAGACGCGACCCGCGCTGAAGCTGCTGCAGGCGAGCCTGGCGGCGACGCCGTGGGACCGCAAATCGCTTGCCGCGGCCATCAGCGCGGTGCTCAAGGCGGCCGGGCTTAAGATGCCCGAGCTCGCGATGCCGGTGCGCCTGCTCGTCACCGGCCGGACCCAGACGCCGTCGCTCGACGCGGTGCTCGAGCTGCTGGGGCGCGAGACGGTGATGCGCCGGCTGGCGGCGCATCTCGAAGGGGGCTAGCCGGACAGGGGGAGGCAGCGCCGGTGGTGGAGGACCGAAGCCAATTTCGCCTGCTGGCCGAGCGGCGCTTCCTGCCGTTCTTTCTCACGCAGTTCCTCGGCGCCGCGAACGACAACGTCTTCAAGTTCGCCTTCACCGTGCTCGCCACCTACCAGGCGGCGCAATGGGGCGGCCTCGAAGCGACCTCCGCCGGCGCCGTCATCGGCGGGCTCTACATCCTGCCGTTCGTGTTGTTCTCGGCCACCGCGGGGCAGCTGGCGGATAAATACGACAAGGCGGCGCTGATCCGCTTCGTCGAGAACCTCGAGATCGCGATCATGCTGGTGATCGGCGCCGGCTTCGCCGGCGCGAGCGCCGCGCTGCTGTTCGGCGGCGTGTTCCTGATGGGCCTGCATTCGACGCTGTTCGGCCCGGTGAAGTACGCCTACCTGCCGCAGCACCTGCACGCCACCGAGCTGACCGGCGGCAACGGCATGATCGAGTCGGGCACCTTCGTCGCCATCCTGCTCGGCACGCTCGCGGGCGGCGTGCTGGTCGGGGTGCCCGGCAAGGGGCCGAGCCTGGTGGCGGCGGCAACGCTCGCGCTCGCGCTCGCCGGCCGCGTCGCGGCGGGCTTTGTGCCGCGTTCGCCCTCGCCCGAGCCCGACCTGCGCATCAACTGGAACCCGGTGAGCGAGACCTGGCGCAACCTGATGGTCGCGCGCGGCAACCGCACGGTGTTCCTGTCGCTGCTCGGCATCTCCTGGCTGTGGTTCTTCGGCTCGATCTTCCTCACCACCTTCGCCGGCTTCGCCAAGGAGACGCTCGGCGGCGACCAGGACGTGGTGACGCTGCTGCTGGCGGTGTTCTCGATCGGCATCGGCGCCGGCTCGCTGCTGTGCGAGCGCCTCTCGGGGCACAAGGTGGAGATCGGCCTGGTGCCCTTCGGCTCGATCGGCATGACGCTGTTCGCCGCCGACCTGTGGCTCGCGACGCGCGGCATGGCGCCCGCCGGGCTCGCCGGCGTCGACGCCTTCCTCGCCGCGGGCGCCAACTGGCGCGTGATGGCGGACCTTTTCCTGCTGGCGATGTTCGGCGGCTTCTACAGCGTGCCGCTGTACGCGCTGATCCAGAGCCGCTGCGAGCCCTCGCACCGCGCGCGCATCATCGCCGCCAACAACATCATGAACGCGCTGTTCATGGTGGTTGCGGCGGCGATGACGGCGACGCTGCTGCACCAGCACCTCACGCTGCCGCAGCTGTATCTCGTGGTCGGGCTGATGAACGCCGCGGTGGCGCTCTACATCTACACGCTGGTGCCCGAATTCCTGATGCGCTTCATCGTCTGGCTGCTGGTGCACTCGGTGTACCGGCTGGAGCAGGCGGGCGTCGAGCGCAT
>DASWEU010000102.1:0-3261 GCA_036394595.1 Burkholderiales bacterium | reverse complement strand
CGAGGCCCAGTTGGCCGAGATCCGGAGCTTCGGCAAGCGGGTGAAAAAGCAGCTGCGCCGAAGTTGACGTTTACGTAAACG
Organism: Burkholderiales bacterium; assembly: GCA_036394595.1. Taxonomy (GTDB): domain Bacteria; phylum Pseudomonadota; class Gammaproteobacteria; order Burkholderiales; family SG8-39; genus SCGC-AG-212-J23. The sequence continues at coordinate 3,180 of DASWEU010000102.1, read as the reverse complement.
TCAAGTACCCTCGCCGCCGATGAACGTCCCCGCCGACCCGCAGTTCGCCGCCCGCGTACGCGCGAGTTTCGGACGCCAGCAAGCGATGGCGCTGATCGGCGCCTCGCTCAAGGTGGTGGAACCTGGGCACGTCGAGATCGCGCTGCCCTTCCGTGACGACCTCACGCAGCAGAAGGGCTACCTCCACGGCGGCATCCTCGGCATGATCGCCGACAGCGCCTGCGGCTATGCCGCGTTCTCGCTGATGCCGGCCGACTGCTCGCTGGTCACGGTCGAGTACAAGATCAACATCCTCACACCGGCGCTTGGCGCGCTGGTGGCGCAAGGGCGGGTGCTCAAGCTCGGACGCACGCTGACGGTGGCGCGCGGCGAGGTGTACTCTGAGGACGGCAGGCACGTCGCCTCGATGCAGCAGACCCTGATGATGCTGGCCGGAACGGCGGATACTCCGGAATGAATTTCCTCAAGTTCGAGCACGGCGAGACGGTGGACATGCTGCGCGATTCCGTCAGGGATTTTTCCCTGAAGGAAATCTCCCCGCGCGCCGCGGAAATCGACCGCAGCAACCAGTTCCCGCCCGACCTGTGGCGCAAGATGGGCAGCCTCGGCCTGCTCGGCATCACCGTCGAGGAGGAGTACGGCGGCACCGCCATGGGTTACCTCGCCCACATCGTCGCCATGGAGGAAATCTCGCGCGCCTCGGGCTCGATCGGCCTGTCCTACGGCGCGCACTCGAACCTGTGCGTCAACCAGATCCGGCGCAACGGCTCCGCGGCGCAGAAGAAGAAATACCTGCCGAAGCTCGTCTCGGGCGAGCACGTCGGCGCGCTCGCCATGTCGGAGCCGGGCGCCGGATCCGATGTGGTCGGGATGAAATTGAAAGCCGAAAGACGCGGCGACCGCTACGTCCTCAACGGCAACAAGATGTGGATCACCAATGGCCCCGACGCCGACACGCTGGTGATCTATGGCAAGACCAGCGACCAGGGCATCACGGCATTTCTCGTCGAGAAGGGCATGAAGGGATTCACCACCGCGCAGAAGCTCGACAAGCTCGGCATGCGGGGATCGAATACCTGCGAATTGGTGTTCCGCGACTGCGAGATTTCAATCGACCAGATCCTCGGCGAGGAAGGCAAAGGCGTGAAGGTCCTGATGTCGGGCCTCGACTACGAGCGCGCGGTGCTCGCCGGCGGGCCGCTCGGCCTGATGGCGGCCTGCCTCGACGTGGTGGTGCCCTACGTGCACGAGCGCAAGCAGTTCGGCCAGCCGATCGGCGAGTTCCAGCTGATGCAGGGCAAGCTCGCCGACATGTACACCACTTTTTCCGCCTGCCGCGCCTACGTCTATGCGGTCGGCCAGGCATTGGACCGCAACGAGACCACGCGCAAGGACGCAGCCGGGGCGATCCTCTACGCCGCGGAGAAAGCCACCTGGATGGCGGGCGAAGCGATCCAGGCGCTCGGCGGCATGGGCTACATCAACGAGACGCCCACCGGGCGCCTGTGGCGCGACGCCAAGCTCTACGAGATCGGCGCCGGCACCTCGGAGATCCGCCGCTGGCTCATCGGCCGCGAGCTGTTTTCCGAATCAACCTAGGAGTCCTGCATGCACAGCGACCCGATCGTCATCGTTTCCGCCGCCCGCACGCCGATGGGCGCCTTCCAAGGCGAACTGAAGAGCTTCGCCGCGCCGGAGCTCGGCGCGGCCGCCATCCGCGCCGCGGTGGAGCGCGCCAAGCTCAAGCCCGAGGACGTGCGCGAAGTGATCATGGGCTGCGTGCTGCCCGCGGGCCAGGGCCAGGCGCCGGCGCGCCAGGCCTCGCTCGGCGCCGGCCTGCCGCTCGCGGCGGGCTGCACCACGGTCAACAAGATGTGCGGCTCGGGGATGAAGGCCGCGATGTTCGCCCATGACGTGCTTCTCAATGAAAAGGATCACATCGTTGTTGCGGGGGGGATGGAGTCGATGACCAACGCCCCCTACCTCCTGCCGCAGGCGCGCGGCGGGCTGCGCATGGGCCACGGGCAAGTGATCGACCACATGTTCTGCGACGGCCTGGAAGACGCCTACGAGAAGGGCCGGCTGATGGGGACCTTTGCCGAGGACTGCGCCCAGAAATACCGCTTTACCCGCGAAGCGCAGGACGAGTTTGCAATTCAATCCTTGAAAAGAGCGCAGGCCGCGAACAAGGAGGGCTGGTTCGCCTGGGAGACGACGCCGATCGCGATCAAGGCAGGCAAGGAAGAGAAGTTCATCGAGACCGACGAGCAGCCCTTCAAGGCCAACTTCGAAAAGATACCGACCCTCAAGCCCGCCTTCAGGAAGGATGGCAGCGTCACGGCGGCGAACTCGAGCTCGATCTCCGACGGCGCCGCGGCATTGGTCCTGACGCGCCGCTCCACTGCCGAGCGGCGCGGCCTCGCGACCCTCGCCGTTATCCTGGGCCACGCCACGCACGCGCAGGAACCGGGCTGGTTTACCACGGCGCCGGTCGGCGCGATCGCCAAGCTGTTCGAGAAGACGGGCTGGAGCGCGAAAGACGTCGATCTCTACGAGATCAACGAGGCCTTCGCCGTGGTGGCGATGGCGGCGATGAAGGAGCACGGCCTGCCGCACGACAAGGTCAACGTGCACGGCGGCGCCTGCGCGCTCGGCCACCCAATCGGCGCCTCGGGCGCGCGCATCGTCGTCACCCTGATCGGCGCGCTGCGCAAATACGGCCTGCGGCGCGGCGTCGCCAGCCTGTGCATCGGCGGCGGCGAAGCCACCGCGCTCGCGCTCGAGCTGACGTGAAAAAGAAGCTGCAGCAGCTGCTCGACCGCTCGCGCTTCATCCGCACCTACGGCTTCCGGATCGTCTCGGTCGGCGAAGAGAAGTGCGTGCTCGAGCTGCCGCACCGCCCGATCCTCGAGCGCCCGGGCGGCATCATCAACGGACCCGCCCTGATGGCGGCCGCCGACTGCGCCATGTGGCTCGCGATCAAGGCGCGCATCGGCGTGGAGGGCGACGCCCTCACCTCGGAGCTCAACACGGCGTTTCTCGCGCCCGCCAAGGGCGGGCACGTCTACTGCACCGCGCGCATCCTCAAATTCGGCCGCCGGCGCATCTACGGCACCGCCGAATGCCACGACAAGCGCGGCCGGCTCTTCAGCCACCACACCGTCGCCTACGTGCGTTCGG
>DASWEU010000101.1:0-8402 GCA_036394595.1 Burkholderiales bacterium | reverse complement strand
TGCCTGATCAGAAGTGGGTAGAGGCCGTGACCGCCGTGATCGTGCCCAAAGCGGGCCATACCCTTGACGCGACAGCGGTCGTCGCCCACTGCAGCGCGCATCTCGCCCCGTTCAAGTTGCCCAAACGGGTGATCTTCACCGACGCGCTTCCCAAGAATCCCAGCGGCAAGCTGCTCAAGCGCGAACTGCGTGCGCGCTTCAGCGCAGCGGTCGGCGTCGGCGCCGAGACCTAACGTGGCGAAAATCGTTCTCGGCGTGGGCACTTCGCACAGCCCGCTCCTCGTCCTCGGCAGCAACGAATGGGAATTCCGCTCCCAGGACGACCGCGGTAACAAGTCGCTCAACACCCTGGATGGCCGGCTGATGTCCTACGACGCGCTCGTCGCGGAACGCGGCGAGCGCTACGGCGCGCAGTGCGACCCCGGAGCCTTTCCCGGATTGGCGGATCGAGCGGAAGCCGCGCTCGACCGGATCGCCGCGACGATCCGCAGCGCAGCGCCGGATGTCCTGCTGGTCGTCGGCGATGACCAGGGCGAGCTGTTCGGGCAGGACAACATGCCCGCGATCTCGGTGTTCTACGGCGCCGAACTCGTCATGCGGCCCGCCGAGCATCTCAACTTCTCGCCGCCCTGGGCAACGCGCGATTTCTGGGCCGGCTACCGCATGGATCTGCCGCACCGCTATCCGGGAGCTCCGGCGCTGGCGCAGGACCTCATCCGCGGCCTGATACGCCAGGGGGTCGACGTGTGCGCCACCCGGCAGGTCGCCGACCCGACCTTGCGCGGCTTCGGCCATGCCTTCGGCTTCGTCATCCAGCGCCTGGTCCGCGGCAGCAGCATTCCGATGCTGCCGATCCTGCTCAATACCTATTTTCCTCCGAACACGCCGACGTCGGCACGCTGCTACGAAATCGGAACGAAGATCGCGGCCGCCCTGGCGGGAGCCGGCGGCGATGCCCGTGTCGCGGTGCTCGCTTCCGGCGGGCTGAGCCATTTCCTCTGCGAGGAGGCTTTCGACCGCAAGCTTCTCGCCGCGCTGCGGACCCACGACATCGACGCGCTCACCCAGGTGCCGCAGGAAGCGCTGCTGTCGGGCTCGTCCGAGATTCGCAACTGGATCACCGTCGCCGGAATGGTGCCGCACCTCGCCATCGACTTCATGGAGTACCTGCCGGTGTACCGCACCCCGCTCGGCACCGGCATCGGTCTCGCCTTCGTCACCTGGGAAACAAGGTTGCCGGCACCGGCCGCGCGCCGCTCAACTGCAGCTGCACTTAGCAAGGAGGAATTATGAAGATCCGCTCGCTCGCCGTACTGCCCCTGCTCGCGCTCGCCGCAGCCATGCCGTGGCCGGCGCAAAGCCAGGACTATCCGTCCAAGCCCGTCCGCCTCATCGTTCCCGCGGCCCCGGGCGGAGGATTGGATGTCCTCAGCCGCCTGGTCTCGAGCAAGGTCTCCGGCTACTGGGGACAGCAGCTGCTGGTCGAGAACCGGCCCGGCGCGGGCATGGCCATCGGCACGGCCGCCGCGGCGAAGGCGCCGCCCGACGGCTATACGGTGGTGTTCGTCAACGACGGCGGACTGGTCATCAATCCCCTGATCACGCCCGAGACGCCCTACACCTACCGGGACTTTGCTCCAGTTGGCCTGTGGGTGACCGTACCCCTCGTCGTTTCCGTGACTGCGGCCTCACCGGCGCAGACCTTCCATGAGTTGCTGGCGCAGCTGCGGGCGAATCCGGGCAAGATCAACTTCGCGCTCGCGGACGACAATTCCCGCCTCGCCTCTGAGCTCTTCAAGCAGGTCGCAGGGGTCGATTACGTCCATGTCCCTTATCGCGGGGCGGGTCCCAGCATGAATGCACTGATGGGCGGCGAGGCCGATTTCTCCATTACCGAGCCGGTCGCTTCCATCAATGCGGCCAAGTCCGGCAAGGTCCGCATGCTCGCCGTCACTACGGCCGAGCGCTCCAAGGCGCTGCCGCAGTTGCCGACCGTCGTCGAATCCGGCGTGCCGGGCTATGTGGTGGGAACCTGGGGCGGCATGCTTGCCCCGGCCGGGACGCCCGCGCCCATCATCGCCCGGCTCAATGCCGATCTGCGCCGGGCGCTCGCCGAGCCGGACATCCGCGAGAAGTTCCAGTCTCTCGGTCTCGAGGTCCGGCCCGGCTCGCCCGACGAGTTCGCGCAACTGATCCGCGGCGACATGGAGAAGTGGAGCAAGCTGATCAAAGACCGCAATCTCAAGTTTGGGCAGTAGGCCGTGACCTTCCGGTTCGACCCCGACGATGCGGGTTTCGTTGACGAGCCGTATCCCGTCTACCAGCGAATGCGGAACGAGCACCCCGCTTATCGCCAGGAGGCGACGGGCTTCTGGCTCATCACGCGATATGAGGATATCGGCCGCGCACTCGGCGATCCAGCAACCTACTCGTCCTCCCGCGGCAACACGACCGTCGACACGCCGGTCCGCGTCGGCAAGACACTCGGAACCATCGATCCACCGCGCCACGACGAGCTGCGCCGGATCATCCTGAAGGGGTTTACTCCGGCGCGGATCGAAGCAGCGCTGCCCGCGGTGCGGAATGATTCACGCAAGCTGATCAGCGAATTCCGTGAACGCGGCGGCGGCGACCTCGTCGCGGAGTTGTCCCGGCCCGTCCTGTACATGGCGCTCGGCCGGATGCTCGGGCTCGACGACGCAGCCGCCGCACGGGGCAGCGAGCTCATGACCGGGCTGTTCCATTCCGTCGATGGGCCGATGGGCAGCCCGCTGCCGGGAAAGATGGCCCCCGAAATCTACGCCTTTCTCAACGACCAGCTCGGCAAGCGCAAGAGCGCGCGCGGCGACGACCTGTTCTCGGTGCTGGTCAACGCCAAGGAGCAAGGCGCAAACCTTTCGGACGACGAAATCGTCGCCAACATGATGACCGTTTTGCTCGCCGGCAATGCATCGATCGGCCACTTTCTGCCGAATCTGGTGCACGCACTGTGGCTGCATCCGCAGCAAAGAAAGGCAGTGCGTGAAAACCCGGCCCTGATCGAAGCCGCCATCGAAGAAGGCGTGCGCTGGGACACCTCCACCCAATCCTTCGCCCGGCACCTGATGGCCGATGTGGAAATCGCGGGCACCAGAATTCCGGCGCAGTCCCGCCTGATCCTGTTTTACGGCTCCGCCAACCGGGACGAGCGGGCGCTCCCGGATGCCGGGCAGTTCAACATCCACCGCTCGAAGGTACGTCACTTCGGCTGGGGTTCGGGCCCGCACTTCTGCTTTGGCGCGCCGACCGCCAGGGCCATCCTGCGCGCCGTGCTGCAGGAACTTCTGCCGGCGCTGGGTGACTACGAGCTCGACCTCGCCAGCGCCAGGCGAGTCCATCACATCATGGTGCGCGGCTTCAAATCCCTTCCGCTCCGCGTCTGATGCGGACGGTTCGCGTAGCGCAAATCCAGCGCGAGGCCACGGATATTCTGTCTTTCGAGCTGGCGCCTTCCGACGGACGACCGCTACCGCCTTATGCGCCAGGCGCGCATATCGATGTTCATCTGGCGCCCGACCTGATACGGCAGTATTCGCTCTGCGACGCGCCGGACAGCAGCGACAAGTATCGAATCGCGGTCAAGCGTGAAGAGAAATCACGCGGTGGATCGCGCGCCATGCACGAGACAGTGCAAATCGGCGCCAAACTCGAGATTGGCGAACCTCGCAATAACTTCCCGCTAGCCGCGAGCGCCTCGCGCCACCTGCTGGTGGCGGGCGGCATCGGAGTCACTCCCCTGCTTAGCATGGCGCAACACCTTTGGCGCCGCCAGACTCCTTTCGAACTGCAGTATTTCACCCGCTCGCGCGAGCACGCGGCCTTTCACACGCTGTTGTCATCTGCGGAGCTGCGGGACAAGGTCCGCTTTCACTACGGCTACGAAGCCGAGCAGGTACGTGACTGCCTGCACAACCTGCTCCGGCGCCAGCCCGATGGGACACATCTCTACGTTTGCGGGCCGCGGCCGTTCATGGATCTGGTGGAATCGACCGCGACGCCCGCCTTGCCCCGGGGATCCGTGCACCTCGAATATTTCTCGGCGGATCCGGCCTCGCTCAGCGGACCGCGGGAGGCATTCGAGATCGCCGTGGCAAGCACCGGCTCCTGCTATCGGGTGCCTGCCGACAAGAGCATCGTCCAAGTACTGGCCGAGAACGGCATCGACATCCCCGTGTCCTGCGAACAAGGGGTGTGCGGCACCTGCCTGACCGGCGTCGTCGACGGCGTACCCGACCATCGCGACGTGTTTCTGACCGACGAAGAAAGGCGCGCCGGCAAGCGGATGCTGCTCTGCGTGTCCCGCGCGCGAACGCCGCGGATTACCCTCGCTCTTTGAACAACTCGTCGACGCTCGGCCGCCGCGGCAGCATGTTCTGCCGGTAGATGCAGTCGATGGCGACTTCGAGGTTGTGGCGGTTTTCCTCGATGCCGAATGGATTGGCAGCGGGATTTCCCGCAGCTTCTTTGCTCTTTTTCATCAATTCGAAAAATTCATTTGCCTGAGAAGCCGATATATTTTCCTTGACGACCAGCATGTGATTAATCTGGATCGCGCCGAATTTCTTCCTCCACTCGGCGGCGGCAGCCTGCGGATCCGGGATGAGAGGTTTCAGCCGCGGGTCGGTCGGCGGGGCGGCGACGATCGCGGCGTCAATCTCGCCGGCTAGCAGCATGTCGGTGACATTCTTGTCCGCCGGCGCCCGCTGCACGTTGGGCGGGTCGCGGAACTCGGCGACGTGCGGCTCTTCGAAGGTGATCCACCTGATCTTCGACAAATCGACGCCGTACTGGTCGGCGAGGATGCCGCGGATCCAGGTTGCCGTGGTGACAGAGTAGGAGCGCTGCCCGATTTTCTTGCCTTCAATTGCTTTTACTGAAGAAAACGAATTTCGTTCCGTGTTGTAGACCAGCAGAGGATGCTGAAACCTGGAAGTCACCACGGCCGGCAGCAGGCGCAGCGGCTTGCCGTGCACCTTGGCCAGCAGGAAGGTCATGATGGCGAGCTCGGCGAGGTCGAATTCAAGGTCACGCACCACCCGCTTGAACGCGGTATTGGGGACCTTGACGTCCGCGAACTCGAAAGGCGCCTGCTGCTTGAAGAGCTTGGTGACGGGGTAGTCCCCGACCATCGCTTTCAATCGACAGGGCCGTCGATGTACTTGAGGCCCTTTTCCTCCAGCGACTTGCGCATGCTGTAGATGTCCAGCCCAAGCTCGCCCTTCTGCAAACGCGCACGGCTGACCGCCTCTTTCTTTTCGCGCTCTTCGCCCGCCTTGGCCACCATTGCTGCATCCAGACGCGGCACGATCACGACGCCGTCATCGTCGGCGACCACCACGTCGCCCGGCTTGACGTTGACGCCGGCGCACACCACCGGGACGTTCACCGAGCCGACGCTCGCCTTCACCGTGCCCTTGGCGGAAATAGCGCGCGACCACAGCGGGAATTTCATTTCGGTGATCTCGGCCGCATCGCGGCAGCCCAGGTCGAGCACCACGCCCTTGACGCCGAGCGCCTTGAGCGAGGTCGCGAGCAGTTCGCCGAATGCGCCGTCGGTGTTCACGCTCGAGCAGGCAACCACCAGGATGTCGCCTTTCTTCACCACGTCGCAGGCGACGTGGATCATCCAGTTATCGCCGGGATGGCACAGCGCCGTCACCGCGCTGCCGGCGATGCGCGCCCCGCGCCACAGCGGGCGCATATGGGGCTGCATCAGGCCGCTGCGGCCCTGCGCCTCGTGCACGGTGGAGACGCCGAGGCGCTCGAGCGTAGCGATGACGCCGGCGTCGGCGCGGTGGATGTTGCGGACGACGGTATTGTTCATCAGGGAATTCTAGCTATTTCTTCATCTCGGGAACTGCCTGCAGCGCGAGGAACTGCACCATCCCCACGCGCCCTTTCACCGGCGCCTCGTGCATCGTGTGCCCGGCGAGATCCATACCGGCCACTTCCGCCGCGCGACGGGAAATGATCAGCGGGCAGCCATACTCCTTGGTCAGGCTTTCCAGCCGCGCCGTGGTATTCACCGTGTCGCCGATGGCGGTGATGATCATCGAGCGCGGCGGCCCCATCATGCCGACGATCGCCTCGCTGTGGTGGATGCCGATGCCAATCTGCATCGGGGTCGTCAGCTCGCCCTTGAGCTGGTGGTTGAGCTGCTCGAGGCGCATCAGCATCTCGCGCGCGCCGCGCAGCGCATCGGCCGGGCCGGTCGCCGGGTCGTCGGCGTCCAGCCCGTAGAGCGCCATCAGCCCGTCGCCCGTGAACTGCGAGTAGTGCCCGTTCGTCGCGGCGATCGCCTGGTTCATCTCGAAGAAGAACCGGTTGAGGAGGAACAGCACGTCGTAAGGCAGCTTCGCCTCGCCCAGCGTGGTCGAGCCGCGCAGGTCGACGAACATCACGGTCACCTGGCGCTCGCTGCCCTCCAGGCCGCCGCGCGTGAAGCCGTCGACGGCCGTCGCGTCCGCGGTGAGCAGCGGCGTGACGGAAAGGTCGGCGGTCGGGCGGATCTGGCAGGCCAGGCGGATGCCGCCCGTAGCCCCGATGCGCTCGAGCGCCTTCGCTTCGAGGCCCTGCGGCGGCGGCAGCGATTCCTGTCCCCGGCTCACCTGGATGCGGCAGGTGGTGCAGCGCGCCCGGCCTCCGCACACCGATGCGTGCGGAATGCCGTTGTCGCGCAGCGTCTCGAGCACGCTCGCACCCGCAAGGATCGGCATCTTCAGCCCGCAGGGATGCGTCAGGATCGGCGGCATGCGGCTCTCCTGGATGCGCCGGCGCACCCCGCGCGCCGCCAGGACGAAGAGGATCAGTCCGAGGTGGCCGAGGATGAGGTTGGTCGCAAACCGTTCCGCGCCCGCCGTCATTTCCGGGGTGGCGTTCGCGTCCTCGAGCGTGGTGGCGGCGAACTTCGGATCCTTCGCCGCCTCGCGGCGGATCTGGTTGCCCGCGCTGACGTAGCCTGAAAGCGCGAGCAGCGGCAGCACCAGCGCCGCCGCCCCGAGCAACGCGCGCCAATCCGGATACCAGCGCTTCGTGCGCAACCAGAAATGCAGGCCGATACAGGCATGCACCCAGAGGGTCGTCACCGCCGTCATCTGCAGCACGGCCTCCCATGGCGCTACCACCCATTGCCGGGTGAGCACATAGGTGTAGGAGGTGTCGACCCCGGCGGTTGCCTCGGCTATCCGGGTGCTCGCGACGTGCAGGATCAAGAGCAGCGGGATGCACAGGCCCAGCGTGAGTTGCGCCCATTCCCAACGCGTCATGCGCAGTGTCCGGCGGTCGTAGAGCGCCCAGAGCGCGTTCGCGTAATGCACGAGAAATGCCCCGACGAGGAGCGCCGTGCCGAAATTGCTGCGCCAGGGCTTCATCAGCGCCGCCAGCACGGGCTCGGCTGCGGACTGCGACACCAGCAGCAGGCTGTGGCCGCTCAGGTGGCAAATGACGAACGAGAGCAGGATCAGGGCGCTGCCCAGACGCAGCCTGGACCGCATCGACCCCATGGCGCTAGAAGCCGTACAACCGGGCTGGATTGCTCACCAGTATCTTGTACTGCACATCCGCGCCCGGCGCCATCAGCGGGAAGAGGTCCACCAGGTCGCCGTCATTCGGCATGTGCTTGCCGACGTTGGGGTGCGGCCAGTCGGTGCCCCACAGGATGCGGTCGGGCGCAGCCTTGATCAGGGCCTGCGCGAACGGCACCGCGTCGGTAAACGGCGGCCCCGACGAGGAGACTCTCTCTGCACCGCAGACCTTGACCCAAAAATTCTCATTTTCTAGGAAACCCAGAAGAATCTTGAATGGTTCCTGCTGCAGGCCGTCCGCAGCCTTCACGCGCCCCATGTGGTCGATCACCATCGGCACCGGGATCTTCATGAACAGGTCCCGGAATTCGACCAGATCCGTGGCATCGAGGTGCAGGATCAAATGCCAGCCCATTGCTTTCACCCGGTCGACGGTTTTCTTGAAAAAGGCCATATCCGGCCGTCCGCCGAGATGTTTCACGAAATTGAAGCGCACGGCACGGATTCCACCTTCGTGCATTTCAATGAATTGTTTTTCCGTGTAGGAAGCATCAATGATTGCAGTGCCCCGATACGCTCCTTTAGACCGCTTGATGCCGTCGAGCGTGGCGCGCATGTCCGGGCCATGGCAGCTCGCGTGCACAATTACTGCTCTTTCAAAACCTAATACCTTGTGAAGACGTTGAAGTCCTTCAAACGGCGAATCCGGCGGCCAGTAGGAAGAATCCGGGTCGTACGGGAATTTCGCCGCCGGGCCGAAGATGTGGCAGTGCGCATCGCAGGCGAGCGGCGGCGGCGTGAATTTCGGCTTGCGGGTGTTCGGATCCGGCGCGGCGGTGG
>DASWEU010000100.1:0-7117 GCA_036394595.1 Burkholderiales bacterium | reverse complement strand
TTTCCCCGCCTCACCGCGCAGGCCGCAACGGTCACCGCGGAGTTGCTGCTCCTCGCCGGGGTCATCGCCGTCCTGACCCTGGAGGGAACGCGTCGCACCTCGGGCTATTCGCTGATTGTCATCACCTTCGCGCTGGTGCTCTGGGTGCTGGTCGGCCACCTGGTCCCCGGCGAATTGCGCACCCACAAAGTGGAAGCGCCGACGCTCGCCATCTACCTCAGCTTCGACAACAACGGACTGCTCGGCCTGGTGCTCGAGATCGCCTGCACCATCGTCATCGCCTTCGTGCTGATGGGCCAGCTGCTGGCGCGCTCGGGCGGCTCGGGCTTCTTCAACGATTTCGCACTGGGCCTGATGGGCCGCTTCCGCGGCGGCGCTGCGAAGATTTCGGTGGTGGCGTCGAGCCTGTTCGGCAGCATCTCCGGCATCGCGGCGGCGAGCGCGCTCGCCGTCGGCGTGGTCACCATCCCGCTGATGAAGCGCTCGGGCATCCCGGCGCGCCTGGCCGCGGCCATCGAGGCCTGCGCCGCCAACGGCGCGCAGATGATGCCCCCGGTGATGGGCGCGGTGGCCTTCGTCATGGCCGACTTCCTGCAGGTGCCTTACCGCGAGGTGGCGCTCGCCGCGCTGCTGCCCTCGATCCTCTACTACACCGCGCTCTTCATCCAGTGCGACCTGGAGACCGCGCGCTATGGTATCGGCAGGGTCGATCGCAGCGAAATTCCGCCGATGCGCGCGGTGCTGAAGACCGGCTGGATTTTCCTCGCGCCGTTCGCCGCCGTCGTCGGCGCCATGTTCTGGATGAACTGGGAGCCCGAGCCGTCGGCGACGCTCGCGTCGGCAATCATCATCGTGCTGGGGTTGTTCATCGGCTACCGCGGCGCGCGCATGACGCTCAAGGACATCTGGGACGCCGTGATCGAGACCGGCATCGGCGTGTGCGAGATCGTCGTCATCAGCGCCATCGGCGGCTACGTGCTCGGCCTGTTCCAGATCGGCGGCCTTTCCTTTGCGCTGACCGCCTACCTCGTCAACCTCGGTGCGGAAAACCTGCTGCTGCTGCTGATCATCTGCGCCGTCACCAATATCGTGCTGGGGCTCGGCCTGCCGACGCTGGCGGTGTACGTGATGCTCGCCATCCTGGTCGCTCCCGCGCTGGTGAAGGTCGGCGTGCCGGCGATGGCGGCGCACCTCTTCATCCTCTACTTCGGCATCATGTCGCTGATCACGCCGCCGATCGCGACCGCGGCCTTCGTCGCGGCGACCATCGCCAAGACCGATCCCATGGCGGCGGGCTGGACCGCGATGCGCTTCGGCTGGGCGTCCTACATCGTGCCCTTCCTCTTCGTCTACTCGCCGGCGCTGATCATGCGGGGCAACTGGGGCGAAATCGTGCTGGTGATGTTCCTGTCGATCGCCGGCATCTGGTTCGTCTGCGCCGCCTTCACCGGCTATGCCATGCGGGTGATGCGCCTGCCGATGCGCGTCGGCTTCGGCCTGGCGGGCCTGCTGCTCCTGATGCCGTTCCAGGCCTCGGTGATCAACGCCTGGCTCAACCTTGCCGGTGGGATAATCGGCATCGGCTTGCTGGCCTTCGAGGTGAAGGCTGCGAAAGGAGCAGCCCATGTTCGTGCGTAACGCCTGGTATGTCGGGGCTTGGGATCACGAGGTGACCCGCTCCATGAAGCGCCGCATTCTCCTCGACGATCCGATCGTTTTCTTCCGCCGCGACGACGGCACGCCGGTGGCGCTGGAAGACCGCTGCTGCCACCGCCAGGCGCAGCTCTCCATGGGCAAGCTCACCGGCAACATCGTCACCTGCCCCTATCACGGCCTGCAGTTCGACACGAGCGGCAAGTGCGTCAAGGTGCCCTCGCAAGACATGGTTCCCGCCAGCGCGCGCGTCCGGGCCTACCCGGTGGTCGAGCGGAACCACTGGATCTGGATCTGGATGGGCGATCCGGCCAAGGCCGACCCGAAGCTGATCGAGGACTTCCACTTCATGGACGACCCTGCGTGGCGCTTCGGCGGCAACTACCTCCACGTCGAATCGAACTACCTGCTGCTGGTCGAGAACCTGCTCGACACGACGCACCTGCCGTTCCTGCACCCTACTACTCTCGGCACCGATTCCTTCGCGCGTTCTGAATTCGACGTGAAGCGCGAGGGCGACCGCATCACCGTCGCCCGCTACCTGATGAACGACCTGCCGGCGGCCTTCCACCAGCAGATGGGCGGCTTTCCCGACGGCATGAAGGTCGACCGCTGGCAGGTCACGCACTACGGCCCGCCCTCCTTCGTCAAGCTGGACATCGGCTCGGCGCCGGTCGGAACGCCCATTCGCCAGGGCGAGCGCGGCAAGGGCGTCAACATGTGGAACCTGAACGCCATCACGCCCGAGACCGGGAAGACCGCGCACTACTTCTTCGCCCAGGCCTACAACTTCAAGCTCGACCAGCCCTGGATCGCCGACATGCTGGCCAAGCAGATCACCGACATCTTCATGGACGACATGACCATGGTGAAGGCGCAGCAGAAGAACATGGATTTCGGCCCGAGCCCTGCAATCAGCCTCGGCCAGGACAAGGCCTGGGTCGCCATGCGCGGCATTGTCGATCGGCTGATCAAGGAAGAATCGGCCAAGGCGCGGGCCGCTTGACCGACGCCAGCGCTTCGATCGCCACGCGGCCGTGACACCAGAGGAAAACGCGCAGTCGCATGAGCAAGCCCAGGAGGAAGACCGCCGGGCGCGGCCGGCACTCTGGGGCTTGTGGGGCACCATTGGTATCGTCACCGTGGTCGGTGGCGCCGGCCTGGACATGCTGTGGCCGCTCGCCAAAGGTGACAGCGTACCGCCCGAAGTCAACGCGCGCCGAGCCGCGGCGATCTCCGGCCTCACCCTGATTCCGGTCGCCGTAGCCGCGGAGGAAGAGGAAAAGCAGATCGTGCATGACATGCCGCTCCCTCCGGCGCAAAAAGAAGCGCTGCTTGCCACCGTCCGCGAGGAGCGAACCGCATTGTCGGCGCCTTCACCGGCGCCGGCGCCGAAACCGTCCGCGGCGCCGGCGGCTGCGCCAGCCGGAGAAGAGAAGGCGGCGCGGCCCATCGGCATGACACTGATCACGCTCTGGGATACCGATGCTGTCGACGGCGACGTCGTGCGCGTCGTTTCCGCCGGCTACGAGATCGACGTGACGCTAGCCAAGGCCCCGCTGACTATTGCCGTGCCGATTCCCCCGCTCGGCGTGGTCAATATTGTCGGCCTGCGCGATGGCGGTGGCGGCATCACCGCCGGCGTTGCCATTGCCGGGCGCCCGCTCGAGCTGCCGGTCATGAGCGTCGGACAGGTGCTCGGCCTGCCGGTCGCCGGGAAGTTCTGAATCGTGCTCTCGCTGCTACAGCGATGGATGCCCCTGGTGATCGTGCTGATGCTGATCGTCATGATGGCGCAGTTCGGCTTCAACTACGGGCGGCCGATCACCGCCTTCGGCGCCGCCGTCCTTCACGCGCTTTATCCTTGGCTGCCTTTCCTGATCGCCTTCGCCGCCGTATGCTCGCTATTTGCCTTCCTGGGCTGGCTGCGAGCGCGCGGCCACCTAGGCGCGCCGTCTTCGAGGGGCTGGCTCATGGACATCCTGGATCGCTTGACCAACAAGGAGGCGCTGGAGTCGCGCCTCGCCGAAGAGACGAAACCCGTCGCCATCGACGCGACCGACCTCGCCAAACGCCTGCGCGCGCGCGTGGTCGGGCAGGACGCTGTTTGCGACGAAGTGGCGGCGCAAATCCGCCGCCGCCTCGCGCTCACCCAGCGCGGCAAGCCGGTGGGCGTATTCCTCTTTGCCGGACCGCCGGGCAGCGGCAAGACCTACCTCGCCAAGCGCCTGGCGGTCGAGCTCGACCGAAAGCTGCTGCACCTCGACATGACACAGTTCTCGCGCGGCGGCTCGGCGGCGACGCAGCTCTTCGGCAGCTCGAAGGGCTATGTCGGGTCCGACTCCTACGGTAAGCTCACCGCCGGACTGCGCGACATACCCGAGAGCGTGGTTCTGCTCGACGAATTCGAGAAGGCGCACGCGGAAGTGCACAAAAACTTTCTCACCGCCTGGAACGACGGCTTCATCACCGAAGCCTCCGACGGCAAGCAGATTTCCACGGTGCGCGCCATCTTCGTGCTGACCACCAACGCGGCGACTGACGCGCTGGTCGAGGCGGCGTCGAAGTTCGACGCCGACCCGGACCGCTTCCGCATGGCGAGCACCCAGGCACTGAAAGACGCCGGCTTCGCTCCCGAGGTCATCAACCGCCTCGACCGAATTTTCATGTTCCGCGGCCTGAGCGGCCTGGACATCGCGCGGGTCTGCGCCCTCGAGATCGAGGCGATGATCGGGAACTACGGACTAAAGGTCGCCGAGCGCGGCATCGCGCCCGAAATCATCCTCTCGCAGATGAAGAAATTCGAGAGTATTGGTACCGCGGCATCGTCGCGCGACTTGATCCGCTCCGTCGAGGAGTCCATCGCCGATTCCCTGATCGCCGCGCGCGGACGCGGCACGCGCCGGGTTCGTCTGCTCTCGACGCCTCACGGCATCGTGGCCGAGCCCGCCGACGACACCAGGCCGTGACCACCGGTACGCGGCCGCTCGCCAACGCACCGGCTTGGATATTTCTCGCCAGCAGCGCCGCGGCAGCCACCATCCTCGCTGCACTGGCGATTCTCGCCGGTCCTGCACCGGTCGCGCCCGCCCCGCCGGTCGCGAGCTTCAGCACGGCGAAGCTGCGCGATAGCGCAGCGCCCGCCACAGCTTCCAAACCCGCGTCGCCGGGCCATGATCCGCTGCCGAAGGTGGCCATGCCGCAGCGCTCAGGTTTCGCACCTGCCGCGCCAACGGTCGCCACAGCGCCTGCGGCCGGTTCCCCGCCGCTGCGTGCCATTACCGCCGATCCTTCCCTCGCCACGGGTAGCGGGGCGATGCCTGCCGAGGCGAAATTCGGCACACGCCACACGAATGAGATGACGCTGGGCGAACTGCGCATTCCACTGCCGCCGGGCGAGTGGCGCGTTGCGGCTGACGTTCCTCTCGCCAGCGGAAGAGATGTCGGCCTGGTGCTCGAGTCCGGCAAGCTCGTCGCGGCGGTCCTGATTGCCAGCTACAGCAACACCGGCAACGGCGTGGGCTATCCCGCCAGCCGTGTCTGCACACGGCGCATGATGCGCGGCAACACCGAAAAGAACGAGGATTTCGGCGAGCAGTCCTGCTGGTCGAGCGCGATAGTGACCGTCAAGGGACTAACGGAAAATATCGGCAACACCGGCGTCGGCAAGGCGCTTCGCGGCGATTTGGAGGCACAAGGCCTCAGTTTCACTACCGAGGCCGTGCTCGACACCTGGTTCGTGCTCTCGAATACCAAGCGCCGCGTCCTGCTGACGGTCTTCCACAACCCGGAAGCCGAGGGCCTGGAGCCGATCAAACTCGAGCGCATCGAGGAGGGCCCCTGGAGCAACAAGAATCTGGGCCAGAATCCGCAGAACGCCAAGTACATCCGCGAGCGTCTGCAGTGGGCCTCGCAGGCGCACCAGCAGCTCAAGCAATCGTTCAACGCCGTGCCCTGATTGCGGCAGTGCCGGACCAGCGGGGGCAATTCCCTAGCCGAGCGCCTGCAACTGGGGCATTACCTCGCGCGCGAACAGCTCCATGTTCTTGCGCGTGAGGTCGGCGGGCAGGGTGCCGAACTGGCAGGACACCAGCAGGTTGCCGAAGCGCATTTCGTTCCAGTGGTTCTTGAACGTCTTCAGGACCGTTTGCGGGCTGCCGCAGACGAACAGGCCCAGTTCGATGGCCTGGTCGATGGTGACGTCGCCGAACATCTGCGCCTTGGCTTTCATCACGTTCTTCAGCGACTCGCGCGACGTGTAGCCCGGCGGCAGCAGCATCTCGAGCGGCATGCGGACGAAGACGTTCCTGAAATTCTCGAAATGGACTTTGGCCTCGCGCCTCGCCTCATCGTCGGTTTTCCCGACGTAAATCGGAATTGACCAGCCCAGCTGGCTATCCTTGGCTGTATAGCCGAAGCCCTGGCAGGTGTCGCGGTACATCTTGAGATAGCGCGCCACCACCTTCGCCGGGCTGAAGGTCTGCAGGTAGGTGTAGCGCCGGTCCGGGTGCGCCGCCCAGTCGATGGTTTCCTTGCTGCCCTGCGACGGGATCCAGATCGGCGGATGGGGCTTTTGCAGCGGCTGCGGCCAGAGGTTGACGTAGTTGACGCGGTAGTGGTGGCCTTCGAAGGAGAACGGCCCCTTCTCGGTCCAGGCGCGCACGATCAGGTCGTGCGCCTCGTGGAAGCGGTCATGCGAGATGGTCGGGTTGACGCCGAAGGTGTGGTACTCGGCGCCGATGCCGCGCACGAAGCCGCTGATCAGGCGGCCGCCGCTGATGACGTCGATCATGGCGTGCTCTTCGGCCACCATCATCGGGTGCGAGCGCAGCGGCAGCGCGCTGCCGAGGATCGCGATTTTTACTTTTTTGGTTCTGCGCGCCAGAGCGGATGCCGTGACGATCGGCGAAGGCATCATGCCGTAGGCCGTCTGGTGATGCTCGTTGACCGAGATGCCGTCGAAGCCCAGCTCCTCGCCGTACTCCAGCTCGTCGAGGTAGCGGTTATAAAGCTTGTGCGCCTTCTGCGCGTCGTAGTGCCGGTTGGACAGGCCCCACACCGTGCCGTGCTTGCGCGCCGCCTCGAGGTCGACGTCGGCATACGGCATCAGGTGGAAAAGGATTATTTGCACGCGAACCGGACCACGCTATCGCAGAACTGATCGGCCCTTTCGGCGTGCGGCAGGTGGCCGCAGTTTTCGAAAATGTCGATTTCGGCTTTCGGAAATGCTTTTTTATAAAAATCAACAAACCCAACCGGAAGAATCCGGTCCTGCCTGCCCCAAATCACTTTCACCGGTACGTCGACGCGGTGCAGCCACTTCGGCAGGAAAGGATCATGCAGGCGCGGCTCCCAGGCGAGACGCGCGGTGGTGTGGCGGTTCTTCAGGCCGATGTCGATGGATTCGGGCGTCTCAGGTATTGCGAGACGTGCCTCGGCCAGTTTTTCATTGTGAAAAAGATTC
>DASWEU010000099.1:0-16125 GCA_036394595.1 Burkholderiales bacterium | reverse complement strand
CTTCATGGCTTCTTCGCGCCGCCTTCGCGCTCGTAGTTGATGGTGTATTTGGGGATTTCGATCGTCAGGTCCGCGTCGGCGACCCGCGTCTGGCACGATAGCCTCGAGGTCGCCTCCAGCCCCCAGGCCTTGTCGAGCAGGTCTTCCTCTTTCTCCTCGGCGGCCTCGAGCGAGCCGAAGCCCTCGCGCAGGATGACATGGCAGGTGGTGCAGGCGCAGGACTTCTCGCAGGCATGCTCGATGTCGACGTGGTTTTCCAGCAGCGCGTCGCAAATGGATTTTCCAGCTTCGACATTCAAAACTGCGCCATCCGGACATAGCGCGGCATGCGGCAGGACCTTGACGCGCGGCATCAGAGACTGCCGATCTTGCGGCCGGCGAGCACCTTGCGTACCCCGGCGTCCATGCGCCGCGCGGCAAACTCGTCGGTCGCGCGGTTGAGCGCGTCGGCCGCCTTCTTGATTGCCCGATGGTCGTTCGTCGGCAACAGTTTTTCGAGATCTTGGATCGCAGTCTGAATAATCGAAGTTTCCTCTGTGGAAAGCAGAGAAGCGTCGGCATCCAACGCAGACCGTGTCGCTTCGATCAACCTTTGTCCGTCAACGCGGTGCTCGGCGAGCGCGCGGGCGTGCATGTCCTGGTTGGCGTGGTCGAACGAATCGCGCAGCATGCGCTCGACGTCGGCGTCGGCGAGGCCGTAGGACGGCTTGACGATCACCGAGGCCTCGACGCCGGTCGATTGCTCTTTGGCCTGTACCGAGAGCAAGCCGTCGGCATCGACCTGGAAGCCGACGCGGATGCGCGCGGCGCCCGCCACCATGGGCGGAATGCCCTTGAGCTCGAAACGCGCGAGCGAGCGGCAGTCGCTCACCAGCTCGCGCTCGCCCTGCACCACGTGGAAGCTCATGCCGTTCTGGCCGTCCTTGAAGGTGGTGAATTCCTGCGCGCGCGCCGCCGGGATAGTGCTGTTGCGCGGCAGGATCTTCTCCACCAGGCCGCCCATGGTCTCCAGGCCGAGCGAGAGCGGGATGACGTCGAGCAGCAGCCACTCCTCGCCATGCCGCTTGTTGCCCGCCAGCACGTCGGCCTGCATCGCCGCGCCGAGCGCCACGACCTTGTCGGGATCGAGGTTGTTGAGCGGATCGCGGCGGAAGAACTCGGCCACTGCGCGCTGCACCTGCGGCATGCGCGTCGCCCCGCCCACCATCACCACGCCCTTGATGTCCTCGACGGTCAGGCCGGCGTCGCGCAGCGCCTTGCGCACCGGGCCGAGCGTCTTCTGCACCAGCGCGTGCGTGATATTGCAGAAGGTCTCCGAGTCGATCTTCACGTCGACGAATTCGCCGGTCGAGAGCTTGGCGGCGATGCTGGTTTCCGAATGAAAGCTCAGGTACTCCTTGGCTTCGCGCGCCTTGATCTGCAGCAGGCGCATGTCGCGCGGCTGCAGCGGCGCGAGCTTGGCCTGCTCCACCGCCCAGCAGAACAGGCGCTGGTCGAAGTCGTCGCCGCCCAGCATGGAATCGCCGCTGGTCGCAATGACCTCGAAGACGCCCTTGGATAATTTCAGGATCGACAGGTCGAAGGTGCCGCCACCGAGGTCGTAGACGGCATAGGTGCCCTCGGATGCGTTTTCCAGGCCGTAGGCGATCGCAGCTGCGGTAGGCTCATTTAATAATCTGAGAATATTCAAACCGGCGATTTTCCCCGCGTCTTTCGTCGCCTGGCGCTGCGCATCGTCGAAATAGGCCGGCACCGTGATGACTGCGCCCGCAAGCTCGCCGCCCAGCGACTGTTTCGCCCTCTCGTGCAGGACTTTCAGGATTTCCGCCGAGACTTCCACCGGGCTCTTCACGCCGGCCGCGGTGCGCAGCTGCAGCATGCCGGGGGCATCGACGAAGTCGTAGGGCGCGCTCTCCAGGTGCGCGACGTCCTTCACGCCGCGCCCCATGAAGCGCTTCACCGAGGAGATGGTGTTCCTGGGGTCCTCCGCCTGCTTGACCTGGGCGGCGTAACCGACTTCTGCTTTTTTATTTTCCGCGAAGCGCACAACGGAAGGCAGCAATGGCCGTCCCAGCGCGTCCGGCAGTACCGTCGCTACGCCGCTGCGCACCGTCGCCACCAGCGAGTTGGTCGTGCCGAGGTCGATGCCCACCGCGCGCCGCTGCTCGTGCGGCGCCGGCGACATGCCCGGTTCCGAGATCTGCAGCAGCGCCACTAGGCGATCTCCTCGTACGCCTCGTCGATTTCCGCGTCCAGGCGGCTGAGGAACATCAGCTTCCGCACCGGCTCGACGGCGGCGGCGTAGTTCTTCTGCTTGTCGATGAGGTTGCCGATCTCCGCCTGGATCGCCTTGCCGTCCAGGGAGAGCTTTTGCCGAATGGCGTCCAGCCGGTCGGCATTGCGTGCCTGCACCGCGCCTTCCAGCTCCTCGCGCAATTCGAGCTGCTTCAGCAAGAATTCCGAAGGCATCTGCGTATTGGTCTCAAAACCGACGTCGACGCTCTGGAGCTCGAGGATGTGCCTGGCGCGCTGCACCGGGTCCTTCAGGGTGCGGTAGGCCTCGTTCACGCGCGTAGTCAGCTGCAGCGAGGCGCGCCGCTCGGCGTCGCCGGCCTGCGCGTAGCGATCAGGGTGCACTCGCGTCTGAATTTCGCGGTAGGCCTGGTCGAGCGCCTCGGTCTGCAGCGCATACCGGGTCTCGAGTCCGAACAGGTCGAAGTGGCTCTGCAACCTGCTAGACGTTGAAGCTTTCCCCGCAGCCGCACTCGTCCTTGACGTTGGGGTTGGCGAACTTGAAGCCCTCGTTGAGGCCCTCGCGCGCGTAGTCGAGCACCGTGCCGTCGATGTACTGCAGGCTCTTGGGGTCCACCAGCACCTTCACGCCGTGGCTCTCGAACTCGAGGTCCTCCGGCTGCGGCGCGTCGACGAATTCCAGCTTGTAGGCGAGGCCCGAGCAGCCGGTGGTCCTGACGCCCACGCGCAGGCCGATGCCCTTCCCGCGTTTGTGCAGGAAATTCTGGACGTGGTCCGCGGCCTTTGCGGTGAGCGAGATCGCCATTGCCTCAGGCGTGCTTCTTCTTGTAGTCCTCGACCGCGGCCTTGATCGCGTCCTCGGCCAGGATCGAGCAGTGGATCTTGACCGGCGGCAGCGACAGCTCCTGCGCGATCTGCGTGTTGCGGATGCTGGCCGCCTCGTCGAGCGTCTTGCCCTTGACCCACTCGGTCACCAGGGACGAGGAGGCGATGGCGGAGCCGCAGCCGTAGGTCTTGAAGCGCGCGTCCTCGATGCGCCCGTCGGCGCCGACCCTGATCTGCAGCTTCATCACGTCGCCGCAGGCCGGCGCGCCGACCATGCCGGTGCCGACAGCGTCGTCTGCCTTGTCGAAGGAGCCGACGTTGCGGGGGTTTTCGTAGTGATCCAGTACTTTGTCGCTATAAGCCATGGCTCTACCTCAGTGTGCCGCCCATTGGACGGTATTCAGGTCAACTCCCTCTTGGTGCATTTCCCAGAGCGGTGAAAGCTCGCGCAGCTTCGCCACCTTGCGCTTGATCAGGTCGGCGGCGAAACGCACGTCTTCCTCGGTGGTGAAACGGCCGAGCGAAAAGCGAATCGAGCTGTGCGCCAGCTCGTCGGAGCGGCCGAGCGCGCGCAGCACGTACGAGGGCTCGAGCGAGGCCGAAGTGCAGGCCGAGCCCGAGGACACAGCGATGTCCTTCACCGCCATGATCAGCGACTCGCCCTCGACGAAATTGAACGAGACGTTGAGGTTGTGCGGAATGCGCTTTTCCAGGCTGCCGTTGACGTACACCTCTTCGATGTCGCGGATGCCCTTCAGCAGCGAGTCGCGCAGCGCGCGCACGCGCTCGTTGTCGGCGGCCATCTCGAGCCTGGCGAGGCGCGCCGCCTCGCCGAAGCCGACGATCTGGTGCGTCGCCAGCGTGCCCGAGCGGAAGCCGCGCTCGTGCCCGCCGCCGTGGATCTGCGCCTCGATGCGCACGCGCGGCTTGCGGCGCACGTACAGCGCGCCGATGCCCTTCGGCCCGTAGATCTTGTGCGCGGTGATGGTCAGCAGATCGGCCTTGAGCTTCTGCAGGTCGATCTCGACGCGCCCCGCGCCCTGCACCGCGTCGCAGTGGAACACGATGCCCTTGGCGCGGCAGATCTCGCCGATCTCCCACACCGGGTGGATGACGCCGATCTCGTTGTTCACCATCATGATGGAGACCAGGATGGTGTCGGGCCGGATGGCCTTTTTCAATTCTTCAATGTCGATGATTCCGTCTTCCTTCACCTCCAGGTAGGTCGCTTCAAACCCCTGGCGCTCGAGCTCGCGGAAGGTGTCAAGCACCGCCTTGTGCTCGGTCTTCTGCGTGATGAGGTGTCTTCCCTTGGTCTTGTAGAACTGCGCCGCGCCCTTGATGGCGAGGTTGTTGCCCTCGGTCGCGCCCGACGTCCAGACGATCTCCTTCGGGTCGGCGCCGATCAGCGCCGCGACATGGCCGCGCGCCTCTTCCACCGCCTCCTCGGCTTCCCAGCCGAAGGCGTGAGAGCGGCTCGCCGGATTGCCGAAGTGCTCGGTGAGGTACGGAATCATCTTCGCCGCCACCCGCGGATCCACCGGCGTGGTCGCCGAATAGTCGAGGTAGATCGGCCGCTTCATGCCGCGACCTTCTCCGCGGCTTTTTCCGTGCCGCGGAAATCCTTGATCACCGCCACCGGCTTGCCGCTCTGGTGGGCGACCAGGTCAGACAGCGTGACCGACGAGAGGTAATCGAACATCTTTTCGTTGAGCGTGGCCCAGAGGTCGTGCGTCATGCAGCGCTTCTCGTCGTGGCAGTTCTCTTTGCCGCCGCATTGCGTCGCGTCGAGCGGCTCGTCCACCGCGGTGACGATGCTCGCCACGGTAACGCCCTGCGGTGGCTGCGCCAGGTTGTATCCGCCGCCCGGCCCGCGCACGCTGGAGACGAGCTTCGCCCGGCGCAGCTTGCCGAACAGCTGCTCGAGGTAGGAGAGCGAGATGTGCTGGCGCTCGCTGATCGCGGAAAGCGTCACCGGGCCGCGGTTCTGGCGCATCGCCAAGTCCACCATCGCCGTCACGGCGAACCTGCCCTTGGTTGTTAGCCTCATGAGAGGGTTTCCAATACTTGATTGAACTGGTCAAGTATACCCAATTCCGACAGAAACGATCAAGAATTACTTGACCGCTCTAAGGTGCTCTTTTTGCTTATCTTTCTCTATTCCCTCAAGCTTCTCGCTGAGGGCTTTCAGGGCCCGTTCCAGCTCCTGGGAATGCTCGACCAGGGACTGGATTGCCTTGGCATAGGGGTCGTCGTTCTCTTGCACCACGGCGTAGGCAGAAAAGCGTGCCTCCTGGCGCGCGTCGGGATCGCTGACGATGCGTCCCGGAATGCCGACCACGGATGCGCCGGCCGGCACTTCCTTCACCACGACTGCGTTCGAGCCGATTCGTGCGCCTGTACCTACCGTGAAGCCGCCGAGAACCTTGGCGCCAGCGCCCACCACCACGCCGTCGCCGAGCGTCGGGTGCCGTTTCTCTCCGCGGTAGAGCGAGGTGCCGCCGAGCGTCACGCCCTGGTAGATGGTGCAGCCGTCGCCGATTTCCGCCGTCTCGCCAATCACGACGCCCATGCCGTGGTCGATGAATACGCAGCTGCCGATCTTCGCTCCGGGGTGGATCTCGATGCCGGTCAGCCAGCGCCCGATGTGCGAAGTGAAGCGCCCGAGCCAACGCAGGCCGTTGCGCCAGAACCAGTGCGCTAGCTTGTGGATATAGATGGCATGCAGGCCTGGATAGCAGGTCAGCACTTCCCAGGCCGAGCGGGCCGCCGGGTCGCGCTCCAGGATGCAGCCGATGTCGCCACGCAGTTTCTTGAACATGAAAGGATTCTAGGGTTCCCTACTAAAACGATCAACTATTTGCCCATCAGGGCTTTCAGCAACCCCCGCAGGATATTGACCTCCTCGCGCTCGAGGCCCGGGACGCGGGAAAACAGGCGCCGCAGCCGCTCCGGCAGGCGCGAGCCGTGCTCCGGCACGTGGAATCCGCTTTTGACGGCGGCACGCTCCAGGTGCTCGTACAAACCTTCGATGTCTCTGACGGTGGCGAGCTTTTCCCTCCGTCCTTTCACGACCGGATTTTTAGTCATGAAAAGCTCGTAGGCGACCACTTGCACGGCTTGCGCCAGATTGAGCGAGCTGAACTCCGGATTGGCCGGGATGTGGACCAGGAACTGGCAGGCGAACATTTCCTCGTTGGTCAGCCCCGCCTCCTCGTTGCCGAAGACGAAAGCGACCTCGCCGTCAAGCTGCGCCGCGCGCGCCGCCGCGGCGCGCGCGTCAAGCACCTGAGGCGACCATTCGCGCGGCCGTGCAGTTAGTGCGAAAGCAGCGGTGCAGTCCTGAATTGCTGCAAGAAGATCTTTTTCAATGACGGCTTTTTCAAGAATGTCCTGCGCATGGGTGGCCATCCACTGGTCTTCCTTCGCCGGCCAGCGCTCGGGCGCGACCAGGCGCAGGTCGGTGATGCCCATGGTTTTCATCGCGCGCGCGGCGGCGCCGATATTGCCGGGATGGCTTGGGCGGCAGAGGACGATTCGAATAGGCGCCATCCCCACAGTCTAACCGCCGTAAAATGCGCGGCTCCCATGCATCCGATGCTGAACATCGCGGTCCGCGCCGCCCGCCGCGCCGGATCGATCATGAACCGCGCGGCGCTCGGCGGCGGCATCGAGGTGCGCGCCAAGCGCGCCAACGACTTCGTTACCCAGATCGACCGCGCCGCCGAGGAGGCGATCATCGAGGTGGTGCGCAAGGCCTACCCCGACCATGGCTTCCTCGCCGAGGAATCGGGCGCGCAGGCCGCCGACGCCGAGTACGTCTGGGTGATCGACCCGCTCGACGGCACCACCAATTTCATCCACGGCTTCCCGCAGTACTGCGTCTCGATCGGCGTGCAGCACCGCGGCGCGGCCGCCCATGCCGTGATCTACGACCCGCTGAAGAACGAGCTGTTCACCGCCTCCAAGGGACGCGGCGCCTTCCTCAACGACCGCCGCATCCGGGTATCGAAATGCGCTCGCCTCGGCGAGGCGCTGGTGGGCACGGGTTTTCCGTTCAAGGAACTGTCGCGCATCGATCTATATACGAAGCAGCTGGTCGAAATGATGAAAAGCTCCTCCGGCGTGCGGCGGGCCGGAGCGGCAGCGCTCGATCTTGCCTACGTCGCTTGCGGCCGGCTGGACGCCTTCTGGGAAATGGGACTCTCGCCCTGGGACATGGCGGCCGGCGCGCTGCTGGTGCAGGAGTCCGGCGGCCTGGTCGGCGACCTGCAGGGCGAGCAGACCTACCTGCAATCGGGCGACATCGCCGCCGGCACGCCGAAAATATTTACCGCCCTGCTGGAGGCGCTGAAGCGGTGAAATGAGCGCGGCCGAGCACACGCCGGTAATGCAGCAGTACCTGCGGATCAAGGGCGAGCATCCGGACATCCTGGTGTTCTACCGGATGGGCGATTTCTACGAGCTGT
Source organism: Burkholderiales bacterium (assembly GCA_036394595.1). Classification (GTDB taxonomy): domain Bacteria; phylum Pseudomonadota; class Gammaproteobacteria; order Burkholderiales; family SG8-39; genus SCGC-AG-212-J23. The sequence goes on along the minus strand of DASWEU010000099.1, from coordinate 8,578 downwards.
TCTACGACGACGCCGAAAAGGCGTCGCGCCTGCTCGATCTCACGCTCACCTCACGCGGCGCTTCCGCCGGCGAGCCGGTGAAGATGGCCGGCGTGCCGGCGCACTCGGTGGAGAGCTACCTCGCGAAGCTGGTGAAGCTGGGCGAGTCGGTGGCGATCGCTGAGCAGATCGGCGACCCGGCAACCGCCAAAGGCCCGGTGGACCGGCAGGTGACGCGTATCGTCACGCCCGGCACGCTGACGGATGCGGAGCTTCTCGACGAGAAATCCGACAACGTTCTTCTGGCTCTTTCAAAAAATGCCTCCACCGTCGGATTAGCCTGGCTCTCCCTCGCCTCGGGGGATCTGCGCATCTCGGAAATTGCCCCGCAGGTGCTCGAGAACGAACTGCGGCGCATCGCGCCCGCGGAGATTCTGGTGTCCGACATTGAAATTCAGGGGTTTTTCACGACTCGTCTACCACCCTGGAACTTCGACATCCAGGCCGGCAAGCAGAGACTCCTGAAGCAACTTGGCGCGGCTTCCCTCGCCGGCTACGGCTGCGACGACATGACGCTCGCCATCGGCGCCTGTGGCGCGCTGCTCGATTACGCCGCCAAGACGCAAGGCCAGGCGCTCGCGCACGTGAGCGCGGTGCGGGCCGAGCGCGCCGGCGAGTACCTGCGCCTCGACGCCGCCACGCGCCGCAACCTCGAGCTTACGGAGACCCTGCGCGGCGAGCCGGCGCCGACCCTCTTCTCGCTGCTCGACGACTGTGCCAGCGGCATGGGCAGCCGGCTGCTGCGTCACTGGCTGCACCACCCGCTGCGCGACCACCAGGAACTGGAGCGCAGACAGGATGCGGTGCAAGCCTTTCTGGGCAAGGAAACCGCAACCCGGAAAATATTGAAAAATCTTTCGGATGTGGAGCGCATCACCGCCCGCATCGCCCTGAAGAACGTCCGCCCGCGCGAGCTCGCCGGCCTGCGCGAAAGCCTGCAGCTGCTGCCGAGCCTGCGGGATAGCTTGCCGGCTTCGTCGTTGCTCGATGAATTGAAGAACGATCTTTCGACACCGACGCAATGCGTTGACCTCCTCGAGCGGGCAATCCATCCGGAGCCCGCCGCCCGCGTGATCGACGGCGGCGTGATCGCCGCTGGCTACAGCGCTGACCTCGACGAATTGCGCGGCCTGCAATCGAACGCCGGTGATTTCTTGATTGCATTGGAAAAAAGAGAAAAAGAAAGGACGGGAATTCCAAACCTCCGGGTTGCGTACAACAGCGTGCATGGCTACTACATCGAAATCACCAACTCGCACGCCGGCAAGGTGCCCGACGACTATCGCCGCCGCCAGACGCTGAAGAACGCCGAGCGCTACATCACCCCGGAGCTCAAGACCTTCGAGGACAAGGCGCTCTCGGCGCGCGATCGCGCCCTCGCGCTGGAGAAAAGCCTTTTCGACCAGGTCCTGGCGGAATTGCAGGTTTTCCTGAAAACCCTGCAGCAGATCGCCAGGGCCCTGGCTCAGGCTGACGTGCTGTCCGCTTTTGCTTCGGTTGCGGCGAAGAGAAACTATGCCCGCCCGCAGTTCGTGCCAGATATCTGTATCGAGATCGAGGGTGGGCGCCACCCGGTGGTCGAGGCGCAGATCGAGAATTTCATCGCCAACGACTGCCGCCTGTCGCCGGCGCGGCGGCTGCTCCTGATCACCGGGCCGAACATGGGCGGCAAGTCGACCTACATGCGGCAGGTGGCGCTGATCGCGCTGCTGGCGCACATCGGCGCCTTCGTGCCGGCGCGCGCGGCCCGCCTCGGGCCGATCGACCAGATTTTCACGCGCATCGGCGCGGCCGACGACCTCGCCGGCGGGCGCTCCACCTTCATGGTCGAGATGACCGAGAGCGCCGCCATCCTGCACAACGCCACGGCAAAGAGCCTGGTGCTGATGGACGAGGTCGGCCGCGGCACATCGACGTTCGATGGGCTCGCGCTGGCCTGGGCCATTGCAGAATTCTTGATCAAAAAAAATACCTCTCTCACTTTGTTCGCGACCCATTATTTCGAACTGACCCGCCTGGCGCTCGATCACAAGGACGCGGCCAACATCCACCTCGACGCCGTCGAGCACAAGGACAGCGTGGTGTTCCTGCACGCGGTGGAGGAAGGCCCGGCGAGCCAGAGCTACGGCCTGCAGGTGGCGGGTCTCGCCGGCGTGCCGAAGGCGGTCGTCCGGCAGGCGAAGAAATACCTGCAGCTGCTCGAGGAATCGAGCATTACGCGCGGCAACCAGAACGATCTTTTTGCGTCGGTCAAGGAAGTTGCGCCCGAGCCTGAAACGGATTTATTGCGTGACGAACTTCAAAAGACAAACCCAGACGAACTCTCGCCTCGCGAAGCGCTCGAACTCCTCTACCGGCTGAAGAAGCTGCCGTGATCGACATCGGCGCCAACCTCACGCACCCGGCGTTCGACGCGGATCGCGCGCAGGTCCTGCAGCGCGCCCGTGCTGCCGGCGTCATTACGGTCATCGTCACCGGTACCACCATCGACGAAAGCCGCAAGGCCCTCTCCCTCGGCCTGCCCTGCACCGCCGGCGTCCACCCGCATCACGCGCGCGAGTGTGATGACAGCACGATCGAAGCTTTGAAAAGCATGGCGGCTCATCCCGACGTGGTCGCGATCGGGGAATGCGGCCTCGACTTCAACCGCAACTACTCGCCGCACCCGGATCAGGAGAAATGGTTCGTCAAGCAGGCGGAACTTTCTATTGAAATCGGAAAGCCCTTGTTTCTTCATTCCAGGGATGCCTTTCCTCGATTCGCTGAAATTCTGAAATCATTAAAAATCTCGAAAGCCGTCGCCCATTGTTTCACCGGACAGAAGGACGAGCTTCGCGCCTATCTCGACCTCGGCCTCTACGTCGGCATCACCGGCTGGATCTGCGACGAGCGCCGCGGGCGGCACCTGCTGGAGCTGGTGCGCGATATCCCGCGCGACCGCCTGCTGGTCGAGACCGACGCGCCCTACCTCACGCCGCGCGACATGCGGCCCCAGCCCAAAGCGCGGCGCAACGAGCCGGCGTTCCTGCCTCACATCGTCGCCACGGTGGCGCGCGCGCTGGGGCGCCCGGCGCAGGAGGTCGCCGCCGAGACCACCCGCAACGCGATGACGCTCTTCGGCATCGATGAATCTCGTTCATCTACTGCTGCGCAACGCCCGCTCGCAGCCTGAGCGGCCGGCCCTCGCGGTCGGGACAAAGGTCGTCCTGACTTACGGCGAGCTGGCACTTCGCGTGCAACGCCTCGCTTCCGGTTTCAGAAAAAGATTTTCATTGAAAGCCGGGGACCGTGTAGCGCTTGCCATGCGCAATTGCCCCGAGTACTACGAGATCCTGTTCGCCTGCTGGCATGCCGGGCTCACGGCGGTGCCGATCAACGCCAAGCTGCACGCCAAGGAGTTCGCCTACATCATCGAGAACGCCGGGGCAAAGCGCTGTTTTGTCACGCCGGACCTGGAATCCAGCGTGGATGGCATTTCGATTCTCAACTTAAAAGATATTTATGGAGAGCCGGAATCCCCTGCCGACGTCAACCCTGACGACGTCGCCTGGCTCTTCTATACGAGCGGCACGACCGGCCAGCCCAAGGGCGCGATGCTCACGCATCGCAATATCCTGTTCGAGACGCAGGCCTATTTCTCCGACATCGACAAGCTCGCACCGACCGATGCGATCCTGCATGCCGCGCCGCTGTCGCACGGCTCCGGCGCCTACGGCGTGCCCCACTTTGCCGCCGGCGCGGTGAATGTGATCCCGGAGAGCGGCCATTTCGAGCCCGACGAAATTTTCGCGCTGCTCGAGCACTGGCCGGGTACGTCGTTCTTTGCCGCGCCGACCATGGTGGTGCGGCTGCTGGCAAGCCCGGCGGCGCGCGCGCCGAGCGGCCTGAAGACCCTCATCTACGGCGGCGCGCCGATGTACGTCGCCGACGCGCTGCGCGCCATCGAGCTGTTCGGGCCGAGGCTGTACCAGCTCTACGGCCAGGGCGAGGCGCCGATGACGATCACGGGACTCTCGCAGGAAAATCATTCCCGTCGCGCCAATCTGGAGACTTGCGGCATTGCGCGTACGGGCGTCGACGTGAAGGTCTTCAACGAAAAGGATGAAGAGCTCCCCAGCGGCGAGGCCGGCGAGATCGTCACGCGCTCGGACTGCGTGATGGCCGGCTACTGGAAGAATCCGGCGGCCACCGAACAAACGCTGCGCGGCGGCTGGCTGCACACCGGCGACGTCGGCAGCATGGACGCCGCCGGCTACCTCACCATCAAGGACCGCTCCAAGGACATGATCATCTCGGGCGGCAGCAACATCTATCCGCGCGAAATAGAGGAAGTGCTGCTACGCCACCCAGCGGTCGCCGAATGCTCGGTCGTCGGCCGTCCCCATGAGGAGTGGGGAGAGGCCGTCGTCGCCTTTATCGTAAAAAAATCGGATGTAAAAGAAGAAGAACTAGATTCCCTTTGTCTGGCCAACATCGCTCGATTCAAGCGGCCGAAGGAATACCGCTTTGTCGACGCGCTGCCGAAGAACAATTACGGCAAGGTGCTGAAGACCGAGCTGCGCAAGCTGGTCTAGCGGCGGCGGAAGCCCCAGGGCTGGTCGAACTGCGGGTCGTTCATCAGTTTCGTGTCGCGCACCACGCCGTCGGGCGTCATCTGCACCACGAACCACTTGGGAGTAGGGTCGCCTGCAATCCTCATCGGGTAGGTCCAGGCCGTCAGCTTGGAGAGCGGATAGGTCTCCGGCTGCCACGGCGGGCCGAGCAGGTCACGCACTTCCTTCATCTGCGTCTTGTCCTTCACGACCTTGGCGATGTTTTTCTCGGTAAGGATCTGCTCGTAGGAGATCAGCTTGCCGCTGGCGTCATAGCGCGCGGCATAAGTGACGTGGCCCCAGGGCAGCTGCGGGTAGTACTTGACGCTTCCGCCGTTTGGGCCGGGGCGAGTCTCGGCCGGCTTGCCCAGACCGGAGAGCTTCGGCAGGTTGTCGGCGTGAGCCGAAGCGGCGAGCGCAAACGCGAGGGCTAAGATGAGTCTCATGGCCGACCTCCGTCGCTGCTGGAATTGCAGCGCCCCGATCGGGGCGCGGGACCGGCTCTGCGGCCGCTGCGGCGCGCGCCAGCGGGAGCCGGGCCGGATCGGCTGCTACTCGCCCTTGCCGGGCTCCGGCGTGAAGTACTTTGCATACTTGCCCTCTACGCCCTTCCAGGCATCCGCGTCAGGCGGCGGCGTGCCCTTGCGAGTGATGTTGGGCCATTTGACCGCGTACTCGGCATTGAGTTTCAGCCACTTCTCGGCCTTGCCGTCCGAGTCGGGCAGGATGGCATTGGGCGGGCATTCGGGCTCGCACACGCCGCAGTCGATGCATTCGTCGGGGTGGATCACCACCATGTTCTCGCCCTCGTAGAAGCAGTCCACGGGGCAGACCTCGATGCAGTCCATGTGCTTGCACTTGATGCAGTCTTCGGTGACGACGTAAGTCATTCGGCTGGCGCTAGAATCGGTAAAGAGGAGATTATATGCGTGTCGCCGCTGAGATTCTTGTCGCGATTGTGGCGCTGCTGCACGCGTACTTCCTCGTGCTCGAGATGTTCCTCTGGGACAAGCCCTACGGCCGGCGCAGCTTCGGCATGACGCCCGAGTACTCCGCCGCGTCGAAGACGCTGGCCGCCAACCAGGGCCTGTACAACGGCTTTCTCGCCGCGGGCCTGGCGTGGGGGCTGTGGCTCGGCGCGCCGGGCGATGCGGTGAAGTTCTTCTTTCTCGCCTGCGTGATCGTTGCCGGGGCGTATGGCGCGGCGACCGTCAGCCGCAAGATCTTCTGGGTGCAGGCACTGCCGGCAATCATCGCCGGCGCCCTGTTGCTCTGGGCGCGCGGCGGTTGAAGCTTTCGATCGTCGTCCCGGCCTTCAACGAAGAAAAGCTGCTGGGCGAAACGCTGGGCTGCATCCGCGCGGCCGCCGGCGCGCTCGATTGCGACATCGAGCTGATCGTCTGCGACAACAACTCGACCGACGGCACCGCCGAAATCGCGCGCAATGCGGGTGCGGCCGTGGTCTTCGAGCCCGTCAACCAGATCGCCCGCGCGCGCAACGCCGGCGCAGCGCACGCTACTGGCGAATGGCTGGTCTTTGTCGATGCGGATTCGTTTCCCAGCCGGGCGCTTTTTCTGGAGATGAACGGTTTCCTGAAAAGCGGAGAAATCCTGGGTGGCGGCTGCACGGTGCAGATGGAGAGCGACGATCGGTTCGCACGGCTGGCGGTGTGGATGTGGAACCGGGTAAGCCGCGCGATGCACTGGGCGGCCGGCTCGTTCATCTTCTGCCGCGCCACGGCCTTTCGCGAGCTGGGCGGATTCAACGAAGCGCTTTATGCCGCGGAGGAGATCGACTTCTCGCGCCGCCTCAAGCGGCTGGGAAAGATGACGATTCTCCACCGCCATCCGCTGCTCACCAGCGGCCGCAAGGCGCGGCTCTACAGCTGGCGCGAATTGCTCTCAATCCTGTTTAGAGCAATCGTTACCGGCGGGAAGGCGTTGCGCCGGCGCGAAGAGTGCTTCGCCTGGTACGACGGCCGCCGCTAGGCTTCGACGACGAAGTCAAAACGGCCCTCGCCGGGCTTGGACATGCGCATCACCAGCCCGGGCTCGAACAGCCCGTCGCGCGCGTTGCCCGGCTCGCCCGCGAAGTAGAGCTGCGTGGTGAGCACGCGGCGGCCCGGCGCCTGTACCTTGACGTGGATGTGGCGCGTGCGACCCGGGTAAAGCGCCGGGACGATGGTCTCGAGGCGATAGCGCCCCTGCGCATCGGCAAACTGGTGGCCGCGGTAGCGGAAGCCGCGGTTGTCGTAGGCGCCCTCCTCGTCCGAATGCCAGAAGTCGAGCAGCGCCCCGGCGACCGGCTTGCACTGTGCCGAAAGCACGATGCCGGTAACGACGAGGCTGCTTGGGGCTCCTTTTTCAAGAAGAGAAATCCTTTGTGGGGATTTCGTCTTGAAGAACGGTCCTTCCGTTTGCGGGTCGGTCAATTTGCCGCAGGTCTGGGCAAGCCCTTCGAGCGGAACAAGGATCGCGGCACCGAGCAATGTACGGCGGGTAATCATCATCAGCCCTTGACGCAGAGGACCTGCTTCAACGTGTGTACGACCTCGACCAGGTCGGTTTGGTTCGCCATCACTTCGTCGATGTCCTTGTAGGCGCCCGGAATCTCGTCCAAGACGCCCTTGTCCTTTCTGCAGATGACGCCTTCGGTTTGAAGCTGAAGATCATGAATGGAAAATTTCTTTTGCGCCGCATTGCGGCTCATGCGACGCCCCGCGCCGTGCGCGCAGGACTGGAAGCTCTCGGCCGATCCCTTGCCGCGCACGATGTAGCTCCTCGCCCCCATGCTGCCCGGAATGATGCCGAGCTCGCCGGCGCGCGCGCGGATCGCGCCCTTGCGCGTGAGCCAGACCGCCTCGCCGTAGTGCGTCTCGCGCTCGACGTAGTTGTGGTGGCAGTTGACCGCGGCGCCGATGACGCCGAACGACGGCAGGTGGCGCCGCATGGCGTCGAGCACCAGCTCCGCCATCTCGGCGCGATTGGCGCGCGCGTAGTCCTGCGCCCAGCCGACTGCCTCGACGTAGTCGTCGAAGTGCTGCGCGCCTTCCGGGAAGTAGGCCAGGTCGCGGTCGGGCAGCTGCAGCTGGATTCGTTCCGCGTCCTTCTTCGCCAGTGCGATGAAATAAGTGCCGATCGCATTGCCGATGCCGCGGCTTCCCGAATGCAGCATCACCCAAACCGCGCCGGCCTCATCGAGGCAGACCTCGATGAAGTGATTGCCGCCGCCCAGCGTGCCCATCTGCCGCGTCCAGTCGGAATGCTTGCCGACCCGCTTTTGCACGTCGGGATGCTGGTCGAGGATGCGCTGCAGTCCCTTCTGGAACGGTTTGGCCGCGCCCGGCAGCGCTCTGTCATGTTGCTCGAATCCGACCGGAATATCGCGCGAAATCTGTCCAAAAATCTTCTTCAGGGAAGGCTCGTCCAGATCTTCGCTTCTCAAAGACAATTTGCAGGCAACCATCCCGCAACCAATGTCGACGCCGACAGCCGAAGGAATAATCGCCTTCAGAGTGGGAATGACGGAGCCCACCGTGGCGCCGATGCCGAGATGACAGTCGGGCATGGCAGCGACGTGGTGGTGGACAATCGGCAACTTGGAGACGTTGACGAGTTGCTGACGCGTCTTCGGATCGAAGTCCTCGGTAAAAACTCTGACCGGGACAATACCTTCGTGGATTTCCTGCTTGACCGGCATGCCCGTTAGAGCTTCAAAAGCTTCGCCGCGTTCATCTTCATCACCAGCGGCCGAACTTCGGGCTTTATCTGCAGCTTGGCGAAATCTTCCATCCAGCGTTCCGGGCTCAGCACCGGATAGTCGGAGCCGAACAGCACCTTGTCTTTGAGCAGCGTGTTGATGTACTGCACCAGGATCGGCGGGAAGTACTTCGGCGACCAGCCGGAAAGATCGATGTAGACCTGCGGCTTGTGCGTGGCGACCGAGA